>NZ_JBIVBC010000005.1:0-335478 GCF_044745865.1 Streptomyces sp. NPDC086787 | reverse complement strand
CGAGGCGAGCAACGCCAAGGCCGCCACCAAAGCCGAGGCGAAGGACACCAGAGCCGCCACCAAGGACGCCAAGGCCGCCGACAAGGTCGAGGCGAGCAACGCCAAGGCCGCCACCAAAGCCGAGGCGAAGGACACCAGAGCCGCCACCAAGGACGCCAAGGCCGCCGACAAGGTCGAGGCGAAGGACACCAAGGCCGCCGGGCCCCGGGCGCAGCGTCGCTGGTCCGGCCGCAAGCTGTGGATCAGCGTGGGCGCGGCAGTCGTCGTGGTCATCACGGTGGCCGCGTACCTGCTGTTCCTCTACTTCTCGGATTTGCCGCCGAGGGATAGGGATTGGGAATGGTGGCTTTCGCTGGAGTCCACGCAGCCGGTGGTGCCGAGGGGTCACGAAGGCCAGGTCGACATCCTCCGGGCCGCCTGATCCGACCCTTGTCGGCCGGACAGCGAAACCCGGTTGCATATGCAACACACGTGCGCGTTAGCGTGCAGGCATGACGCCTTTGGTCTCCGCGGCCGTACTGCTCGCCGCGGTCACGCACGCCAGTTGGAACGCGATCGCCCACAGGATCACCGACAAGCTGGTCGGGTTCACGTTGATCCTCGCGGGAGGGGTGCTCATCGGGGCGGTGATCGCGCCGTTCGCGGAGTTCCCTGCGGGGCGGGCGTGGCCGTATCTGATGCTCTCGGCGGGGATCCATCTCGCCTACGTCGTCCTGCTGATGGCTTCCTTCCGGCTCGGGGACTTCGGGCAGGCGTATCCGATCGCACGGGGAACCGCGCCGCTCGTGGTCACCCTCTTCGCGGCGCTCTTCGCGCACGAGGTGCCGGACCGCTGGGGCGCCGCGGGCATCGCGTTCACCTGCGTGGGGCTGACCGGCGTGGCGGTGTGGGGGATGCGCGGGCACCGGCCCAACTGGGCGGCGATCGGGGCCGCGTTGGCGACGGGGCTGTCCATCGCGTCGTACACGGTGGTGGACGGGCTCGGTGTGCGGGCCTCCGGTTCCGCCCTCGGCTACACCGCGTGGCTGATGGTGCTTCAGGGCCTGGCCGTCCCGGCGTACGCCGTCTGCTTCCGCTGGCGGCGCGAGACCGTCGCCGTACTGCGTCCCGTCGCCGTACTCGGTCTGCTCGGGGCCGCGCTCTCGGTCGCCGCGTACGGGCTGGTCCTGTGGGCGCAGACCCGGGCGGAACTCGCACCCGTCGCCGCACTGCGGGAGTCCTCGATCCTCGTCGGCGCGGCCATCGGCGCGGCATTCTTCAAGGAACGGTTCGGCCTGCCGAGGATCGCGGCGGCCGGACTGCTGGTCGTGGGAATCGGGCTGATGCTGCACACCGGATAGTGCGGGACGCTCGAACCAGGAAGTCCAAGAACCTCCCGGGAACAGGAGTGGTCATGGCAGACAAGCTCACCGTAGGTGTCCTGGGTACCGGGATCATGGGGGCCGCGATGACCCGCAGCCTCCGCAGGGCCGGGCACACCGTCCGCGCCTGGAACCGCACCCGCGCCAAGGCCGAGCCGCTGGCCGCCGACGGCGTCCACGTCGTCGGCACGCCCGCCGAGGCCGTGCGGGACGCCGACGTCGTACTGACCATGCTGTACGACGGTGACACCGTCCTGGAGACGATGCGCGAGGCCGCGCCGGAGCTGCGGGCCGGTGCCGTGTGGGTGCAGTCGACCACCGCCGGGATCGACTCGATCGCGGACATGGCCGGGTTCGCCGACCGGCACGACCTGGTCTTCTACGACGCCCCGGTGCTCGGTACCCGGCAGCCCGCGGAGGCCGGTCGGCTCACGGTCCTGGCCGCGGGCCCCCGGGACGGCCGGCGGACGGTGGAACCGGTCTTCGACGCGGTCGGCGTCCGCACGCTGTGGACCGGTGACAACGGGGCGGCGGGCAGTGCCACCCGGCTCAAGCTGGTAGCCAACAGCTGGGTTCTCGCGGTCACCGCGGCGACCGGCGAGGTGCTGGCCCTGGCCAAGGTGCTGGATGTCGATCCGGAGGACTTCCTCGGCCTCATCGACGGCGGACCGCTCGACATGGGGTACCTGCGGGCCAAGGCCGCGCTGGTGCTCGACGGACGCCTCACACCGGCCCAGTTCGCGGTGACCACCGCGGAGAAGGACGCGCGGCTGATCGTCGGGGCCGGTGCGGACCATGGCGCGCGTCTCGACGTGGCCGCCGCTGCCGCCGAGCGGTTCGCCCGTGCCGCCGCCCAGGGGCACGGCGGCGAGGACATGGTCGCCGCCTACTTCGCCAGCTTCGACAAGCCGGACGCCTGAGCACCCCTGAGCCGCCGGTCCTCCTGAGCTGCCGCCCGGGGCGTCCGGGAGCACCCTGGAAGCAGGTTATTTCGGAGGTGGTCCACGATGCACACCCCGGTGGGATGGCACATAGAGCTGGAGTTCGAGGAGGACGACCGGCACACCAGGGCGGCCGCGCTGGTGCGGTTGCCCGACGGCAGCGAGGTGACGGCGCACGGGAGTGCCAGCAGGCACGACACGGACTCCAGTCAGCCCCGGGTCGGTGAGGAGATCGCGGGAGCGCGGGCGCTCAACGAGCTGGCGATGGAGTTGCTGACCAAGGCGCACGACGAGATCGACTCCGCCTCCGGGCGGATCTCGCACCCCATTCACGTCTAGTCACGTCTAGTCGCGTCCGGTCACGTCACGTCTGGCCGAGCGCCGATTTCACCGCTCCGACCAGCGCCTGCGCCCGCGGATCCGCCGTCACGCTCCGGCGGAAGCCGTTGGTGACATAGCCGAAGGCGATGCCCGACTCGGGGTCGGCGAAGCCGAGGGCGCCTCCGCGGCCCGGGTGGCCGAAGGAGCCCGGGGCCAGGAGCGGGGACGCGCTGCCGTGCAGCATGTAGCCGAGCCCGAAGCGGGTGTTCACCACGAGCACCCGGTCGGGGCCGGCGGACCGCTCGCCCCGGGCCAGCTCCACCGTCTCGGGGTCGAACAGCCGTGTGCCGCCGTCGACCCGGCCGATCAGCGACGCGTACAGGCGGGCCAGGCCGTCGGCGGTGGCCATGCCGTTGGAGGCGGGCAGCGCGGCGGCGCGGTAGGCGGGGGCGTTCTCGTCGGGCAGCGGGGTGATCGCGGCGAAGGCGCGGCGGGTCAGCGACTCCGGGTCGGCGTACGCCTCGGTGACCGACCGTCTGGGGCGGACTCTCAGCGCGCCGGTCGCCTCGGGGGCCTCGGTGCGGCCGACCCGGCCCACGCGGGCCGCCTGTGCCTCGGGCAGGCCGAGCCAGAAGTCCGCTCCGGCCGGCCCGGTGACCTCGGCCGCCAGCCACTCGCCGATCGGGCGGCCGGTGACGCGTCGTACCAGTTCGGCGGTGAGCCAGCTGTAGGTCTGCGCGTGGTATCCGTGGTCGGTGCCCGGCTCCCACGCCGGTGCCTGGGCCGCGACGGCCCGTGCGCCGAGGTCGGGGTCGGCAGCCTCCTCGGGGGTCAGCGGACGGTCGAGGACCGGCACGCCCGCCCGGTGCGCGAGCAGGTGCCACACCCGGGTGCGTTCCTTGCCCGCGATCTTGAACTCCGGCCAGTACCCGCCCACCGGTGCGTCCAGGTCCAGCTGCCCGCGCTGGTGCAGGAGCAGCACCGCGGCGGCGGCCACCCCCTTTGTCGCGGAGCGCACGATCTGCGCGGTGTCGCGCTCCCAGGGGGCCGTGCCGTCGACGTCCCTGGTGCCGCCCCACAGGTCGACGACCCGGTGCCCGTCCCGGTAGACGGCCACCGCCGCGCCCCGGTCCCCGAGCAGCTCGAAGTTCCGGGCGAACGCCTCCCCGACCGGTTCGAAGCCCTCGGCAACCGTGCCGTTCACCCGCACGGTCACGCCCGCACCGACCTCGGGTCGAAGCCGAACGGAAGCTCCAGCCGGTGGGCGCGCATCAGGGTGTCGTCGGACAGCAGCTCGCCGGTCGGGCCGTCCGCCGCGATCACTCCGTCGCTCAGGATCAGTGAGCGCGAGCACAGCTCCAGCGCGTACGGCAGGTCGTGCGTGACCATCAGCACGGTCACGTCCAACGAGCGCAGGATGTCGGCCAGTTCGCGGCGGGAGGCCGGGTCGAGGTTGGAGGAGGGCTCGTCCAGGACGAGGATCTCCGGCTCCATGGCGAGCACCGTGGCCACGGCGACCCGGCGGCGCTGGCCGAAGGACAGATGGTGAGGCGGGCGCTCGGCGAAGTCGGCCATGCCGACCCGCTCCAGCGCCGTACGCACCCGTTCCTCCAGCGCGGCTCCCTTCAGTCCGGCGGCCGCCGGGCCGAACGCCACGTCCTCCCGCACGGTCGGCATGAAGAGCTGGTCGTCCGGGTCCTGGAAGACGATGCCGACCTTCTGCCGGATCTCCGCCATGTGCTTCTTGCCGACCGGCATCCCGGCCACGGTCACCTTGCCGCTGCCGCCGCCGAGGATGCCGTTGAGGTGCAGCACCAGCGTGGTCTTCCCGGCGCCGTTCGGTCCGAGCAGCGCGACCCGCTCACCGCGGCCCATGGAGAAGTCCACCCCGAACAGGGCTTGGTGTCCGTCGGGGTATGCGAAGGCCAGCGAGGCCACTTCCAGTGAAGGCACAGGCGTAGTTGTCACAGCACCCATCCCAGCAGACAGACGACGAGCGCGGTGCAGGGGAGGGTGAGGGCGTGCGACCACTGCGCCCGGGACGCGGTCACCTCGTCGATGACCGGCATGGAGCCGGTGTACCCCCGGCTCACCATGGCCAGGTGCACGCGTTCCCCGCGCTCGTAGGAGCGGATGAACAGCGCTCCGGCCGACTTGGCGAGCACACCCCAGTGACGCATGCCCCGCGCCTCGAAGCCGCGTGACTGGCGGGCGATCCGCATCCGGCGCATCTCGTCGGTGATGACGTCGCCGTAGCGGATCATGAACGACGCGATCTGGACCAGCAGCGGTGGGAGCTTCAGCCGTTGCAGGCCGAGGAGCAGCTCGCGCAGCTCGGTGGTGGAGGCCAGCAGCACGGACGCGGCCACGCCCAGGGTGCCCTTGGCGAGCACGTTCCAGGCGCCCCACAGGCCGTTCACACTCAGCGACAGGCCTAGCACGTCCACCCGGCGGCCCTCCGCCACGAACGGCATGAGCAGCGCGAAGGCGACGAACGGCACCTCGATCAGTAGCCGTTTGAGCAGGAACAGCGCGGGTATCCGGGCGTGATGCGCGACAACGCCCAGCAGGACGGCGTACAGGCCGAAGGCCCACATCGCCTCCCGCGGGGTGGACACCACGACCACGACGAAGGCGAAGGCGGCGGCGAGTTTGGTGTGCGGCGGCAGTGCGTGGACGGCGGAGTGCCCGTGCCGGTACAGCCGGTGCGCGTGCCCCGCACCCACCTCAGGCTCCCGTGCCCGCGGGCGACACGTCCGCGGCTCCCGCGGCGTCCCCGGTGCGGCGCCTGCGCACCGCCCAGAACACCGCACTGCCCGCCGCGACCGTGACGCCGACGCCGATCACTCCCGCGAGACCGCCGGAGAGACGGGCGTTCTGGACGTCCTTGACGCCGTAGTCGGCGAGCGGGGAGTCGGCCGCCGCGTGCTGCTCGGCCTTGCGGTCGATGCCCTTGTCGTGGGCGACCTTCTCCAGGCCGTCGGGGCTGGCGGAGGCGTAGAAGCTGACGAACCCGGCGAGCACGAGGGACGTGACCAGGCCGGTGATCCAGATCTTGCGGTGCGAGCGGGCGGCGGCGGGAACCGGGGCCGGTTCGGCGGCCGGGGCGTCGACGAGTTCGCCGCCCACCCGGAGCTTGAGACGCTGCTGGAGGCCGCGGGCGCCGTACACGAGGTCAGGCCGTACGGCGATGACGGCGCCGACGGTGAGCGCGGTGATCGCCGCCTCGCCGAGGCCGATGAGGACGTGGACGCCGATCATCGCGGTGGCGACCTTGCCGATCGGGACGTCGGTGGTGCCGCCCACGGCGTAGATGAGGGTGAAGGCGACGGCGGCGGCCGGGACGGAGAGGACGGCGGCGGCGAAGGAGGCGACGGTCACCGCGCGCCGCCCGCGCGGAAGTACCTTCACCAGGCCGCGGAAGACGGCGTACGCCACGACCGTCGTGACGATCGCCATGTCCGTGACGTTCACGCCGAGCGCGGTCAGGCCGCCGTCGGCGAACAGGATGCCCTGCATGAGCAGGACCACGGAGACGCAGAGCACCCCGGTGTAGGGACCGACGAGTATCGCGGCGAGGGCACCGCCGAGCAGGTGCCCGCTGGTCCCGGCCGCGACCGGGAAGTTCAGCATCTGCACCGCGAAGATGAAGGCGGCCACCAGGCCGGCCAGGGGGGCGGTCCGCTCGTCGAGTTCGCGACGGGCGCCGCGCAGGCTCACGGCGATGGCTCCGGCGGCCACCACACCGGTGACAGCGGATGTGGGCGCGTCGATGAATCCGTCAGGTACATGCACGTCTTGATTTTAGTGGCTTGTTGCAACCCTTTTGCAAGAGAGAGGCGGTCGTGGAACGTCATGGAATGCACAAATGAGAGCATTGCGCTCCACTGAGCGGAATGCGCAGAATATGCGACATTGGAGGGGTGGAGGCGGATGCACGGCCTCCACAAAGGTTACGCACCGTTAGGGGCGGTCCGATGCCCGTAGTCGAGCAGTACGCGCGAGCCCACATCGTCACCGACGAGGACGTACCGGACGAACAGCCGGCCGTCCCGGTCGTCCTGCGCTACGACCCCGAGGCCGACCCACGATCCGTCCACATCGACCTGCCCGGCCCGCACGAGTGGACCTTCTCCCGCGCCCTCCTCGAACGCGGCCTCAGAGCACCGGCCGAGAGCGACGGTGTCCGTGTGTGGCCGTGCGGCCGGGTCCAGGCCGTGGTCGAGTTCCACTCCGGGCACGGCGTCGAGCTGGTGCAGTTCGAGTCGAAGGCCCTGCTGCGGTTCCTGCGCCGGACCTACGTGGCGGCCGAGGAGCCGGTGGCCCGCTGATCAGCTCCCTGCCCGCAGCAGGGCCGCCACGATCGGGCCCGCCGTGTCGCCGCCGTGGCCGCCCGCCTGGACGACGCCCGCCGCCGCGAGGTCACCGCGGTAGGCGGTGAACCAGCCGTTGGGCTTGTCCTGGCCGTCGACCTCGGCGGAACCGGTCTTGGCGCCGTAGTCCGGGCCGAGGCCTGACATGGCCTGGGCCGCCGTGCCGGACGCGGCGGTGTAGCGCATGAGCTCGCGGAGCTGGGCGAGCGTCGAGGCGGACATCGTGCGGGCGGCGGTGGCCGTCCGGCGGTGGTCCACGTCGGGGGAGACCAGATACGGCTGGTGGAAGGTGCCCGCCTTCACGGTCGAGGCGACCGACGCCATGTTGAGCGGGTTCATGCGCACGCCGCCCTGGCCGATCAGCTCGGCCGCCATCTGCGCCGCCGACTGCACCGGCACCGAACCGTCGAAGGTCGGCACGCCGATCGCCCAGTTGTTCATGGACAGCCCGAACACCTGCTGTGCCTGCTTCGCCAGGTCGGCGTCGTCCAGCTTCTCCGCCTGGCTGATGAACGCCGTGTTGCAGGAGCGCGCGAAGCTCGCCTTGAAGGTGCCGCCCTTGATCTCGAAGTCGTCGTCGTTGTGGAAGGTCCAGCCACCGTACTTCACCGTCTTGGGGCAGGGGTGCGGCTTCTCCGGGGACGCCAGGCCCTTCTCCAGCAGCAGCGACGACGTGATGACCTTCATCGTGGAGCCGGGGGCCAGCGAGCCCTGGAACGCGGTGTTGAAGCCGTGGCCGCTGTTGGCCGCCGCGAGGATCTCCCCGGTCGACGGGCGCATGACCACCACCGAGGCCCGCTCCCGCTTGGCGACCTGCTGCTCGGCGGCCGACTGGAGGACCGGGCTCAGCGTCGTACGCACCGTGCCCGGGGTGCCCTTGCTCAGCTCGACGAGCGTCCTGTCGGACAGCTTGGCCGCCTTCGACGCCTTGCCGCGCAGCACCCGCAGTTCGATGCCCGCCTTGCCGCCCGCCGTCTTGCCGAACTTCTCCCGCAGCCCGTCGAGGACCGTGCCGAGGGACGGGTACTTCGCGGCCGTCACCTCCCCGCCGTGGCGGTCCAGCGCCTTGACGGGCGGGGTGCCGGACTCGCCGGTGACCAGCCGGTCGCCGTCCTTCAGGTCCGGGTGGAGGACGGACGCGTGCCAGTCGACCATCGGCCTGCCGTCGCTCGCGCGGCGGACCACGGTGAGCGTGCTGTCGTAGGCGAGCGGCTTGCTGAGGCCCTGGTAGCTGATCGTGGCCCTGACGGAGAAGGGGACCTTGTCGCCGGTGCGGGAGCCGGGGGTGACGGTGACGTCCTTGAGGTGGGCGTCCCTGGTGTAGCCGGTGAGCAGCGCGGCGGCGGCCGCCGAGTCGTCCGTGGCGGCGGCGGCCCGGCTCACGCTGCCCTGCTGCCAGGCCGCCAGGAAGCGGGTGGCGGAGGTCTGCACCTCGGTCGCGGACAGCGGGCCGGTCTTGACCGCCTTGCGGGCCTCCGTACGGCCCTCCGCCTCCGCGCCGCCGCCGTAGAGGGTGTAGGCGCCGAGGCCGAGGCCGCCGACGACCGCGACGATCACTCCGCCGACGAGCGCGGGTCTGGCCTTGCGCCGCTCGGCGGCGCGTCTTCTCTTGCCCACTGCCCCAGTTCCTCCGACGGTTCCCCGAGCTACGGTTCCCCGAGGTCCCCGCGGCCCTCGTGGCTTATGCGGCCTGTGCGGCCTTTACGCTTCTCAACGACGGCACCCACCCTAAAGTCCCCTTCTGCACGAGTGACTTCAGCGGGCGATCCGTAGCACTTCTGCGACAATCGGGCCCGCCGCGTCGACGCCGTGCCCGGCGTCCTCGCTCATGGCCGCGGCCGCCACGTCGTTGCGGTAGCCGGTGAACCAGCTGTTGGACTTCGCCTGCCCGTCGACCTCGGCGGAGCCGGTCTTCGCGCCGATGCTGCCGCTCAGTCCGCGCATCACCTCGGCGGCGGTGCCGCTGACCGCGGTGCGCTTCATCATCGACCGCAGCTGCTGGACCGTCCCGGCCGAAAGGCCCCGGGCGGTGGCCAGTGGACGGTTGTCGAGGCCCCGCGGCACGATCACCGGCTGCCGGAAGGTGCCCGTCGTCGCCGTCGCCGTCACCGACGCCATGTTCAGCGGGCTCATCTGCACCTGGCCCTGGCCGATCAGGTTGGCCGCCATGTCCGGGCCGGTGGAGGCGGGGACACGGCCGTCGAAGGACGGGACGCCGACCTTCCAGTTGTTCCGCCCGAGCCCGAACCGGTCCTGGACCTCGTCGGTCAGGGTGCCGGCCTTGAGCTTGCCCGTGTACGCCACGAAGGCGGTGTTGCAGGAGCGGGCGAAACTGCTTGCCAGGGTGGCGTGTTCGTCGGCGGGCAGGTTCTTGAGGTTGCTGAAGGTCTGGCTCTGCCACATCGCGGTGGGCGGGCAGGGCGCCGGGCCGTTCGCCGTGGTGATCCCGTTGTCGATGAACGCCGCCGAGCTGATGATCTTCATCGTGGAGCCGGGGGCGAGCTCGCCGAGGAACGCCGCGTTGAAGCCGTCGTCGCGGTGGTTGGCGACCGCCAGCACCTCACCGGTGCTCGGCTTCACGGCCACCACGGACGACTCCGCGTACTTCCGTACGGCGGTCTCGGCCGCCGCCTGCGCGCTCGCGCTCAGTGTGGTGGGCAGCCTGCCCGCGCGCCCCTTGGCCAGGGTGAGCAGGGTGGTGTCGGCCACCCCCTCGCCCTGGTGCCGTATCGCCAGTTCCACGCCGGGAGTGCCGCCCACCTTGGCGCCGTACTTGTCGCGCAGCGCGTCCAGGATCGGGCCGAGGGAGGGATACTTCTCCTTCGTCAGGACCTTCCCGTCACGGTCCACCGCCTCGACGGCCGGGCTCGCCGACGCGCCGGTGACCAGTGTGTCGCCGCGCTTCAGCTGCGGGTGGACCACGGACGGCTGCCAGTCGACGAGCGGCCGGTGGCTGGTCTCACCGCGCACCACGGTCAGCCGGCTCCGGTAGACGAGCGGCTTGGCCTTCCCGCCGTACGACACCTGCGCCTTCACCGTGAACGGCACGCTGGTGCCGGTCGCCGTGCCGGGGCTTATGTGCACCCCGGTGATGTGCGCGCCGCTGCCGTAGGCCGTCAGGAGCGGTCCGGCGTCGGCCGCGTTGTTCGTGTACGAGGCGGCCGTCGTGCCCTGCCCCTTCTCCCAGGCGGTGAAGAACTTCCGTGTGGTGTCCCGTACTTCGTCCTCGCTCGGCGGCCCGGTCCGCGTGGCCTGCGGGGTGCCGTCCGATCCCGTGCCGCCGAGTGCGGACACCAGGTTGTACGCCCCGTATCCGGCCCCCGCCACCAGCACCGTGCACACTCCGCCCACGATGCCGACTCTGATCCCCTTGCGCATGGCGCGAGATCACCCTCCCCGTTTCCCCGTTGTTCCCCCGCTTCGGTGATCGAACTGTATGCGGCGTGAGGGATTTCTGTGAGAGGGGTGCCGGACATTGGCCGGTGGTCGCACAGGAGCAGCGGAAGGCCGGTGAGGGCGCGCCGTCCCCACGGCGCCCTCACCGGCCGGTCCGGTGTGGCGGGCAGCGCCTGTCAGGCGCTGACCAGCTCCCGGTCCTCGTCGCGCGGCTGCTTCTCGTCCGCGCCGCGCAGGCCTTCGCCCTCCACGTCGACGTTGGGCAGGACGCGGTCCAGCCACTTCGGCAGCCACCAGGCCCGCTTGCCGAGCAGGGCGAGGACCGCCGGGACGATCGCCATACGGACGATGAAGGCGTCGAAGAAGACCGCGATCGCGAGGCCGAAGCCGATCATCTTGATCATCGCCTCGCTGGAGCCGATGAAGCCGGAGAAGACGGCGATCATGATGACGGCGGCGGCGGTGACCACGCGGGCGCTGTACCTGAAGCCGGTGACCACGGCCTGGCGCGGGTTCTCCCCGTGGACGTACGCCTCCCGCATCCGGGTGACCAGGAACACCTCGTAGTCCATGGCGAGTCCGAAGACCACGCCGACCATGAAGATCGGCATCATCGACATGATCGGGCCGGTCTCCTCGACGTTCATCAGGCCGGACAGCCAACCCCACTGGAAGACCGCGACCACGGCGCCGAGGGCCGCGAGGACGCTCAGCAGGAAGCCGAGGGCCGCCTTCAGGGGGACCAGGATCGAGCGGAAGACCAGGATCAGCAGGAGGAAGGCGAGGCCGACGACCAGGGCCAGGTAGGGCAGCAGCGCGTCGTTGAGCTTCTGCGACACGTCGATGTTCATCGCCGTGGTACCGGTGACCAGGACGTTGGCGTCCGTGTCGGCCTTGATGTCCACGCCCTTGTCACGGATCGAGTGGACCAGGTCCTCGGTCGTCCTGGAGGACGGCTTGGACTTCGGGATCACCGTGATGATGCTGGTGTCCCCGGCCTTGTCGGGCTTGCCGGGGATGACCATCCCGACGTCCTCGAGGCCCTTGATCGTCTTGGCGGTGTCCTTGAAGACGGTCTTGGGGTGGTCGCTGTCCTTGGCGTCGACCACCACCATCAGCGGGCCGTTGAAGCCGGGACCGAAACCGTCGGTGAGGGTGTCGTAGGCGCGGCGCTGGGTGGTCGAGGTCGGCTGGGAGCCGTCGTCGGGCAGGCCGAGTTCCAGCGAGGCGGCGGGGATGGCGGCGGCGCCCAGGCCGATGACGCCGAGCACGAGGACGGCGATCGGGCGGCGGACGACGAAGCTGGCCCAGCGGGTGCCCATGTTGGGGCGGGACGCGTGCTCGCCGTGGGCGGGCTTGCGGCCGCCGCCGAGCAGCTTGCTCTTCTGGCCCGCCGGGCGGACCCTGCGGCCGGCGTAGCCGAGCAGCGCCGGGATGAGGGTGAGCGCGATCAGGACGGCGATGGCGACGGTGCCGGCCGCGGCCACGCCCATCTTGGTCAGCATCGGGATGTTGACCACGGACAGGCCGACCAGGGCGATGACGACGGTCAGTCCGGCGAAGACCACCGCGGAGCCCGCCGTGCCGACGGCCCGTCCGGCCGCTTCCTCGCGTTCGCGGCCCTCGGCCAGTTCGGCGCGGTAGCGGGAGACGATGAACAGGGCGTAGTCGATGCCGACGGCGAGGCCGATCATCGAGGCCAGCGTGGAGGTGGTGGTGCCCAGGTCGAGGGCGCTGGCCAGCGCGCCGATTGTGGAGACGCCGATGCCGACGCCGATGATCGCGGTGAGCAGCGGCAGTCCGGCCGCGAGCAGCGAGCCGAAGGTGATGACGAGGACGACCGCGGCGATGGCGATACCGATGATCTCGGTGGCGCCGGTCTCGGGGGCCGCCATGAGGGCGTCGCCGCCGATCTCGACGGTCAGCCCGGTCTTCTGCGCGTCGTGCGCGGCTTCCTTGAGGGCGTCCCGCGAGGACTCCTCCAGCTCCATGCCGGAGACCTTGTACCGCACCTCGGTGTAGGTGATGCCATGGTCCTTGCTGACGGCACCGGTCGCGTAGGGGTCGGTGACGCTGTCGACCTCGGAGCCCTTGCGCAGCTCCGCGACGGTCTCCTTGACGGCCTTCTTGTTGCCGGAGTCCGTCATCTTCTCGCCGCTCGGCGCCTTGAAGACGACGCGTGCGGTGGCGCCGTCGGCGTTCATGCCGGGGAAGCGCTCCTCCAGCAGGTCGAACGCCTTCTGGGACTCCGTGCCGGGCACGGAGAAGGACGAGTTTCCGGCCACCGGCGCGGTTGCCGCGCCGACGCCTGCGAGGGTGAGCAGCGCCACCCATATGAGAGCGATGAAGTGCCGTCGCCGGAAGGCGAGTCGGCCCAGTCGGTATAGGAACGTGGCCACGAGGTCGTACTCCCGGTCAGTCGTGGGATGTTCAGGGCAGGGATGACCAACCCCGTGGGTGGCAGGGGTGATCGGCCCGACGACGTGAGCGGTGACGTCAGGTGGAGCTGAGGGGATTTCTCAGGTCGGGTCAGTCACGCGGTCGGAACACCGAGGGCGGGGAGGACCACGGCGTCGATGTACGAAAGGACGAACTCCTGTGTCGGCGGCTGCTCGTCGATGAGCGTGCGGGCCATGAACCCGCCGATCAGCATGTGCTTCACAAACCCGAACGCCGGGTTGTCGGCACTGATCTCCCCCCGGGCGACCGCCCGCTGGATCACGCTCTGGAACTCCGCCATCTCCGGCTCGATGAGATGCTCCCGGAACGCCTGGAGGAGGTCCGGGTTGCCGTGCATGGCCATGGCCAGCCCGCGCATCAGCGCGGCGTTCTGCTCCATCTCGCAGTCGTCCGAGTGCTCCACGATGGCGTGCAGGTCGCCCTTGAGCGACCCGGTGTCCACCTCGGTGGCGGAACCGCCCGGCTTGTTGTGCCGCATCGCCTTCGCCACCAGCTCGGCCTTGCCGCCCCACTGGCGGTAGAGCGTCGCCTTGCTGGACCGGGTGCGTGCGGCCACGGCGTCCATGGTGAGGGCGTCGTAGCCGACCTCTCGGAGCAGGTCGAGCACGGACTCGTAGAGTTCGGCCTCGCGTTCGGGGGTGATACGACTGCGGCGCGCCGTGGCGACCTCGGTCATCGTCCCTCCTTGTCCGCTCCGGTCGACCCACTCTGATCGATCCGCGCCGATCGTCCGTTTGGAACGATACGGTTTCGTACTCGACGAATGTAGCGCAGCCCGCCAGCGAAACGAAACCGTTTCGTACGTGGTCTCGGTCACGTACGGACCGACCGCCCGGAATTGTCACGAGTTGCTCTGGTTCATCCCCCGGAAAAGCATGGTGTGGTGAGCTATCTGCGCCTGCCGCACCTCAGCGGCGAACTGCTGTGCTTCGTGGCCGAGGACGACCTCTGGCTGGCCCCCCTCGATGCTCCCGGCCGTGCCTGGCGACTCACCGTGGACCGCGCCAAGGCCGGACACCCCCGCTTCTCGCCCGACGGCCGCCGCATCGCGTACACGAGCTGGCGCAGCCTGGTGCCCGAGATCCACGTGGTCGACGTGGACGGCGGGCCGGCGCGGCAGCTGACGTACTGGGGCAGCGCCGACACCCAGGTCTGCGGCTGGACACCCGACGGGGAGATCCTCGCCGTCGCCTCCCACGGCCAGCCCTTCTCGTACTTCACCTGGGCCTACAAGGTCACCACCGACGGCGACCCCGGCCGCGGGCTCCCCTGGGGCCCGGTCGCCGACATCCAGGTCGCCGACCTCCCCGGCCTCGACGGCGAGCGCAGGACCCTGCTGCTGACCGGCACCCCGCCGCACGAACCGGCGGGCTGGAAGCGCTACCGGGGCGGCGCCATGGGGCGGCTCTGGCTGCACGGCGAGCGGCTGCTCCCGGACATCGGCGGCCATCTGGCGTCCCCCATGTTCGTGGGCGGCCGGATCGCCTTCCTCTCCGACCACGAGGGCATCGGCAACCTCTACTCGTGCGCCCACGACGGCTCCGACCTGCGCCGGCACACCGACCACGACGCCTTCTACGCCCGGCACGCCGCCAGCGACGGCACCCGGGTGGTGTACCAGTGCGCCGGTGACCTGTGGCTGGTGGACGACCTGTCCGCGGACTCGGCGCCGCACCGGCTGGACGTGCGCCTGTCCGGGGCGCGCGCGGGGAGCCGGAGCTACCCGGTGCCGGCCGCCCAGCACGTGAACGGTCTCTCGGTGGACGAGACCGGCCGGGCCAGTGCCGTCGTCGTACGCGGCAGCCTCTACTGGCTCACCCACCGCGACGGCCCCGCCCGCACCATCATGGACACGCCCGGGGTACGGGCCCGGCTCCCGGAGATGCTGGGCTCGACCGGGCAGGTCGCCTACGTCACGGACGCCGAGGGCGAGGACGCGATCGAGATCGCCCACCTGCCCCGTGCCAGCGGCGACCGCGAGCCGCGCCGGCTGGCCTCCGGCGCGCTGGGCCGGGTCCTGGAGCTGGTCGCGGACCCGTCCGGCGAGCGGCTCGCCGTCGCCGCGCACGACGGACGGCTGCTGCTGGTCACGGTGGCCGGCGACACGGCCACCACGGTCACCGAGGCCCCCACGGACGCCGGGGACGCCCCGGAGGGGGACGGCGAGGTCACCGAGCTGATCCGGACCGACAACGGGCCCGTACGGGACCTGGCCTTCTCCCCCGACGGCACCTGGCTGACCTGGTCGCATCCGGGAATCGGCCGGTCGCTGCGGCAGATCAAGATGGCCCGGATCGGCGGGAACGCACCGGCGGAGCGGGTGACGGTGGATGTGACGGACGGCCGCTTCGAGGACGAGAACCCCGTCTTCACCCGGGACGGCCGCTATCTGGCCTTCCTGTCCTGGCGCGGCTTCGATCCGGTCTACGACGTCCACACCGGCGACCTGTCCTTCCCCCTCGGCTGCCGCCCCTACCTGGTCCCGCTCTCCTCGGCTACCCCGTCCCCCTTCGCCCTGAACCCCGAGGGCCGCCCGGCCGCCGGGGGTCTGGACCCGGTGGAGGAGAACGGCGAGGGCGGCACGGTGATGGTGGAGGTCGAGGGGCTGGAGAGCAGGGTCACCCCGTTCCCGGTCTCCGCCTCCAAGTACTCGGCGATGTACCCGGTGGCGGGCGGCGGCCTGGTCTGGCTGCGCTGGCCGATCTCCGGCGCGCTGGGCGAGACGTTCGCCAACCCCAACGACCCCAGCGAGCGGCCCACGCTGGAGTACTTCAACCTCGTCAAGGCGAAGAAGTCCCAGCTCCTCGACGATCTGGACTGGTTCGCGGTGAGCGGCGACGGCTCGCGCCTGGTGGTCATGGACGAGGGCGTGCTGCGGGCCGTACCCGCCACCGAACCGGGCGACGGCGACACGACGACCTGGATCGACCTGCGCCGCATCCTGCACGAGGTCGATCCGCCCGCCGAGTGGCGGCAGGCGTACGCGGAGGCCGGACGCCTCATCCGGGACTACTTCTGGGAGCCGCACATGTGCGGCGTCGACTGGGACTCGATCCTCGACCAGTACCGTCCGCTGGTCGAACGGGTCGCCTCCCCCGACGAGTTCGCCGACCTGCTGCGCGAAGTCCTCGGCGAACTCGGCACCTCGCACGCCTATGTCACGCCCGCCCGGCGCAACGAGGGACCGCCGCACTACCAGCGCTACCAGGGTCTGCTGGGCGCCAACCTGGTCTGCCGGGACGGGCGTTGGGTGGTCAAGCGGATCCTGCCCGGCGACTCCTCGGACTCCCGGGCCCGTTCCCCGCTGGCCGGTACCGGCATCCGACCGGGCGCGGTGCTCACCCACGTGGACGGCCGGGCGGTGGACCCGCTGGCGGGCCCGTATCCACTGCTGGCGGGTTCGGGCGGTACGACGGTGGAGCTGACGTTCGCCCCGGCCGAGGGCGAGAGCGGTCGCGCGCGGCGGGTGGCGGTCGTGCCGCTGGTCGACGAGCGTCCGCTGCGCTACCAGGACTGGGTGGCCAAACGCCGTGCGGTGACCCGGGAGCTGAGCGGCGGGAAGTGCGGCTATCTGCACATCCCCGACCTGGGCGGATCGGGCTGGGCCCAGTTCAACCGGGACCTGCGCATGGAGGTGTCCCGCCCCGCGCTGATCGTGGACGTGCGCGGCAACGCGGGCGGCCACATCAGCGAACTGGTCATCGAGAAGCTGACCCGGACCATCCTCGGCTGGGACCTGACGCGCGACGCCCAGCCGGTGTCGTACGCCTCGAACGCGCCCCGCGGCCCGATCGTCGCCCTCGCCGACGAGGCGACCTCCTCCGACGGCGACATGATCACGGCCGCCATCAAGCTGCTCGGGCTCGGCCCGGTGGTCGGGCAGCGCACCTGGGGCGGCGTGGTCGGGATGACCGGACGGCACCGGCTGGGCGACGGCACGGTGATCACCGTGCCGATGAACGCCGCCTGGTTCGACGCGTACGGCTGGTCGGTGGAGAACCACGGCGTCGCACCCGACCTGGAGATCCTTCGCACCCCGCTGGACTGGGCCGAGGGCCGTCACGCGCAGATGGACGACGCGGTGCAGCTGGCGCTCGACCTGCTGGCGGAGAACCCCGCCGCGGTCCCGCCGGACTACAGCGACGTACCGGACCAGTCGCGTCCGAAGCTGCCGCCACGGCCGTGAGCCTGTGCGGAAGGGGTGCCCCCGTCGGGACACCCCTTCCGGTGGACCGCAGACGTCAGGCGTCGTAGTCCATGTCCATACGCTCCTTGCGCTCACGCGTCTCGCGCTCGGACTCCTCGATGTTGCGCTTGCCCTGCTGCTGGCCGCGCTGCGCCTGCTGCTTGCCGCGCTCGATGTGCTCCTGGGCCTGCTGCTGGCCGTGCTGGGCCTTCTGCTTGCCCTGGTTCTTCAGCTCGTTGGCCTTGTCCTGGAACTGGTCCTTCATACCCATGTGGGTTCACCCCTGTGAAGTGAGGGAATCGGGCCCCTTGGTGGGGCCTCGACCAGATTCACACGGGCGAACACGTCGCGCATGTCGATCAGTCACAGTGCGTAGCGCCTGCCTGGTCAGCCGTGGTGCGCGGCCCGCTCCCGCTCGTCGGCCGCGCCCCCCGCGCCCACCAGTCCGGTCCGCACTCCGTGGAGCCGTGGCGCGAAACGGCGCATCTCGCGCTGCCCCACCGTGCCGATGAGCCCGGGCAGAGAGCCGCGCACGCCCTGCATCCCGCGCAGCCACCACTGCGCGTACACATGGGCGGAGCGCCGCTCGATGCCGGCGACGATCCGGTCCACGGCGGGGCCCAGCGGATAGGTCTTGTTGGACGGCCACGGCAGACGCTGCCTCAACTCCCGCATGACGTCGTCCTGGTCGGCGCCGCGCACCATGTCGGTGTCGGTCCACGACAGATATCCGACGCCCACCTTCACGCCCTGGTGGCCGACTTCGGCGCGCAGGCAGTGCGCGAACGCCTCCACACCCGACTTGGACGCGCAGTACGCCGTCATCATCGGCGCCGGGGTGATCGCGGCGAGCGAGGCGATCTGGAGCAGATAGCCGCGGCTCTCGGTGAGCACCGGCAGGAAGGCGCGGGCGGTGACCGCGGAGCCGATCAGGTTGACCTCGATCACCCGCCGCCAGGCGTCGGGGTCGGAGTCGGCGAACGGGCCGCCGCTCGCCACCCCGGCGTTGGCGACGACGATGTCCACCTTGCCGAAGCGCTCCTTGACCTCCCGGGCCACCCGCGTCATCGCCTCGTGGTCGGTGACGTCGGCGTACCAGTGGTCGCTGTCGCCGTGCAGCCGCCCGGACACCTCCTTGAGCGCGTCCGCCTCCAGCCCGACCAGCGCCACGGTGGCACCGCGCGCGGAGAGTTTGCGCGCGAGCAGCTCACCGACGCCCCGTGCGGCGCCGGTGACGACCGCGACCTGTCCGTCCAGGCCCACCCTGCTCATGCGCCCTCCTTGAGCTGCTTGACGTGTGCGTATGTGCCGACGAGTTCCCGGATCCTCGAGGTGACCAGCTCGGGCGCCTCCACCGGGGTCATGTGGCCGAGTCCGGGCAGCTCGGTGAGACCGACGCAGTTCGGCAGCTCCGCGGCCAGGGAGCGGGCGTGCACCGGCGGGGTGAGCCGGTCGGCGGTGCCCGTGACCACCACCGTCGGCACCCGCAACTGCCTTACGCCGTGCCCGAGATCGAGCCCGGCCAGCACCTCCGACCAGGCGTGGCGCACGGCGCGCGGGCAGGCGTGCACGATGTGCGCGCAGGCCTCCACCATGTGGGGTGCCGAACCGGCGCCCATCGTCGCGTACTTGAGGACGCGCCGGGCGACCGGGGTGACCGGCCCGAGCGGGGCGCGCGAGCCGAGGACACGGGCGGTGAGCCAGGTGCGGGCGGCCGAGGCGCGCAGTGGTACGACCCGTGACTCCTCCACCAGTCGCGAACTGCCGGTGCTGCACAGCAGTACGGCGGCCGCGTGCTCGCGGAAGCGGGGGCGGGCGGCGGCGGCCATCACCGTCATCCCGCCCATGGAGTGGCCCGCGATCACGGCCTTCTCGCCGGGCGCGAGTGTCCCGGCGAGCACCGCCTCCAGGTCGTCGGCCAGCGCGTCGGTGGTGCAGGCGGGGCTCGCCGGGCTGCGTCCGTGGCCCCGCTGGTCGTAGGCGATGACCCGGTGGTCGGCGGCCAGGTCCCGTATCTGCGCCGCCCAGAAGGCGGTGGAGCAGGTCCAGCCGTGGGCGAGGACGACGGCGGGCGCGTCGTCCGGACCGTGCACCTCGACGTGCAGGGACGCGCCGTCGGCGGAGAGCAGGGTGAGTTCGCGGGCCGGTGCGGGCGGGGCGTAGGGGCCGGTGGTGACGTGCTTCAGGCGGCTCATGGGGTGACCTCGGCACTCTTGTCGGGGTTCGGGGTGGCGGTGCTGTTCTTCGGGTGCGCGGGCGCGCGGAGAACGTCGTACTCCGCGAGATCCACCCGCCGGGTCGCCCGCCGGAACTCGGTGGTCGTACCGGGCCAGATGGTGGTGTTGCGGCCGTTCGCGTCGAGGTACCAGCTGGTGCAGCCGCCGGTGTTCCACACGGTGCGCTTCATGCGCTCCTGCACCGTGCGGTTCCACGTCCGTACGGCGCCGGGGCGGGCGTCGAGCGCGACGCGGCCGCCGAGGACGTCGAGCTGCCTCACGTAGTCGGCCAGGTAGTTCAGCTGGGACTCGATCATCAGGATCATGGAGGAGTTGCCGAGCCCGGTGTTGGGTCCGATGATCGTCAGCCAGTTGGGGAAGCCCGCCGCCGACGCCCCGCGCAGGGCCTGCATCCCGCCCTTCCAGCTCTCGGCGAGGGTGCGGCCGTCGGCGCCGACGACGCGTTCGGCGATCGGCAGGTCGGTGACGTGGAAGCCGGTACCGAAGACGATGGCGTCCGCTTCGGCCTCACTGCCGTCGGCGGCGACGAGGGTGGAGCCCCGCACCTCGGCGAGACCGCTCGCCACCACGTCCACGTTGGGCCGGGTCAGGGCCGGGTAGTAGGTGCTGGAGAGCAGGATCCGCTTGCAGCCGATGCGGTAGTCCGGGGTGAGCTTGGCGCGCAGCACCGGATCCTTGACGGAGCGGGCCATGTTGCGCCGGGCCAGCCGCTCGACGAAGCCGAGTTCGTCGGGGCGTTTGGTGAACGCCTGGACCTGCAGCTCCCGCATCCCCCACAGCAGTCCGCGCCGCAGCTGGGCGGTCAGCGGCAGGGTGCGGTGCAGCCGGCGTTCGGTGCCGCTGATGGCGCGGTCCATGCGGGGCATCACCCAGGGCGGGGTGCGCTGGAAGAGGGTGAGTTTCGCGACCTGGGGCTGGATGGCGGGCACGATCTGGATGGCGGAGGCGCCGGTGCCGACCATGGCGACCCGCTTGCCGCGCAGGTCGTAGTCGTGGTCCCAGCGGGCCGAGTGGAAGACCTTGCCGGGGAAGGAGTCGAGGCCGGGGACGGCTGGAACCTTGGGATCGGACAGCGGCCCGGTGGCGGAGACGACGAGGTCGGCGCGGAGCGAACCCTTCGTGGTCTCGATGTCCCAGCACAACTCGGCGGAGTCCCAGGTCATCCGTGTCACCTCGGTGCCGAGGCGCAGGTGCGGCCGGAGCCGGAACACGTCGGTGACTTGTTCCAGATAGGCGCGGATGTGCTCCTGGCCGGAGAAGGTGCGCGGCCAGTCGGGGTTGGGCGCGAAGGAGAACGAGTACAGATGCGAGGGCACGTCGCAGGCGCAGCCCGGGTAGCTGTTGTCCCGCCAGGTGCCGCCGACGCTGTCCGCCCGCTCCAGTACGACGAAGTCGGTGATCCCCTCGCGGCGCAGCCGTACGGCCGCACCGAGCCCGCCGAAGCCGGATCCGATCACCGCGACCCGTACATGCTCGTGCTCAGCCATCCGGAAGCCTCCAGGCGTCGCGTAGGACTCATTGGACTCCGCCAGTGAACACTGGCGCAATGGGAGCGTAGAGCAGCTCCATACCGATGGGTAGGGGTCGGGAGCGGGAAAGTTACCGGCGGTACACCATAGGCTTCTGGCGTGGCAGCAGAGACAGCAGAATCCGGGGGACGACGCGAGTACCGCATGGCGGAGCTGGCCAGGCTGGCCGGCATCACCGAGCGCACCCTGCGCTTCTACCGTGAGCGCAAGCTGATCCCGCCGCCCCGCCGGGAGGGCCGGATCGCCTGGTACGACGACCACCACCTGGCCCGGCTGCGCACCATCGCGGCGCTGCTGGAGCGCGGCCACACCCTGAACGGCATAGCCGAGCTGGCCGAGGCCTTCGACCACGGACGCGATGTCGCCGACCTGCTCGGCATGGGCGCCCCCACCGAGGAGGAGCCCGTCCGTCTCACCCCCGAGGAGCTGGCCGCCCGCTTCGAGGGCGAGGCCACCCCGGAGAACCTCGCCGCCGCCATGGACCTGGGCTATGTGGGCGCCGACGGCGACGAGATCGTGCACATCAGCAGCCGTCTGCTGGACGTGACCTCCGCGCTGGTGCGGGAGGGCATCCCGCTCGCCGACATCCTGGCGGCGGGCCGACGCGTACGGGAGCACGCGGACGCCCTGGCCGACCTCTTCGCCGACCTGGTCCTACGGCACGGCCCCGAGGAGAACCTGCACCGCCTGCGCCCGCTGGCCCGGAGCGTGGTGGAGGCGGAGGTGTCCCTGGCGCTGGACCGGAGGCTGCGCAAGCGGGACTGAGGCGCGGGGCCAGAGGACGGTTTGTGGGCGAGTGTGCCGTGGGTGACGGTGTCGCGGACTCAGATGTCGTAGACGACGGTGACCGGCGCGTGGTCGGACCACCGCTCGGCGTGCGTGGCCGCCCGCTCGACGAACCCCTTGACGGCCCGGTCGGCGAGGCGGGACGTGGCGGCGTGGAGGTCGATCCGCCAGCCCGAGTCGTTGTCGAAGGCGCGCCCCCGGTAGGACCACCAGGTGTACGGCCCCTCGGTGTCCGGGTGGAGGGCGCGCACGACGTCGACGTACCCGCCGTCGCCCGGGTCGAGGACCCGCCCGAGCCACTCCCGCTCCTCGGGCAGGAAGCCGGAGTTCTTGGTGTTGCCGCGCCAGTTCCTGAGGTCGGCCTGCTGGTGGGCGATGTTCCAGTCGCCGACGACCAGGACCTCGCGCCCGTCGGCGGCGGCGCGCTCGCGCAGCTCCTTGAGGTGGGCGAGGAACTCACCCATGAAGCGCGTCTTCTCCTCCTGCCGTTCGGTGCCCACCTCGCCGGAGGGGAGGTAGAGGGAGGCGACGGTGAGGCCGGGCAGATCGACCTCCGCGTACCGCCCGCTGCCGTCGAACTCGGCCGACCCGAAGCCCACCCGGACGCGGTCGGGCTCGCGGCGCGTGTAGAGGGAGACGCCCGCGCGTCCCTTGGCGGCGGCGGGGGCGTGCACGACGTACCAGCCCTCGGGCTGCCGCACCTGCTCGGGCAGCTGCTGGGGCTCCGCCCGCACCTCCTGGAGACAGACCACGTCCGCGGAGGTCCCGGCGAGCCACTCCACGAAGCCCTTCTTCGCGGCGGCACGCAGCCCGTTCACATTGACCGAGGTGACAGTGAGCATCCGGGCACGATACCGGCACACTGGACGGAGCCCGGAAGAGCCCTCTATGCATGAATGTACGATGCCCGGCATGAATATACGCACGGTCACCTTCGACCACCCCGACGCCGTCGGACTCAACGACGAGGTCCAGGCCGAGTACCACCGGCGCTACGGCGAAGGCGGCGACGCCACCACCCTGGACGCGTCGGACTTCGTACCGCCCAGGGGCGTGTACCTGATCGCGTACGACGAGAACGGCCGTCCCGTGGCCAGCGGTGGCTGGCGCAGCCAGGACGAGAACGGCGACGGCAACGAGAACGGCGACGCCGAGCTCAAGCGCATGTACGTCGTCGAGGGCATGCGCGGCCGCGGCCTGGCCCGCCGCATGCTGGCCGCGCTGGAGGCCGATGCCCGCGCCGCCGGCCGTATCCGCATGGTCCTGGAGACGGGCACCGCGCAGCCCGAGGCCATCGCCCTCTACACCTCCAGCGGCTACGAGCCCTGCACGAAGTTCGGCTACTACCGCCACTACGAGTCCAGCCGCTGCTACGCCAAGCCGCTGGCGTCCGATGCGGACACTTCGCTGACAGTGCACTGACAGCAGTGCAAACACCGCTCGTGAACGATGAGCGCCATGAAGCCCCGCACCTCTCGAACACAGGTTGGCCTCGGCCTTGCGCTTCGCGGCCAGGGCGTCGGACGGGCGGCTGACCCGAACAAGAACAAGCAGACGCTTGCCCGACTCCAGGAATCGCCGCGACTGCTCCTGCACCGCAGAGATGGCGAGGATCTGGTCCTCACCACCGCAGCGCGGGCCGAGCAGGATCAGACCGTGGTGTCGGCAGCCACCCGGATGCCGGTCGCAATGGCCCGCCGCGAGCCCGGCAGCATGGAACTGCTCCTCGACATACTGCCGGACGCGTTCCCGTGGGTCCGTTTCCTGCCTGAGCCCGATCTGCACGCCTTCGCCGTCGAACTGGTCGACACCATGCGTGCCGCCGACTCACTCGGCAACAGCGCGTCAGTCGCTCGACTGCTCAGCGTCTGGCAGCACACCGCCGAGGTCCACTCCGACCCCGAACTGCTGGCTGCGCTGACCAGGGATCACGGCGAAGACTACGGCCCGGCAACAGACCCGCGGGACGTCGCATGACCGGCCGCCGCGGCGACCGTGTCGCGCCCCCAGCACCAGACGGCCACTGGGGAGTCCGCTTCACTGACGCGGACTCCGGCAAAAGGCTGGGAGAGCCTCGCCCAGCAGGCCCGCGAGAACGCGTACCGTGCCTGGATCGCCATGCGCACCGCCCCCAGACCGGCCACCGAGACACCCCGGCACCACCGCCTCAAGGGCGGTCTGGCACATGGCACCCACCGCGGTCGGACCTGTGAGCAGTGGCAGATCGAGGTGACCGGCGGCGGCCGCATCTGGTACGGCCGGACGACAGCCGTCCGGAAGGGCGGTGACCAGTGAGGTGATCCGCTGGTGGAGTCCATGGCCGTGGATATGACGCGCAGCCAACCCCGCCCCCGCCAGGGGCCGTTGCTGCACGAAAACCAAAGAGCCCCAGCCGGATCACTCCGGCTGGGGCTCTGAGCTGCGGTGGACCTGTGGGGATTTGAACCCCAGACCCCCTCGATGCGAACGAGGTGCGCTACCAGACTGCGCCACAGGCCCTTGCAACGAGTGAAACTCTAGCATCCCCGTCGGGGTGCTTGGTAATCCGTTCCCTGACTGGTCAGAGGGGATTCCCCGGTGGGGTGACGGGGGTCACTCGTTGGCCGCTCGGGGGCGGTCGCCGTCCTCGTACTGGTCGAAGAGGGGGGTGCGGCCGCGGCCGCGTGAGCGGCGGGCGGAGGCGGCGCGGCGGGCGTCGCCTCGGGTGTCGGTGGCCGACGGCCGGCCCTCGGCGTCGGGTGCCGCCTCGCGCTCGCGTTCCGGTGCGGCGGCGCTGGAGCGCGCCGAACTCCAGGTGTCTGGTGCCGTCAGGTCCACGTCGGAGGTGGCGCGCGGCGCCACCGGCGCGGTCACGTAGGTCGGCAGCGGTACCGGGACCGGGTCCCAGCTGTCGCCGTGCCCGGGCCGCTGACGCTCGCGCTGCTGGTCGACCCACTCGGCGTGGTCGGTCTGCTCGACGAGTGCGCGGCGGTCGGCGGCGAGCGCGGACAGCCCGGTGCCGGTCGCGGTCTCCGGGCCCTCGTCCGGTTCGTCGGCGGCGAGGTCCGCCTCCGGGGCCGGGCGGCGGCGCGGCTGACGCGCGCGCTCCCGCAGCTGCCGTGCCGCGGCCTCGGCCCGCTGCCGGTCCATCTGGAAGGCGAACCGGCGGCGTTCCTGGGAGCGCAGATGCGCGATGTACGCGCTGAGCAGCACGGCGGGTGCGGCGGGCGCCCAGAGGAAGGTGAGGCCACCGACCGCCGCGACGACGGCGCCGAGGGTGAAGGCGAGGAAGAGGAGAACCGTCGTGCGCCGACGGCGTGCGAGTACCTTCGTGCGCTGGGCGCGCGCCGCGGCCGCCTGTGCCGCGGGATTGCGCCGGGCTTCCGGGACTCGGTGGGAGTCCGGGGCTCGATGGGAGTCCGGGCGCCCGGGGTCCTTCGGCTCGGCGTCCGGCCGTACGTCCGCCCGTACGTCCGCCCGCGTCTGGCGACGGGTCGGAGGCATGGCGAAGGCACGGACGTCCACCGAGTCGGTGACGGCGTCCGGGTCGGTCTCGGGCTCCCCCTCCTGGCCGGAGCGTGCCCGCAGGTCCCTGGCGTAACGACGCTCCATACCCGCCCGTCCGGACAGCAGCCGGATGGCGGTGCTGAAGCGTTCCGTCGGACGGGCCTCGTTCAGCTCGTCCTGCCTACGGAGCCACATCGGCACCAAGTAGGCGGCCCAGGCCCCGACAATGACTGCGTAGATGAGGCCGCTGCTGCTCACGCCTCACACGGTAGAGGGGTTTGCGTGGGGCCATCTGCCAATTGAGCCGGTGTGTCGCACGATCTGGCTGATATTTCGAACTTTTTTTGTGACCGATGCGATCAACAGGCCGTCGAACGTGTGAATTCAAAGCCTCCACGCGACCGGTGACCACCCGCTTTTTCGAACATACATTCAATTCTTCGGGGTGTTCTCCTGCGCGCGCGCCCGGTGCCAGCGGCTCAGCAGCCCGTCCGGCACCTCTTCCGCCGTGAGCGCGAAGACGAGATGGTCGCGCCAGGCCCCGTCGATGTGCAGATAACGCGGGCGCAGCCCCTCCTCGCGGAATCCGAGTTTCTCCACGACCCGGCGGCTGGGCCGGTTCTCGGGCCGAATGCAGACCTCGATGCGGTGCAGTCCGACGGCGCGGAAACAGTGGTCCACCGCGAGCGCGACGGCCGTCGGCATCACCCCGCGACCGGCCACCCCCTGGTCGACCCAGTAGCCGATGTGCCCCGAGCACATCGAGCCCCAGGTGATCCCGGCGACCGTCAACTGCCCCGCCAGCTGCCCCTGGTACTCGATGACGAAGGGCAGCATCCGGCCCGCGTGCGCCTCGGAGCGCAGATGCCGGACCATCTGGCGGTAGGTCGGACGGTGCGCCGTCTGCCCGCCGGGCACGGGCGGCGGGATGGTCGCCTCCCAGGGCCTGAGCCAGTCCCGGTTGCGCTGGTTCACGTCGCGCCAGAGCCGCTGGTCGCGCAGCTTTATCGGCCGGAGGACGACATCGCCGTCCACCAGCGCGACGGGCCAGGATGGGCTGTTCAGCTCGCACCCCCAGTGGTGGCCCCGGGTCTGGGGTGGTCGCTGCCGCGGATCTGGTCGACGGCATGCGTCAGCAGCGGTTCCAGGACGGCCAGCCCGTCCTTCACCCCGCCGGTCGACCCCGGCAGGTTGACGATCAGCGTCCGCCCCGCCACTCCGGCCAGGCCCCGGGAGAGGGCCGCGGTCGGCACCTTCTCCCGTCCGAACGCCCGGATGGCCTCCGCTATGCCCGGTACCTCGCGGTCGATCACCGCGCGGGTCGCCTCGGGGGTGCGGTCGGTGGGCGAGATACCGGTGCCGCCGGTGGTCACGATCAGGTCGAAGCCCGCCTCGACGCCCGCCCGGAGCACGTCCGCCACCGGGTCGCCGTCCGGGACCACCCGGGGTCCGGCCACCACGAATCCGCAGCGCTTCAGGCCCTCCGCGACCAGCGGGCCGCCCCGGTCCTCGTAGACCCCGGCGGCCGCCCGGTTGGAGGCGGTCACGACCAGGGCGCCGTAGGGCGCCGACGGCACGTCCCCTGCGGGCGTGCCGGGGCTCATGTCCGGCTCCAGTCGCCCGACTTGCCGCCCGTTTTCTCCTCCACCCGCACGTCCGTGATGACCGCTCCCTTGTCGACCGCCTTGACCATGTCGACCACGGTGAGCGCGGCGACCGACACGGCGGTGAGGGCCTCCATCTCGACGCCCGTGCGGTCCGTGGTCTTCACGGTGGCCCGGATCTCGACGGCGTCGTCCGCGACCGACAGATCCAGTTTCACACCGGACACCGACAACGGGTGGCACAGCGGGATCAGGTCCGGGGTGCGCTTGGCCCCCATGATGCCCGCGATGCGGGCGGTGGCCAGCGCGTCGCCCTTGGGGACCCCTTCTCCGCGCAGCAGCTCGACCACGCGGGCCGTGACAAGGACCCGGCCGCTCGCGCGCGCGGTGCGCGCGGTCACGTCCTTCCCGGACACGTCGACCATCCGGGCCGCGCCCGCCTCGTCGATGTGCGTCAGGTGGTCCTGCGCGGAGGATCCGGGGGTGTCCCCCCGGGAAGACTCGGTCATGGTGTGCGGCGCTCCCGGTCCTGGCCCGCGGCGGTACGGCGCGCGGGCCTGCTGTGCGCGACACGGTACCGCCAAGCCGGCCGGCGCACCGGCGCAGGACCCCCTGCCGGGCCGCTCAGCCGGCTCCGCCGAGCAGGACCACGTCCACCTCGGTGCCGGGCTCCACGGACTCGGTGTCCTCGGGTACCACGATGAGGGCGTCGGCGCGTGCCAGGGCCGCGACCAGATGGGACCCCGCTCCGCCCACCGGCGTGACCTCGCCGTCCCGGTACACCCCCCGCAGGAACTGCCTGCGTCCCTTCGGGGAGCCGAGCGCCTTGTCCGCGCTCAGGGTCGCGCGGACCGTGGGCCGGTGGACGTCGGTCACACCCATCAGGGTGCGGATCGCGGGGCGTACGAACAGCTCGAAGGAGACGTACGACGAGACGGGGTTGCCCGGCAGCGCGAGCAGGGGCGTGTGGTCGGGGCCGACGGAGCCGAAGCCCTGCGGCTTGCCGGGCTGCATGGCGAGCTTGCGGAACTCGACGCCGCCGCCCGCCTCGTCCTCGTCGCCGACGTGCGACAGCGCCTCCTTGACCACGTCGTACGCGCCGACGCTCACGCCGCCCGTGGTGACCAGCAGGTCGGCGCGGATGAGCTGGTCGTCGATGGTGGCCCGCAGGGTCTCGGCGTCGTCGGCGACGGCGCCCACCCGGTAGGCGATGGCGCCGGCGTCCCGGGCGGCCGCGGTGAGGGCGAAGCTGTTGGAGTCGTAGATCTGGCCGCCGGCGAGCTGCTCGCCGGGCTGGACGAGTTCGCTGCCGGTGGACAGCACGACCACGCGCGGGCGCGGCCGCACCCTTACGCTGCCGCGTCCGATGGCGGCGAGCAGCGCGATCTGCGGCGGGCCGAGCAGCGTGCCGGCGGCCAGGGCGAGCTCACCGGCCCGTACGTCGCTGCCGGTCGCGCGCACATGCGCGCGCTCCTCGGCGGGCCGGTACACCTGCACGTGCCCGGTGGCGGCGCCGGGGTTCAGGCTCTGGGCGCGCATGCCCTCGACGGGGCCCTCGCCGAGGCCGCCGTCGGTCCACTCGACGGGTACGACGGTCTCGGCGCCGGGCGGCAGCGGGGCGCCGGTCATGATGCGGGCGGCCTTGCCGGGGCCGATGGCCGGCAGTCCGGACGCGCCCGCCGCGACGTCCCCGACGACCTCCAGGACGGCCGGGAACTCCTCACTCGCGCCCGCGATGTCCGCGACCCGTACCGCGTAGCCGTCCATGGAGCTGTTGTCGAACGGCGGCAGGGAGACCGGCACGGTGACGTCGTCGACCAGGACGCAGCCCTGGGCGTCGAGCAGTTGCAGCTCGATGGGTTCGAGGGGGCGGACGGTGGTGAGGATGTCGTCCAGGTGCTCGTCCACCGACCACACGTGGTCCGGACCGGCGGCGCGGGTCGTGACGCTGCTCAACGTGGCTACATCTCCTCGGCTACGAAACTGCGAAGCCAGGTCCGGAACTCCGGGCCCAGGTCTTCACGTTCGCATGCGAGTCTGACAATGGCACGCAGATAGTCGCCGCGGTCGCCGGTGTCATAGCGGCGGCCCTGGAAGACGACGCCGTGCACCGGGCCGCCGGCCTTCTCGTCCTGGGCGAGCTGCTGCAGGGCGTCGGTGAGCTGGATCTCGCCGCCGCGGCCGGGCTCGGTCTTGCGCAGTATGTCGAAGATGTGCGGGTCGAGGACGTAGCGGCCGATGATGGCGAAGTTCGAGGGGGCGTCCCCCGGGTCCGGCTTCTCGACCAGCCCGGTGACCTTGACGACGTCGCCCTCTTCGGTGGCCTCCACGGCCGCGCAGCCGTAGAGGTGGATCTGCTCGGGCTTGACCTCCATGAGCGCGATCACGCTGCCGCCGTGCTGCTCCTGGATCTCGATCATGCGCTGGAGCAGGGGGTCGCGCGGGTCGATCAGGTCGTCGCCGAGCAGGACGGCGAAGGGCTCCTGCCCGATGTGCGGTTCGGCGCACAGGACGGCGTGACCCAGGCCTCTGGGGTCGCCCTGGCGCACGTAGTGCATGGTCGCGAGGTCGCTGGACTCCTGGACCTTGGCGAGCCGGGCGGCGTCGCCCTTCTTCTGCAGGGCCGACTCGAGTTCGTAGTTGCGGTCGAAGTGGTCCTCCAGGGGCCGCTTGTTGCGCCCGGTGACCATGAGGACGTCGTCGAGTCCCGCGGTCACGGCCTCCTCGACCACATACTGGATCGCGGGCTTGTCCACGACCGGCAGCATCTCCTTGGGAGTGGCCTTGGTGGCCGGGAGGAAACGGGTGCCGAGGCCCGCTGCGGGAATGACAGCTTTACTGATCCTGCGGTGCTCCTGCGTCATGTCCGCAACCTTATCCGGTGCCTTTGTGAGGAAACTGTGGCCTGGATTAATTGGCTCTCATATGAGCTGATTGGGAAACTCGTATGAGTGGACTGAGAAGGGTGCAGAACACCAGTGGACCACGTCGGACGCCCAGCAGAGCCTGACAAGCGCATCTTGCGACGGGAACTCCTCTCGGCGAGGAACAGGTTGACGGCGGATGTCGTCAGGGAGGCGGCGACGACGCTCGCCGGGCACGCGCTGGAGCTGCCCGAGCTGGCGCGGGCGCGCACCGTGGCGGCCTACGTCTCGGTGGAGGGCGAGCCCGGCACGCTCCCGCTCCTGGACGAGCTGCACGCGCGCGGAGTGCGGGTACTCCTTCCGGCGCTGCTGCCGGACAACGACCTGGACTGGGGCGCCTACACCGGGGAGGGCTCCCTCGCGCGGGTCCAGCACGGCGGGCGGATGGCACTCTTCGAGCCCGCCGGCGAGCGCCTCGGCCCGGACGCCGTGACCTCCGCCGACGTCGTCCTGCTGCCCGGGGTCGCGGTCGACGTGCGCGGGATGCGCCTGGGGCGCGGCGGAGGGTCGTACGACCGGGTCCTGGCCCGGCTGGAGAAGGCGGGCGCCCACCCCGCGCTCGTGGTGCTGCTGTACGACTCGGAGGTCGTGGAGCGCCTTCCGGCGGAGGAGCACGACCGGCCGGTGCACGCCGTGGTCACCCCGTCGGGCGTACGCCGCTTTCCGCATGCCTGAATGCGTGGCCTGAATGCATGCCTGAATAGCTTCCGGAAACCGTCCGAATACAGCCGGTGCAGCTGAAAGGGCCTCCACGCGCGCGTGGAGGCCCTTTCGTGGGACGTGCCGTCAGCGGGTCACGGCTTGAGGACGAGCGTGTCGCTCGTGCTCCGGTCCACCGTCTTCGGCTTGAACGACCAGGGCAGCAGTTCACCCTTGACCCATTTGCCGGTCTGGTCGGTGTAGTGGGCGCTGTAGGCGTGCCCGGAGGCACCGGTGAGATTGATCCACTTGGACTTGTCGAAGTCGGCCAGGTTGACCACCATCCGCATCGAAGGCACCCACACGACGCCGTAGCCCCCGGCGGCGTTCCAGCCGGTCGCGTTGACCGCCGCCTCGCCGCCGCTGAGCTTCCAGGGGCCGCGGTTGAGGACGTACTGCAGGATCCCCGGTCCCTCGGTCCCGAGGGTCTGGTTCTTCAGGAACAGGCGGTGCAGCCGGCCCCAGCTCCAGGTGTCGATGTCCTTGCCGAGCTTGGCGGTCAGCTCCCAGCGGGCGTCGATCATGGCGCGGGCGAACAGCTCGTCCTCGTTGGTGGCCGCGGGGCGGGTGCCCGACTTGGGCGTCTTCCACCAGTCGCTGTTCGGCTTGTCCAGCTGCGAGAGGACCACCTCGGACCAGCGGTCGCCACCGTCGGGCTGCGCCTGGTCGGCTTCGCGCTCGCCGCACTCGCGCACCTTGGTGTCGTCGTCGACCGGGCCGGTGGAGTCGATCTTGTCCACCCACAGGCATTGGCCCTTGACCCGGAGCTCCTTGGGTAGCTTGTTGCCGAAGGCGAGCTTCAGGATGTTGCGCCAGACGGCGTTGAAGTAGGCGGCCGCGGCCGAGTCGGCGTCCTGGGTGTAGTCCCAGCCCTCGAGCAGCTTCTGCGCCTGGCGGACGTCGTCGTCCTTGAGGTTGATCTTCATCAGCATGGGCACGAGCCGGCTGGCGATCTGGCTGCTGTTGTCCAGCTGCATCTGGCGCATGTCGTCGGTCGAGATCTTGCCGCCGCCCTTGATCTTCGACTCGATCAGGTCGGTGATCCGCTGGCTGCGGGTGCCGTAGCCCCAGTCCGTGGTGAGCGTGTAGGGGTAGGCGTCCTTGCTCACGACGGCCTGGTTGGCGGTGACGATGTAGCCGCGCGCGGGGTTGTACTCGTAGGGCAGCTTGTTCTGGCCGATGTAGCCGGTCCAGCGATACCTGGAGGTCCAGCCGGGCGCCGGTACCGAGCCGTTGTCGCCCTTCGCGCGGGTCGGGATCCTGCCGGGCAGCGTGTAGCCGATGTTGCCCGCGGTGTCGGCGTAGATCAGGTTCTGCGACGGCACGTCGAACAGCTTGGCCGCGGCCCGGAAGCCCTTCCAGTCGGCCGCCCGGTCCATGGCGAACACGGCGTCCATGGAGGTGCCCGGCTCGAGCGCGGTCCACTTCAGGGCGATGCCGTAGCCGTCCCCGCGGTCGGGGGCCTCGGTCTTGACTTCGGCCTTCCTGCCGACCTTGAGCAGCTCGTCGTCACGGTCGGACAGCAGGGGCATGCCGTCGGCGGTCTCGCGGACGACGATCTTCTTGCTGTCGCCGCCGGCGACCTTGATGGTCTCCGTGCGGGAGGTGAAGGGCTTGACCTTGCCGTCGTACAGGTAGCCGTCGCCGCTGAGCTTCTCCAGGTAGAGGTCGGTGACGTCGACCTCGGAGTTGGTCATGCCCCAGGCGATGTCGCCGTTGTGGCCGATTATGACGCCGGGCATACCGGCGAAGGTGTAACCGGCGACGTCGTACTGGCACTTGGCGGAGACGGTGCGGCAGTGCAGGCCCATCTGGTACCAGACGGACGGCAGCGAGGGCGCCAGGTGCGGGTCGTTGGCCAGCAGCGGCTTGCCGGTGATGGTGTGCGCGCCGGAGACGACCCAGGAGTTGGAGCCGATGCCCTGTCCGTTCACGCCGACGGCGGCGGGGACGTTGTCCAGGACCTTGTAGAGACCGCTCAGCTGGCTGGTGAGCGCCGAGCCGGAGGCGCCGCCGGCCGTACTCGTCGTACCGCCGGAGTTCCCCGAGCCGCCCGTGGCGTCGTCGCCCTGCTCGAACGCCTTGGACAGCTCGCTGTACTGGCCCTCCTGGACGATCGTCTTGTTGCGGGCCGGGTAGGCGGGGTACAGGTCGGCGATCTGCTGGGGGCCGAGGCGGCTGGTCATCAGCGCGCGGTCGATCTCGTCCTGCATGTTGCCGCGCAGGTCCCAGGCCATCGCCTTCAGCCAGGCGAGCGAGTCGACGGGGGTCCACTGCTCGGGCTTGTAGTCGTTGACGAAGCCGAGGGCCGCGTACTCCAGGGAGATGTCCGCGCCGCCCTTGCCCGCGAGGTAGGCGTTGACACCCTTGGCGTAGGCCTGAAGGTACTTCTTGGTGGAGGCCGACAGCTTCCGGTCGTACTCGTCCTTCGCCACCCGGTCCCAGCCCAGGGTGCGCAGGAACTCGTCGTTCTTGACCTGGTCCTTGCCGAACATCTCCGACAGGCGCCCGGAGGTCAGATGGCGGCGCACGTCCATCTCGTAGAACCGGTCCTGCGCCTGGACGTAGCCCTGCGCCATGAACAGGTCCGCGTCGGACGAGGCGTAGATCTGCGGAATCCCGTTGCCGTCCCGTTTCACCTCGACGGGGTCCGCCAGACCATCCAGGTTGATCGTGCCCGTGGTCTGCGGGAAGGAGGCCCGGACCGTGCTGATGGACCAGTACGCCCCGTAGGCGACGCCACCGATGATGGCCAGCACCAGGACCAGCACGACCAGTCGGGCTTTGCGCCCCTTCTTCCTGCCGGGCTTGCCGGGCGTGTCACCCGTTGAGGCGGTGGTGTTCGGGGGCATCGCTGTCCTTGCTGTCCTAACGCGAGCGGCAGGTCGGGCTGTGACTTTGAATGAGCGCTGGAGCAACCATAGGCGCAGGGTCAGGTGCCGCTTGACCCGGAGTCGGCATCGAGCACGGGGACGCCCGTGGCCCTGACGAGATCCTGCCGCGAGAAACGTCAAGAAAGCGTCAAGAGTTAGGTAAGGTAACGAAGTACTTGGGTGCGGAGTGCCGCAGCCACGGGTCTTGTCCATGTGTCCGCGCGCCCCGCGCGCGGGCCGGTGAAAGGAACCGCCGCTGACCGTCGACCACCTCAACCAGCTTCTGCTCGTCTGCTCCCTCGTCCTGCTCGTCGCCGTCGCGGCGGTCCGGATCTCCTCACGCAGCGGGCTCCCCAGCCTGCTCGTGTACCTGGGGATCGGCGTCCTCATGGGCCAGGACGGCATCGGGAACATCCACTTCAACAACGCCGAGCTGACCCAGGTCATCGGATACGCGGCCCTGGTCGTGATCCTGGCCGAAGGCGGTCTCGGCACGAAGTGGAAGGAGATCGAACCGGCCCTGCCCGCCGCCTCCACCCTGGCGCTCGTCGGGGTCGCGATCAGCGTCGGGGTCACGGCCGCCGGGGCGCACTGGCTGATCGGGCTGGAATGGCGGCAGGCGCTCATCATCGGAGCGGTGGTCTCCTCCACGGACGCGGCGGCGGTCTTCTCCGTGCTGCGCAGAATTCCGCTCCCCGCGCGCGTGACGGGCACCCTGGAGGCGGAGTCCGGCTTCAACGACGCCCCCGTGGTCATCCTGGTCCTCGCCTTCTCCCAGTCCGGCCCGGTCGAGCACTGGTACGTACTGGTCGGCGAGATGGCCCTGGAACTCGGCATCGGCATCGCCATGGGGCTCGCCGTGGGCTGGCTCGGCTCCTGGGGGCTCAGGCACGTGGCGCTGCCCGCCTCCGGCCTCTACCCGATCGCCGTGATGGCGATCGCGGTCACCGCGTACGCGGCCGGTGCGCTCGCGCACGGCAGCGGCTTCCTGGCGGTCTACCTGGCGTCCATGGTGCTCGGCAACGCCAGACTGCCGCACTGGCCCGCCACCCGCGGCTTCGCCGAGGGGCTCGGCTGGATCGCCCAGATCGGCATGTTCGTCATGCTGGGCCTGCTGGTCACCCCGCACGAACTGGGCGACGACATCCTGCCCGCCCTGGTCATCGGGCTCGTGCTGACCATGGTCGCGCGCCCGCTGAGCGTGGTGCTCAGCCTCGCGCCGTTCCGCGTGCCGTGGCAGGAGCAGACGCTGATGTCCTGGGCCGGGCTGCGCGGCGCGGTCCCCGTCATCCTGGCGACGATCCCGATGGTGAACGGCGTCGACGACACCCACCGGATCTTCAACATCGTCTTCGTCCTGGTCGTCGCCTACACCGTCGTCCAGGGCCCCACGCTGCCCTGGCTGGCCCGCAGACTCCGGCTCGGCGACGGCGCGACGGCCGCCGACCTGGGCATCGAGTCGGCGCCGCTGGAGCGGCTGCGCGGGCATCTGCTGTCCATCTCGATCCCCGAGGGCTCGCGGATGCACGGCGTGGAGGTCAACGAACTGCGGATGCCGCCAGGCGCGGCGGTGACCCTCGTCGTGCGGGACGGGAAGTCCTTCGTGCCCCTGCCGACGACGGTGCTGCGCCACGGGGACGAGCTCCTCGTCGTCGCCACGGACCCCGTGCGGGACGCGGCGGAACGGCGCCTGCGCGCGGTCGCCCAGGGCGGCAAGCTGGCCGGATGGCTCGGCACCGGCGGCGGACGCTGAGCCCGTTACGGGCGCGTTTCGTACAGTTCACACCCCAGGCGATCCCAGGCAGAAGTGCCCATGGTGCTCGTTTTCACAGGTGCACGACCGTCCTGTCCCTGTACGATTAAGGCACCCTGATCGAACCAACTCTGCCTGACGCAGAGCTGGCGCGACCGTATGGCGGCCGGGACATCTCCCTCAACGGGCACCGGTATCTACCGCAGTTCCGCGCAAGAGGACAGCTCTCGGTGCCCCCGTCCCGGGCGCGCTACCAGGCGGCAGAAAGGCAAGGGCCGTGGAATCCACGGTCACCTCCGAGCTGTCGAAGAACTCGGCGGACCCTTCCCGCCCGGGATACGGACAGCTGCTGCGCACCCGCGGCGCCTGGACCTTCCTCCTCCCCGGCTTCGCGGCACGCCAGCCGTTCGCGATGCTCACCCTCTCCATCGTGCTGCTCGTGCAGCACACCACCGGCTCCTACGGCGCCGCGGGCGCCACCGCGGCCGTCACCGGCGTCGCCATGGCACTGTTCGCGCCCTACAGCGGCCGCCTCGCCGACCGCTACGGCCAGCGCACCGTGCTGCTCCCCGGCGTCCTCGTGCACGCCGTCGCCGGTGCGACCCTGACGGCGCTCGCGCTCGCCCACGCCCCGCTGTGGGCGCTGTTCGCGGCGGCCGTGCCGACCGGCGCCTCGGTACCCCAGGTCGGTCCGATGGTCCGCTCACGCTGGGCCGTGAAGCTCCAGGACTCGCCCCTGATGGCCACGGCGGCCGCCTTCGAGTCGGTCACCGACGAGCTGACCTTCGTCGTCGGCCCGCTGCTGGCGACCGCGCTGTGCACCACCGTGAACCCGGCCGCCGGCCTGATCACGGAGGCGGCCCTGACCCTGGTCGGCGGTCTGCTGTTCGCCGCGCAGAAGAGCACGCAGCCCCCGGTCGACGCGAGCGGGCACGCGCGCGTGCAGCAGGTTTCCGCGCTCCGCGTCCCCGGTGTGCGCGTCCTGGTGGTGACCTTCCTGGGCATCGGATCGGTCTTCGGCGGCATGCAGGTCGGACTCGCCGCGTTCACCGAGTCGATCGGCGAGCCGGGCCTGAACGGCGTGCTGTACGGCATCTTCGCGGCGGGCAACATGCTCTCCGGAATCGCCTGCGGCGCCATCGCCTGGAAGATCGCCCCGCGCCGGCGGCTCGTCCTCGGCTACGTGGCCCTCGCGCTGACCGCGTCCGCGCTGTGGACCGCCCACTCGGTGCTCCTCCTCGCCGGGCTCGGCCTCCTGGTCGGCATGGCCATCGCCCCCTCCCTGATCACCGGCTACACCCTGGTCGAGTCCCTGGTCCCGGCCGGTGCCCGTACCGAGGCGTTCACCTGGCTGACCGGCGCGGTCGCGCTGGGCCAGGCGGCCGCGGTCACCACCGCCGGACAGCTCGAGGACCGGCTCTGGGACGGCGCTGGCTTCCTGGTGCCGATGGCCGGAACGGTGCTCGCACTGGTCACCCTGGTGACGCTGCGTTCCCGGCTGGCCGCACGGCAGCAGAGCCGCACCGTCGCACGTGGCGTCGGTCACCGCGTGCCGGTGACAGTGGACTGATCCGCGGGAATGCGTCACTATTGACCGTCGTTAGCACTCATCGAGTGAGAGTGCCAGGAGGAAGACAGTGCCGACCTACCAGTACCAGTGCACCGAGTGCGGCGAGGGCCTTGAGGCGGTGCAGAAGTTCACCGACGACGCCCTGACCGAGTGCCCCAACTGCAGTGGCCGCCTGAAGAAGGTGTTCTCCGCGGTCGGCATCGTCTTCAAGGGCTCCGGCTTCTACCGCAACGACAGCCGCGGCTCCTCGTCGAGCAGCAGCCCGGCGACGAAGCCCGCCGCGTCCTCGACCTCGAGCAGCACCTCGTCGTCCGACGCGAAGAGCGGCTCCTCGTCCTCGGCGTCCTCCGACTCGAAGACGACGTCGGCGAGCTCCAGCAGCAGCTCCGCCGCCTGACACTCCTCCCGGAGAACCCTGCCGTCGCCCGACGGCAGGGTTCTCGGCGTTCCCGGATAGTGTGCACGTCATGGCGAACGCAGAGATCGGTGTCATCGGCGGATCAGGGTTCTACTCCTTCCTCGACAACGTGACCGAGGTCGAGGTGGAGACCCCCTATGGCGCCCCCAGCGACTCCCTGTTCCTCGGTGAGATAGCCGGCCGACGGGTCGCCTTCCTGCCGCGGCACGGGCGCGGACACCATCTGCCGCCGCACCGCATCAACTACCGGGCCAACCTCTGGGCACTGCGCTCCCTCGGCGTCCGGCAGGTCCTCGGCCCCTGCGCGGTGGGCGGGCTGCGCCCGGAGTACGGGCCCGGCACGCTGCTGGTGCCGGACCAGTTGGTGGACCGCACGAAGTCGCGGACGGGGACGTACTTCGACGGGCTGCCGCTGCCCGGCGGAAACCTGCCGAACGTGGTGCACGTGTCCCTGGCCGACCCCTACTGCCCCGCCGGGCGGACCGCCGCGCTCAAGGCGGCCCGCGGCCGGGACTGGGAGCCCGTGGACGGCGGCACGCTGGTCGTGGTCGAGGGGCCGCGCTTCTCGACCCGGGCCGAGTCCCTGTGGCACCGGGCGCAGGGCTGGTCGGTGGTGGGCATGACCGGCCACCCGGAGGCGGCGCTCGCCCGTGAACTGGAGCTCTGCTACACGTCGCTGACGCTCGTCACCGACCTCGACGCCGGGGCGGAGACCGGCGAGGGCGTCTCGCACGAGGAGGTGCTGGAGGTGTTCGCGGCCAACGTGGACCGGATGCGCGGCGTCCTGTTCGACGCGGTGGCGGCGCTGCCGGACAGCGGCGAGCGGGACTGCTTGTGCGCGAACGCGCTCGGCGGGATGGACCCGGGGTTCGAGCTGCCGTGACCACGTCGGGACCGCTGTCGGGACCGCGGTCGGGGGTCACGACCGGGGGTCACAACCGGGGGTCACGACCGGGGGTCACAACCGGGGGTCACGACCGGGGGTCACAACCGGGGGTCACAACCGGGGGTCAGCCGGGGGTCACGACCGGGGGTCACGGCCGGGTGAGCGGGTTTTCCACAACCCGTCAGTAGCCCACGGGCTCCGGCCGGAACCGGCGCAAGGCCTCATCGTGGGAGCGCAATCCGATTCCACGTCGCAGGTGGTGGTCCCGCATGTCCTACTCTCCCTTCGCTCCCGCCCTCCCCTCGCCGCGTCCGCTGGGCACCGACGCCCCGGCGACCTGCGAGGTACCGCCCTTCCCGCCGGTGCGGGTGCGCGGCGGGCTGTGGCGGACGGCACGGCTCGTACGGCATCGCCGCCGGGCGGTGGCCGCCGGACTCGCCGTCACAGCGGCCGCACTCGTGGCGGCGGGACCGCGCACGGCGGCGGATCCGGCCCGCGGGGAGCGGTCGCGCGGGCATCCGGTGGCCGACCCCGTACGACGGCACCGCGCGGACGAGCTGGTCACCGCGCCGGTGCGGATCGCCGACGCCGCCACGGTCCGGCTGCTGCGGCCCGGCGACCGGGTCGACGTGATCGCCGCCGAGGATCCGGCGACCGGCGGTGACGCCAGGGTGATCGCCACCGGGGCCAGGGTCAGCGGGCTCCCGGAACCGCTGGATCCGGCGGACGCCGACGCCCGGAGCGGGGCACTGGTCGTGCTCTCGGTGCCGCGATCCACCGCCGCGCGTCTCGTCGGTGCGAGCACGACGGCCAGGCTGGCGGTGACGCTGTGCTGACTCGTGGCGTAGGTTGCGGAGCGTTTCGTTCCACACCAAGCGCGTACGAGGAGAGTCCCCGAGGTGAGCAACAAGAAGGAAGCGGGCGTCCTGCAGGGCTTCAAGGCGTTCCTGATGCGTGGCAACGTCGTCGATCTGGCGGTCGCGGTGGTCATCGGCGCGGCCTTCACCAACATCGTCACTGCGGTGGTGAAGGGGATCATCAGCCCGATAGTCGGGGCGATCGGCACCAAGAACCTGGACAGCTACAGCACCTGTCTGAAGCACCCCTGCGAGCTTGCCGCGGACGGCACCGTCAAGAGCGGCGTCCAGATCATGTGGGGATCCGTCCTCGGTGCCACGCTCAGCTTCGTGATCACCGCGGCGGTGGTCTACTTCCTGATGGTCCTGCCGATGGCGAAGTACCTCGCCCGGGTGGAGGCCCGGCGCAGGGCGCGCGAGGGCTCGCACGACACCATCGAGGTGAGCGAGCTGGAGGTGCTCAAGCAGATCCGCGACGAACTGGTGGCACAGCGCGGCACGGGCCGCGACCAGCTGGTGACCCAGCGCGGCACGGGCACGGGCACGCCCGACCAGCCCTGAGGTCCCGTCGTCAGAGGTGGTGGGGCGGCTTCTCGTCCAGGAAGCGCTTCAGGTCGGCGACGCCGCCGTCACCGTCCCCGCGCTCGCCCCACCCGCGGTCCGTGTCGTCCGAGGACTGCTGGTTCAGCGGGTCGTCGAAGATCAGCGCGGGCTTGGGGGCGGGCGGCTCGGGGGCGGGGCCGGTACTCATGCGTCAAGGGTACGGCCCGCTCCCCGGGCAGGCGGGCGGGCCAGGGGCCCACAGGATTTCGGCGGGGATTTCTGCTCTGCTGGAAGGCATGACGTCGAGTTCCTCTTCGGCCTCCGCTTCCGGCGGGCAGCAACCCCACGCAGTCGTGCGCCGGCTCACTGCTCGCGGGCGCGGCGAGCCGCACCGGGTCGCCTCACCGCTGGAGCTCTTCTTCGACCTGTGCTTCGTCGTGGCCATCGCACAGGCGGGCGCGGAGCTCGTGCACGCGGTGGCCGAGGGCCGGGCGGGTCACGGCCTCCTGAACTACGCGATGGTGTTCTTCGCCATCTGGTGGGCCTGGATGAACTTCACCTGGTTCGCCTCGGCGTACGACAACGACGACCTGCTCTACCGGCTCGTCACCCTGGTCCAGATCTTCGGTGTGCTGGTGCTGGCCGCGGGAATCTCACCGTCCTTCCGCACCCATGACTTCCTGGCGCTCTGGCTCGGCTATGTGATCATGCGGGTGGCGATGGCCACGCAGTGGCTGCGGGTCGCGAGATCGGCGACCGGCGCGGAGCGGACCATGGCCCTGCGGTACGCGGGCGGTGTGCTGCTGTGCCAGGTCGGCTGGACCGGACTGGTACTGCTTCCGGTGTCCGCCCGGGTCTGGGTGTTCGTCGTCATGGTGATCGCGGAGCTGTGCGTGCCGCTGTACGCGGAGAGGGCCTGCACCACCTCCTGGCATCCGCATCACATCGCCGAGCGGTACGGGCTGTTCACGATCATCGTGCTCGGTGAGACGGTCGCCGCCGCCACGGTCGCCGTGAAGTCGGCGGTCGGCGAGCACGACGTGGGCGAGCTGCTGCCGATCGCGGCGGGCGGTCTGCTGATCGTCTTCTCCGCGTGGTGGGTCTACTTCGCGGTGCCGATCCACGGGCACCTGCGCTCCAACCGGCAGGCGTTCCTGTGGGGCTACGGCCACTACCTGATCTTCGCGTCGGCGGCCGCGATCGGCGCGGGGCTGGAGGTGGCGGTCGAGCAGACGGTGGGCACGGCGCACATCTCCACACTGTCCGCGTCGGCCGCCGTGACCCTGCCGACGGCGCTCTATCTGCTCACCCTCTGGGCGCTGCACTCGCGGTACTTCAAGGTGGGCATCGCCCAGCAGATACTGCTGCCGCTGGCGGCGCTGCTGGTCATCTGCTGCACCTTCCTGGGGGACTGGGCGGTACTCGCGGCGGGCCTGGCGTCGGCGCTGACCGTGGTGGCGGGGGTGACACTGACGGCCCGGCGGGCCGCACGCGGACACGGGACGAGACAGACCTCGTCCGACTCCTCCTGATCCCCTGATCCTGCCGGGAGCCCTCTGGTCCTGACGGGGACCCGTCCGGTCCTGACGGGTGCCGCGGGCGCTGGGACACACTGGTCGCCATGACAGTTGACGCACTGACGGATGTCGCGGGGCTGCGGGTGGGGCACGCGACGCTCAGAGGGGACGGCCGGCTCACCGGTGCCACGGTCGTCCTGGCTCCCGAGGGCGGAGCCGTCGCGGCGGTCGATGTGCGTGGCGGCGGCCCGGGCACCAAGGAGACCGACGCGCTCGACCCGCGCAACGTGGTGCAACGGGTCGAGGCGATCGTGCTGACCGGCGGCAGCGCGTACGGGCTGGACGCGGCGTCCGGGGTGATGGCCTGGCTGGAGGAGCGGGGGCGTGGCATCCGGGTCGGGGCGGATCCGGCGCACGTCGTGCCGGTGGTCCCGGCGGCCTGCGTGTTCGACCTGGGGCGCGGAGGGGACTTCCGGGCCAGACCGGACGCGGCGACAGGACGCGCGGCGGTGGAGGCGGCCGCGGCGGGCGCGCCGGGATCCCCGGTGCCCCAAGGGTGCGTGGGAGCGGGTACGGGCGCCGTGGCGGGGCTGCTGAAGGGCGGGGTCGGCAGCGCGAGCACGGTGCTCGGCTCGGGTGTGACGGTGGCGGCACTGGTGGTCGCCAACGCGGCGGGAGCGGTGATGGACCCGGAGACGGGGGTGTTGTACGGGGAGTTGTTCCAGGGGCGCGTGGAGTATCCCGAGGCGGGCGTGCACGAGGCCGCGGGCCGGCGGCTGGCCGAGGTCGCCGCGAGGAACGCGCCTCCCCCGCTCAACACCACGCTCGCGGTGGTGGCGACCGACGCGGACCTCTCCAAGGCACAGGCGCAGAAGCTGGCGGGCACCGCGCACGACGGCATCGCGCGCGCCGTACGCCCGGTGCATCTGCTGCACGACGGCGACACCGTGTTCACGCTGGCCACCGGGGGGCGTCCGCTGGACGCGGGGAACCCGCTCGCGCTCAACGACATCCTCGCGGCCGGCGCGGACGTGGTGACGCGCGCGATCGTCCGTGCGGTGCGGGCGGCCGGGCCGGTGGACGGGCCGGGTGGAGCGTGGCCGTCCTACGAGGAGTTGTACGGCTTTCGGTAGGTCGCCGGTCCGGGAAATGTCGCGGTTCTGTCACGTGATGGCGTTCGGAGGCGTTCGAGGGAACCTCACTCCATGTGTGTTCCCTCTCCTTTCACGCACGACGGAACACCCGCATGAACGAACCTGGAGCAGCCCGTGAACACGCCGGACATTGCAGTGCGACGCGCACTGGGGGCCTGTGCCGCACTGATGGTCGGCGCCCTCACCCTGACCGCCTGCGGCGGCAGCGCCACCGCGGACAACAACAACGACGGGAAGGGCGACAAGGGCTCGTCCAAGACGTCCGCGGCGCACATAGCCATATCGGCCAAGGACGGCGCGACGAACGCGTCCATCAACGCCACCGGCGTGCAGGTCAGCGACGGCAAGCTGACCGACGTGAAGATGACCTCGGCCGACTCCGGCAAGGCCGTGGCGGGCACGATGTCCGCCGACGGCAAGAGCTGGAAGCCGCAGGAGAAGCTGGAACTCGGCACCAAGTACAGCATCTCGGCGAGCGCGAAGGACGCCGAGGGACTCACCTCCACGGCGAAGTCCGTCTTCACCACGGTCTCCAAGTCGAACAGCTTCGTCGGCAACTTCAACCCGGACGACGGGACGACGGTCGGCGTCGGCATGCCGGTCTCGTTCAGGTTCAACAAGAACATCACCGAGAAGAAGGCCGTGAAGTCGCACATCACGGTGACCTCCAGCAGCGGCCAGGAGGTGGTCGGGCGCTGGCTCAAGTCGACTCAGGGGGACCGGCTCGACTTCCGGCCCGAGAACTACTGGAAGGCCGGCTCCAAGGTCACGGTGAAGATCGCCCTGGACGGGGTGGAGGGCGCCAAGGGCGTCTACGGCGTGCAGAGCAAGACGGTGACGTTCAACATCGGCCGTTCCCAGGTCTCCACGGTCGACGTCAACACGCAGACCATGACGGTGGTCCGGGACGGCAGGACCCTCAAGTCGGTCCCGATCTCGGCGGGCAGCCCGGAGAACCTGACGTACAACGGGCAGATGGTGATCTCCGAGAAGCACACGCAGTACCACATGAGCGGGCGGACGGTCGGCTTCGGCAAGGACTCGTACGACATCTCGGACGTGCCGCACGCCATGCGGCTCACGGACTCCGGCACGTTCGTGCACGGCAACTACTGGTACCCCAAGGGCAACCCGCCCTTCGGCAACCGGGGAACCAGCCACGGCTGTGTCGGCCTCCAGGACGTGAAGGGCGCGCAGGGGGACACGAACGGCAAGTGGTTCTACGACAACTCGATCATCGGTGACGTCGTGGTCGTGAAGAACTCCCCCGACAAGCAGGTCACCCCGGGGAACGGGTACAGCGGCTGGAACATGCCGTGGAGCGAGTGGCGCGCGGACAGCTCCGCCTGAGCGGCAGCCGACCGACCACCGGGCCGCGCGGGCACCCCCCGCGCGGCCCGCGCGTTTTCCCCGTACGTTTTCTCGGTTCCCGGACATGATGTCCGACCGAGGGGCTACGGTATGCACCCACAAGGTGACATGCAGCAACGCCGGGAGAAACGTTGAGCGTTCCGCACGAGACGGCTGCCTACGGGCCGGCCGAGTCGCCCGAGCCTCCCGAGGAGCACCTCGCGCGGCTCCTCGGCCGTGCCCTGAACTCCTTCGAGCTGCCCGACGAGGCGATACGGCGGCTCGACTGTGCGCTGGCGTGCGACAGTTCACTCCACTCCGCGTACCACAGCGCGGGGCTGCACCGCGAGACGTACCGGCACACCTGGCTGCTCGCCGACGGTTCGGCGGTCACGTTCTGGGAGCTCGTGCACAACCGGGCTCCCGGCAGCGCCCCGGAGCACGAGGTGTACGCCGACGAGGAGGAGCTGCGCGCGGCGACCGCCCGTCTGCATCCGTCGCAGGACACACCGGACTTCGAGCTGCCGGTGCTGATACAGCTGCCACCGGTCCTCGAACCGCGCCATGCGTACGTTCCGGACCGTTCGGCGGACCACGCGCGCCGGCTGCTGCGCCGGGCGGAGAACCCGGACGGGCCGGGGGCGGGACTGGCGGCGCTGCTGGCGACGGCGTCCGCGCACGAGATCACGCAGGCGTTCGGGCGTCCGGGACGGACCGGGCGCAAGGGGCCGTCCTTCTCGCTCTACGAGCACGCGTTCCTGCTGAGCGACGGCACGGAGCTGTCCCTGTGGGAGGTCGAGCACACGGCGACGCCCGACGGACGGCACATGTGCGAGGTGTACGCGACGCAGGAGGCGGCCCGGGACGCCATGGAGCGGCGGGCGGCCCGCCCGGCCTGAACCGACCCGCCCGGTCGCGTCCGGTCAGCTCCTGCCGAGCTGGCGCATCAGGCCCGCGAAGGCGTCCTGCTCGGCGGGGGTCAGTTCGACCGCCTCTTCCTGGGGCGCGGTCCGGCGCTGGGGCGGGAGGGCGGCCAGCGGGAGTCCCGAGCGGCGCTCGGCGGCCGCGGCGCGCGTGCGGCGTACGGCGTGCGTCAGGAGGATCGTCCAGGCCGCGGTCACCAGGAGCAGGCCGACCGCGCCGGCCAGCTGGAGAATCGAGACGTGCTCAGGCATGCGCTCCAGTAGACACCACCGCCCGGCACCTCCACGCCGTACCGTGACGTATCTCGCAGGTGCCGTGAACCACCCCAAACGGGCATCGGTGTGATCAGGACCGGCCGGCCAGGGTCGCCGCCTCGGTGGCGGTCAGGGCGCGGGGGAAGGTCCGTACGTCGTCGATGGCGCCCTGGAAGCGGTCGGCGGCGTCTCCGTTCCACAGGCAGCGGCCGACGGTGAACTGGCCGCCGGCACCCCAGTCGCCGTTGTGGCGGGCGGTGCCCTCCAGGACTCCGTTGACGTACAGCCGTATCTGGTCGGCCGGGTCGTCGTAGACGCCGGTGAGGTGTACCCAGGTGCCGATGGCGGGGCGGGTCACCGAGACCGCCTGGTCCTTGTCGCTGTGGGTGGAGTCCTCGTCGCGCATGGCCATGGCCCAGCGGCCGGCCCTCGGGTCGTACTGGAGGAAGAAGCCGCTGATGTCGTCGCCGTCCTGGGCCGCCACCACGTGGAAGTCGTCCAGGGTTCCGAGGTTGACCCAGGCGGAGACCGAGAAGCTGCTGTTGGTGTCGACCGCCGCGCGGGTCCCCTGCACGTACTGGTGGTGCCCGTCGAACTGGAGGGAGCCGCCGTGCAGGGAGCTGCGGACGGGTGGGCCGACGAGGTGGCCGTCGTTGCCCGACCCCGAGGTGTCGCGCGTGGTGTCCCCGGTCTTCTCGCCGAAGTCCCAGGCCACCGTGGCGCCCGGCACGGTGGGACGGGACGGCGGGGTGCTCCTGGCGGCCGACGGATGCGGTCCCGCGGACGCGGAACGGCCCGCGGAGGGCGAGGGCGAGGCGGACGCGGAGGTCTTCACGCTCGGTGACGGCGCGGACGGGGCGGCCGCGGCGGCGTCCGGTCCGGTCAGGCCGGGGGTGATGGCGGCGGCCACCGGCGGATGGGTGGCGGGCCGCAGCGTCAGGGCTATGAGCGCGGCCGGGACGGCGACGGCGACTCCGACGAACGCGCCCACCATGAGCAGCCGCCGTCGGCCACGCGGCCCTTCGGGAAGGCGCGGCAGGCGTGTTCCGCCCTCCCGGGCGGTGGCGCGGGCCGGTCCGCGGCGGCGGCGCCCCTCCGGCGCCGGCTCGGCCGCCGTGAAGTCGCCTCGGCGGCGGCCGTCGGCGGCCTGTTCGGCGAGATAGCGGGCGCCGCCCCAGCCCAGCAGGCCCTCGGCGAGCAGCAGATCGGGGCGGTCCCGCATCCGCAGCAGGTCGTCGAAGGCACGGCCGCAGTGGGCGCACTGGGCGAGGTGGGCGTCGAGTCCGGGGTCGTCGAAGGCGGCGTCCTGCCGGGCGGAGGTCACGACCATCCGTTTGGCGAAGGCCACCACCAGGCGCTTGAAGGCGCGGCAGCCGCCTTCGGCGCTGTCCTCGTAGATCCGCACATAGGCGGCTTCCAGGGCCTCGCGGGCGTTGTCCCGCCAGCCCCGTACCGCTTCGGCGGTGGCGCCGGTCAGTCGGGCGGTCTCCGCCTCGTCGTCCCGCTCGACCAGGTCGTGCCACAGCACGGTCTGGGTCGCGGAGGGCAGCCTGCCGTACGCCTCGCGCAGCGGACCGGGAGCCGTCGGCGGGTCCGCCCGGCGCCAGGCCCGCAGGTCGGCGCCGAGTTCGCCCGCGCGGCCGCTGTCGATCCAGGAGGACGCCGTCCGGAGCACCGCGTTGAGCAGATGGGGCCGCCAGGCCAGGTCCGAGGTGGCGGACACGGTCCGCAGCGCGGTGTGGGCGGCTTCCAGGGCGAGTTCGTCGGCGGCCCGGGGGGTCGCCGCGCACAGGGAGGCGTAACGGACCGCGGCGTGCTGGTGGCGGTCGCGCAGTTCCTCGGCGGCACGGCGGGCGCTGGCATGACCGCTGCGGGCGAGCCGCGCCAGGGCCATGTCGCTGATCGGTCCTTCGCCGTGGAGCCCGGTCCCGTGGGAGGGTGCGGCGGTCCCGGTCGTGTCACCCTCGGGTCGGGGCTGGCCCACCTGCTGACTCCTCCGTGGAACGTCGGAGGGCAAGCAGAGGCGGTGGTCGGCCCTTCGGTCCCCGGAATCACTCCCCGCGGACTGCTCGGCCCCGTCCCCCGCGCAGCTCAGCCACGAATCCCTCGCGGGACACCCCTCCGGCGGCTTCAGTGCGTTCGTACGCCGATGTACGGAATTGCGTGGATGGAATGTGCCATCGTCACGTTCCGGCCACCGGCCCGGCTGAATGTACTTGGGCGGAACGGTCTCGTCCAGCCTTCCATGATTTCTGGGACAACAGTGCCGCAATGCAGGACAATCGCACCCCTCGCACCGGCCGTCGCCGGGCCTGCGGTTACCCTCCCCGGTCATGGCCTCAGTCCTGCTGGTCGAAGACGACCCCGTCATACGTGCCGCGCTCCTCGACGTGCTCACCACCCATGGGCACGCGGTGCGCAGCGTCACCCAGGGCTTCGAGGCGTTGCGCGAGGCCACCCAGAACCCGCCGGACGCCGTGGTGCTGGACCTGGGGCTGCCGGACCTCGACGGGGTGGACGTGCTGCGGATGCTCCGCGGGATCTCCCGGGTACCGGTGCTGGTCGCGACCGCCCGCGACGACGAGGCGGAGATCATCCGGATCCTCAACGCCGGTGCCGACGACTACCTCGTCAAGCCGTTCTCCGGGGGCCAGCTGGCCGCCCGGATCAACGCCGTACTGCGCCGGGCGGGACATCCGGCGGCACCGGACCCGGCCCCCGCCCTGCTGCGCGCCGGAGAGCTGGTGATCGACCCGGCGGCCCGCACCGCGCGGCTGGGGGCCGCCGAGCTGTCCCTGACCCGGCGCGAGTTCGACCTGCTGGCCTATCTGACCCGCCAGGCCGGGCGGGTGGTGTCGCGGCGGCAGATCCTCGCCGAGGTGTGGCGGGAGAGCTACGTGGACGACCAGACCGTGGACGTGCATCTCTCGGTGCTCCGCCGCAAGCTGGGCGAGTCCGCGGCGGCCCCCCGCTATCTGCACACCGTGCGCGGCATCGGCATCAAGCTGGTGGCCCCGCGATGAGACGCACCCTGGCCGGCATCGTGCTGGCGGTGACCCTGCTGACCACGCTGTCCTTCCTGGTGCCGCTGGCCGTGCTGGCCCGCTCCCAGGCCCGGGACCGGGCGATCACGGCCGCCGAGCAACGCGCCGGAGCCCTCGCCCCGGTGCTCACGCTGACCACCGACCCGGACAAGGTGCGCCGGGTGATGGCCGGACTGGACGGCGGGGACGGACTCGCGGTGCGGCTGCCGGACGGCAGCTCCGTGGGCGCGTTCCGCGCCCCGGACGGCGACGTACGGCAGGTCACCCGGACCCATCGCACGCTCGCCCTGGACGTCCCCGGCGGCTGGTGCTACATCCAGCCGGTCCCGCTGTCGAAGGACCGGGTCGCGGTCGTCGAGGCGCATGTGACGGACCGTGAGCTGACCCGTGGGGTGGCGGTGGACTGGGCGGTGATGTCGGGGCTGGCCCTGGGCCTGGTGTGCGGCTCGGTGGTCATCGCCGACCGGCTCGCCTCCCGGGTGCTGCGCTCCTCGCGCGGTCTGTCCCGCGCGGCGCGCGCACTGGGCGCGGGCGACCTGATGGTGCGGGTGGAGCCGGACGGGCCGCCGGAGCTCAAGGAAGCGGGCGCCGCCTTCAACGAGATGGCGGACCGGGTGGTGCATCTGCTCGCCGTGGAGCGGGAACTGGTCGCCGACCTGTCGCACCGGCTGCGCACCCCGCTGACCGCGTTGCGGCTGGAGACCGAGCGGGCGGCCGCGCTGCCCGAGGTACGGCGGATCAGCGACGCGGTCGGCCAGTTGGAGGCCGAGCTGGACGCGATCATCACCTCGGCCCGCACCCCGCTGTCCGAGTCGCCGCCGGACACCAGAGGCGCGGAGGACCTGAGCGAGGTGGCCGAACTGGTCGGCGGACGGCTGGACTTCTGGTCGGTGCTGGCCGCCCAGCAGGGACGTGACTGCACGCGCTCCCTCACCGGGGAGCCGACCCCTGTGCGGCTCCCCGGCGACGATCTCGCGGCGGTGGTCGACGCGCTGATCGGCAATGTCTTCCGGCACACCCCGCACGGCACCGCGTTCTCGGTGTCCGTGGAACGCTCCGCCCAGGCCGTGCTGCTGACGGTGGACGACGCCGGGCCCGGTATCGACGACCCGGCCGCCGCGCTGGCCCGGGGGGTCAGCGAGGGCGGTTCGACCGGCCTCGGCATGGACATCGCCGACCGTGCCGCCCGGCGGACCGGGGGCAGGCTGAGCGTGTCCCGCTCTCCGCTCGGCGGCGCCCGGATTCAGGTGAGATTCACGCTGGCCACGGCCGCCCGGGGCAGCGGGCCGCGCCGGCGCCGGCGGAACTGAACTCGGCCACGGCGCCGAACCCGGTCGTCCCGTCGGCTCAGTTGTCGCCCGCGGCACGCAGCGCGGACTGGAACAGACGCCAGGTCGTGTCGTTGAAGGAGGCTCCGGCGGCGGCGTTGTTGCCGTTGCGGCTGAACGTGCCGTGGTTGACGCCCACCAGCGTCAGACTGCCGCCCGACTGGGCGAACCAGGGGCCGCCGGAGGCGCCGTCGCCGAGGTTGGAGCAGGTGTTGGTGCCCCAGATGACCTGGGCCTCCCCGTGGCCGCGGTTGGGCTCCAGCGCCCGGGTGGACTTTCCGCACACATGCGGGCGGTAGCGGTCGGCCTGTGTCTCCGGGTAGCCGACGATGGTCATCTGCTTGCCGACCAGCGCCTTGTCGACCGTGCTGGTCACCCAGCCCGCCACGTCGCCGAGGCTGCGGCCGTTCTTCTTCTGCATGACGACATAGGCGACGTCGTAGGCGGTGTGCTCCCAGGAGCCCTCGGCGGCACGGTAGCGGGGGTCCACCAGGACCTTGGCGGAGCGGAAGTATTCCTGGAGCTTCGGCTGCCGGGCCGCGTCCAGGCCGGGCCGGAAGAAGACCTCCTGGTCTCCGGCCCGCTCGCCGCTGCTCTTCACCACGCAGTGGGCGGCGGTGACGATGACGTCGGGCGCGACGGCGGTGGCGCTGCACTGGGTGTAGTGCGGCAGGAACGACGTTCCGCGGTAGTCGAAGTCGGTGGCCAGGTAGCCGATGGCGTTCTTCTGGAGCCCGGAGGCACCGCGCGCGCTGCCGCTGAAGGCCTGACCGGCGGAGGTTTTGGCGCCGGAACCCGGGGAGGCCGACGTCGTCCGGGGGTCGGGCGTGCCGTGCCCGGTGGCCGGCGTTCCGGTGCCGCGGGGCGAAGGCTTCGAAGAGGGCTTCGTGGACGGCTTCGTGGGGGGCTTGGTGGAGGACTTCGTCGTGGTCGAGGTGTGCTTGGTGGTGTGGCTGCCGCTGTGGTGCGAGGCGCCGGCGGACTGCCCGCCGGAGGTGTCGATGCAGGCGAGCGCCGAGCCCGCCCCCAGGGCGGCTATCGCCGCGCCGATGGTCACCGAGATCCGCAGCCGCTTGCCGGTGCGGCCGGACTTGGAGTGGCGGGAACGGTTGGTGGCGCTGGTGTTGCCCATGCTCTTCCCATCGGTGCAGGCGGTTGGTTCGTGCCGACCCTACGAACCGGAACCTCTCCCGCCGAGGCTGGAGAAACAGCCCTAAGCGTTTCTTCAAAGTCCCCTAAGGTCACTGGGCCGACGGCACTCACCTGGGTCCGTGAGTGTTGAGGAAGACCACCGGCCCCTCGCCGAATCGGCCGTCCGACGCCATCTTCAGCAGCGCTGCGTAGGCCTTGGCCGTGTAGGTGGGGTCCAGCCGAAGCCCCTCCGCGGCGGCGAGGGCTCGGGCGGCGGCGGCTTCCTCGGTGGCGTGACCGTAGCCCGGTCCCAGCCAGTCACGCAGGATCAGGACGTCGTCCGGGCCGAGGTCGACGGACGGCAGCGCCGCTCCCCGCCCGCGCAGGAGGCGTTCGCCGCGCTTCGCCAGGGCGAGGATCGACGGGGCGTCCAGCCGCAGGGTGTCGTTGACGACGATTCCCACGAGCTTCGTCGGCAGTCCCGCGATTCTCAGGCCGAGCGCGAGTCCGGCGGCGGTACCTCCGGAACCCACGGCGGTGACCAGGTGGGTGGGCGTCGGCAGACCCTTCTGCCGTATCTGTTCGGCCAGCTCGCAGGCGGCCTCGACATGTCCGAGGGTGCCGACGGCATTGGATCCGCCCGCGGGTAGGAAGTAGGGCGGGCGTCCCGCGCGGGCGTGCCGGAGGTAGAGCCAGGGGGCCAGGGCGACGGTACGGCGCTTGGTGTGTGTGAAGTGCAGGGTGGCGCCGGACTGCCGCAACCGCCGCAGCTGCGCGTCCACTTCGTCGTCGACGGGCTGGTCGATCAGCGCGATGGCGGTGGACATCCCGAGCTCGCGCGCGTAAAGCGCGGTGGCCAGGCCCCAGTTGGTGGCCAGGCCGCCGACGGTCAGGATCGTGCCGGACTTCCGCCGCTTCGCCTCGGGCAGGATCCACTCCAGTTTGCGCACCTTGTTGCCGCCCCAGCCGCCGGTGCCGTACCCGCTGTCGTCCTTGCACCACACCCGTGCGGGCAGGGCCAGTGACACCAGCGGGCGCAGCGGTGTGGGGCCGTTTCCGAGGGGCAGGTGCGGAAGCGAACCGGCCAGCTCGGGCCATCTCCGGTGCAGGTACGGCGTCTCGGGACGAGTCATGGCCAGAGGTGTACCCCAAGGCGCCCGAGGTGATGTGGTGATGTGCGGATGACATGCGCGGGGCCCGGCACCAGCGGTACCGGGCCCTGCTCGGCGGGCGTTCAGTGCACGAGCTCGCGCTCCCGCTGCTCCGGGAGCGACGCCACGGCCGCGTCGTCGCCCCCGCCCTCGAGGTGCTGTGCGGGTCGCTTCGGCAGGGCGAACATCAGCAGGAAGATCACGCCGAGCACCGCGGCGACCCAGCCCAGCGCGTACTGGAAGGCGTGGACGAAGGCCGGTCCCACCTGGTCCGCGGTCAGCCGGTCGCCGATCCGACCGAAGAACAGCACCGACACCAGCCCGAGCCCCAGCGCGTTGCCCATCTGCTGCACGGTGTTGATCAGTCCGGAGGCCGAGCCTGCGTGCTCGCGCGGCACCTCGGAGAGCACCGCGTCGGTCAGCGGGGCGACGATCAGTCCCATGCCCGCGCCCATGACGACCAGCGGGAGCGCCATCTGCCAGGGGGCGATGCCGAGGCCGTAGTGCGCGGACTCCGCCAGGTAGATCAGCACACCGGCCATCATCACCAGCGCGCCCGCCTGGAGCACCCCGCGGCCGAAGCGCGGGACCAGCTTCTGCACCGACATGCCGGCCGCCACGGAGACGGCGATCGAGAAGGGCACCCCGGTCAGACCGGCCCGCAGCGGGCGCCAGCCGAGGCCCACCTGCATGTAGAGCGTCCACACCAGGAAGAAGATGCCGAGCGAGATCCCGAACACGGTCTGCACCGCGATTCCCGCGGCGAAGCTCTTCACCCGGAACAGGGACAGCTCGATCAGCGGGGAGCCGTCCCGCGCGGCCTTGCGCCGCTCGTAGGCCACCAGCGCCCCGAAGACGACGAGCGAACCGGCCATCGAGAGGTGTCCCCACAGCGGCCAGCCCAGCTCGCGGCCGCGGGTGAGCGGGTAGAGCAGCATCAGGAGGCCGAGCGCCACCAGCGCGACGCCGACGAGGTCCAGCTTCAGTGCCTTCGGCGCCCGGGACTCGGTGATGAAGCGGCGGCCGAGGAGGAAGGCCACGACGCCGACCGGCAGGTTGATGAGGAAGATGGGCCGCCACTCCAGGCCGAACAGGTTCCACTCGGTGAGCAGCGCGCCGAGCAGCGGACCGGAGACCGCGCCGAGCCCGACGACCGCGCCGAACAGGCCGAAGACCTTGCCGCGCTCGTGGGCCGGGAAGGTGGCGTGCACGATCGACAGGACCTGCGGCACCATCATCGCCGCCATCGCGCCCTGCAGGATGCGGGAGGCGACCAGCATCTCCGGGTTCGCGGCGAAGCCGCACAGCGCCGACGCGAGGGTGAACCCGCCGATGCCGAGCAGGAACAGCCGCCTGCGGCCGTGGATGTCACCGAGCCGTCCGCCGGTGATCAGGCCCGCGGCGAAGGCGAGGGCGTATCCGGCCGTTATCCACTGGATCTGGCTCACCGAGGCGCCGGCGTCGCGCTGGATCGAAGGGATCGCGATGTTGACGATCGTGACGTCGACGAGGTCCATGAAGGCGGCGGTCATCACGATGGCAAGGGCGAACCAGCGGCGCCGGTCGGTCGCGGGGGCCGATTCGGGTGCGGGTTCGGGGACGGGTCCGGGAGCGGATTCGGAGCCTGCAAGCGGTGCGGTCGAGGTCATGCCGTAAAGGTAGGACCCGATTAGGTCAGATCGTGTCCTAGTCGTGGGGCATTCTCGAAGGCATGACGACGGACACTCCTGCACGGCTGCTGCAACTCCTGTCCCTCCTCCAGACGCCCCGCGAATGGCCCGGCGGCGAGCTCGCCCACCGGCTCGGGGTCTCCCGGCGCACGGTGCGCCGGGACATCGACCGGCTGCGCGAACTGGGCTATCCCGTGCAGGCGACGCTGGGCTCCGACGGCGGCTACCGGCTGGTCGCGGGCAAGGCGATGCCGCCCCTCGTACTGGACGACGAGGAGGCGGTGGCGATCGCGGTCGGGCTGCGGGCCGGCGCCGGGCACGCGGTGGCCGGGGTGGACGAGGCGTCGGTGCGGGCGCTGGCGAAACTGGAACAGGTGCTGCCCGCCCGGCTGCGCCACCGGGTGTCCACCCTCCAGGCCGCGACAACCCCGCTGACCAGCGGAGACGGGGCGAGCATCGCACCCGAGACGCTGACCGTGATGGCGTCCACCGTGGCCGGGCGGGAGCGGCTGCGGTTCGCCTACCGCGCCGGGGACGGAACCGGGTCACGGCGGCTGACCGAGCCGTACCGGCTGGTGTCGACGGGGCGCCGCTGGTACCTGGTCGCCTACGACCTCGACCGCGACGACTGGCGGACCTTCCGCGTCGACCGGGTCAGCGAGCCGTTCGCCACCGGTGCGCGGTTCACACCGCGCGAGCTGCCGTCGGGGGGCGCCGCGGAGTATCTGCGGCGCTCCATCCAGCGGCAGCAGGAGACCTACGCCTTCACGGTCGCCTTCGCCGCTCCCGCCGACGCGGTCGCCGCCCGGCTGCCCGGCTGGCTCGGCACTCCGGAGCCGGACGGCGCGGGCGGCTGTGTCGTACGCGGCGACAGCGGGGATCCCGTGGAGTGGCTGGCGGTCCGGCTGGCGATGACCGGGTTCGAGTTCAGCGTCCGGGAGCCCACTGAACTCATCACACATGTGCGGGAGTTGGGCGGTCGGCTGAGCCGGGCCGTGGGCGCCTGAAGAGCTACCCGCGCTCGGTGCCCTCCCCATCCTCCCCGCCTTCCCAGGGAAAGTCCCGCAGCGCCCAGAGGTTGCGCAGTGCCAGTGCGGCGGGACCGTCCGGGCCCGAGGGCGGGGCCGGGGTCTCGGCCCAGGTCTCGACCGCCACGCGTACGGCGGATCCCACGACCGCCGCCGTGAAGCGGAGTTCGGGCGTGGGTACGGCCCGGCCGGCGACGGCGCTCGCCGGCCAGGCCGGGGCCGTGCGCTCCGCCAGGACCTCCGCGAGGGTCTCCTCCGAGGCCTGGCACACCTCCGCCCACACCTTGCCCAGCGCGGGGCTGGTGCGAGCCAGCCGGACGAGGGTGCGCACCCACTCCCAGGAGGTGGCGGAGATGCCGGTACCGGGGTTCAGGGTGTGGCGCACCGCGTGCTCCAGTGCCTGCGGTACGCGCAACGAGGCGGGCGCGTCGCGGATCGCCTCGGTCCAGCGCTGGGCGCCCGCGGCATAGAGCGGGGCGACCGCCTCCTCCTTGGTGGCGAAGTAGCGGTAGAAGGTGCGGGTGGCGACTCCGGCGGCCTGGGCGATGTCCTCGGCGCGGGTGGTACGCAGACCCTGGCCGACGAAGAGCGCGGCCGCCGCCCGCGCGATCTCCATCCGGGTCTCCGCCTTGCGGCGCTCCGTCAGAGTGCTCACGTCGGCAGGCTATGCCCGTGTGGCACAATCTGCCATCCGGCGGGCCACCCCGGAGTTCAGGTACGGGGTGACCCGCCGCTCGGCGTTTTCGGGCCCGTGCGCCCTCATGTCTGCTGGGGAGTGAGCCGGGCTCCGGCGCCAGGGGGGATGGCGCCGGAGCCCGGCTTCGGCAGGTCCCGGCCGCCGGGGGGGAATTGCGAACGGGACGTGGCTCAAGGTGTCACGGGACATGGCTCGTGACGTCACGGGATGTGGCGCAACGTGTAACAGGGCCGGCCGGGGCTCGCCGGGGCGCGGTCTCGGGGCCCCGGCTCGTCAACTCATCGGCCCTGAAGGGTTGTTCCCGGGTCTTCGGGAGTTGAAGCGACGGTACAAAGCCATGTTTGCGCCGTCTTTCGCCACCCGGCGTGCGCGTGGAGCGGGCACTCCACTCACGCCGCCGCGTCGAACCCCGTGCTGCGCGCCAGCTTCTTCAGCTCCAGCAGGGCGTGCTTCTCGATCTGGCGGATGCGCTCGCGCGTCAGACCGTGCTCCTTGCCGACCTCGGTGAGGGTGCGCTCGCGGCCGTCCTCGATGCCGTACCGCATCTTGATGATGGAGGCCGTGCGGTCGTCGAGGCGGCCGATCAGGTCGTCGAGTTCCTCGCTGCGCAGCAGGGTGAGCACCGACTGCTCGGGGGAGACCGCCGAGGTGTCCTCCAGCAGGTCGCCGAACTGGGTCTCGCCCTCGTCGTCCACCGCCATGTTCAGCGAGACCGGGTCGCGGGCCCAGTCCAGCACGTCGGCGACGCGCTCCGGCGTGGAGCCGAGCTCTCCGGCGATCTCCGCGGGCTCCGGGTCGCGGCCGTGCTCCCGGTTGAACTCACGCTGCACACGCCGGATCCGGCCGAGCTCCTCGACCAGGTGGACGGGCAGCCGGATCGTGCGGGACTGGTCGGCTATGGAGCGGGTGACCGCCTGACGGATCCACCAGGTGGCGTACGTCGAGAACTTGAAGCCCTTGCGGTAGTCGAACTTCTCGACCGCGCGCACCAGGCCGGCGTTGCCCTCCTGGATCAGGTCGAGCAGGGGGAGGCCGCTGCGCGGATAGCGCCGGGCCACCGCCACGACCAGGCGGAGGTTGGAGCGGATGAAGACGTCCTTGGCGCGCTCCCCCGCGGCGACGAGAGCTTCGAGCTCCTCGCGGGAGGCGTCCGTGCCGGACTCCTCGTACCCCTCCAGGAGCTGTCGCGCGAAGACACCCGCTTCTATGGTCTGGGAAAGCTCGACCTCCTTGGCGGCGTCGAGCAGCGGCGTGCGCGCGATCTCGTCGAGATACATGCCGACCAGGTCGCGGTCGGCGATCTCGCCGCCATGGGTGCGAACACTGCTTGCCGCGTCGGCCGTCTCGCCGGTGGCGGACTTACGACGGGCGACGGCACGGGTTGCCATGCGTGCTCCCTTGCGATGGTGGATCAGCGGGCGGTTGTATCGGATACCCAGGCATTCCAAGAAGACTGCTAAAACTGCTGCGAGTACTCCCGAGTGCTTCTGGGACTCTCCTCGGGTGCCCTGCATCCGATGGGAACAACGACTGGAAACCGGACAGAATTCCCAACCCGCCCCTCAATTTTTCTGATCATGCAGTACCCTGTGGCGCCGCACGGGAGGCAGGGACGCCACGCGGGACGTCCGTCCTTCGTCGCTCCCACCCCGGAAGACGGTCCGCACCGCCCGAAGGTTGCCACCGGGGCGAACTCACAGCGAATACCGAGGTTCGCCACATCCAGCCCTTACCGGCCTTACGGGCCGTCTTACGGGCTTGAAGGCTCACGGGCGGAAGCCCGGCGGAATCAGCCGAACTGCACGGACCGCTTCGCCAGCCCCATCCAGAAGCCGTCGATCACCGACCGCTGCCCGTCCAGTTCCCCGGCGGCCTCCGCCGCACCCATGGTGACGAAGAGCGGGGCGAAGTGTTCGGTGCGCGGATGGGCGTACCGGCCGGCCGGAGCCTTGTCGAGGAAGTCCAGCAGGGCGTCCCAGTCGCAGGTCTCCAGCACCCCCCGGCCCCAGTCGTCGAACTCGGCCGACCAGTCGGGCACGCCGCCGCCCGGGTGCCTGAGCGCGGCCAGGTTGTGGGTGAAGAAGCCGGACCCGACGATCAGCACGCCCTCGTCGCGCAGCGGCGCGAGTCTGCGGCCGATCTCCATGAGCCGTACCGGGTCGAGGGTCGGCATGGAGACCTGGAGGACGGGGATGTCCGCCTCGGGGAACATCTCCGCCAGGGGGACGTAGGCGCCGTGGTCGAGCCCCCGGTCCGGAACGTCCTGGACCGGCGTGCCGGGCGCGCGCAGCAGCTTGCGTACGGAATCGGCGAGCGCGGGGGCGCCGGGTGCTTCGTACCGCACCTGGTAGTAGCGCTCCGGGAAGCCCCAGAAGTCGTACACGAGCGGGACGGTACGCGTGGCGCCGAGGGCGAGGGGAGCCTCCTCCCAGTGCGCGGAGACCATGAGGATCGCCCTGGGGCGGGGCAGGCCCGCGGACCAGGCGGCGAGCTGGCCCGGCCAGACCGGGTCGTCGGCGAGCGGCGGGGCGCCGTGGCTGAGATAGAGGGCGGGCATGCGCTCCGGGACGGCGGCGGACATGACTGCGGCTCCCTCCGTATCTTGCTTCAGCTCTTGCTTTAACTCTCAAGCTTTCCCTGGGGAGACTACGACACGCTTGTTCAAAGTTCAAGAAGATTGCTCGTACAGTGGACCCATGAACACGGCAGCCGACAGCGGCGCGCGCCCGCGCTGGCTCACCGACGAGGAGCAGCGGGTGTGGCGCTCCTATCTGCACGCCACCACCCTGCTCGAGGACCATCTCGACCGTCAGCTCCAGCGCGACGCGGGCATGCCGCACATCTACTACGGCCTGCTCGTCCAGCTCGACGAGGCGCCGGACCGCCGGCTGCGGATGACCGAGCTGGCGAGGAACGCGAAGATCACCCGGTCTCGCCTTTCGCACGCCGTCGCCCGGCTGGAGGGGCACGGCTGGGTACGCCGGGAGGACTGCCCCTCCGACAAGCGGGGCCAGTTCGCGGTGCTCACCGCGTCGGGCGCCGAGATGCTGCGGCGCACGGCACCGGGCCATGTGGCCGCCGTACGCCAGGCACTGTTCGAACGGCTCACCCCGGAACAGCGGAAGACCCTCGGCGCGATCATGGAGATCGTCGCCGAGGGTCTTCAGCCGGAGGAGGCGGGGGCGGACCTGCCCTGGCTGCGCTGAGCCGCCTTTCCGCGCACACGGTCCCGCCGGTGGGTCCGGCGGGGGCCAACTGGACTCAGTGGGCTGCCCGTTGGCCCAGTGGGCTCACTGGGCCGATTGGGCCGACTGGGCTCAGTGGGCGATGACCGGCACCGGGACCTCGCCCTCGACACCGTCGACGGAGACCGGGACGTTGGTGGTGTCCTGGCTGCCGGCGTTGACGAAGGTCACGACGACGACCGCCGCGAGCACCAGCATGCCGACGGCGAACCAGACCGCGTTGGTGTAGCCGTGCACCTGGCCCTCGAGCAGGACGAGCTGCTGCTGCGGCTTGGTGGCCGCGGTGGCGATGTGGTCCTTGATGTACGCCGTCGTCGCGGAGGCGGCGATCGTGTTCAGCAGGGCCGTACCGATCGCGCCGCCCACCTGCTGCGAGGTGTTGACCATCGCGGAGGCGACACCGGCGTCCCGCGGCTCGACGCCCAGGGTCGCCAGCGACATGGCCGGCATGAACGCCGTACCCATGCCGAGGCCGAGCAGCAGCATCGACGGCAGCACGGTCGAGGTGTAGGACGAACCGATCTCCAGCCGGGTCAGCAGGAACATGCCGACCGCGGCGACCAGGAAGCCGGGACCCATCAGCAGCCGGGCCGGAACCCGGGTCATCAGACGCGTGCCGATCTGGGTCGAGCCGACCATCATGCCGACGATCATCGGCAGGAAGGCGAACCCGGTCTTGATCGGCGAGTAGCCCTTGACGCCCTGGAGGAAGTAGGTCAGGAACAGGAAGGTGCCGAACATCGCGATGATCGCGATGCCGAGGGAGAGGTAGATGCCGCCACGGTTGCGGTCGGTGACCACGCGCAGGGGCAGCAGCGGGGCCTTGACCTTGGCCTCCGTGATGACGAAGGCGATCAGCAGCACGGCGGAAGCGACGAACAGGCCGACGGTGACGGCGTCGCCCCAGCCGTCGGACTCGGCGCGGGTGAAGCCGTAGACCAGCGCGACCAGGCCGAGCGTGGACAGCACGACACCCGGGATGTCGAGCGGGGAGCGGTTGCGGCCGCCCTCGGGCTCACGGATGACGAAGTAGGCGCCCAGCGCCGCGACAGCGGCGAACGGGATGTTGACGAAGAACGTCCAGCGCCAGTCCAGGTACTCGGTGAGCACACCGCCGAGGATGAAGCCGACGGCACCGCCACCACCGGCGATCGCGCCGTAGATGCCGAAGGCCTTGGCGCGCTCCTTGGCGTCCGTGAACATCACGGCGAGCAGGGACAGCGCGGCCGGGGCGAGCAGGGCGCCGAAGACACCCTGGAGGGCGCGGGCGCCGAACATCATCGAGCCGGAGGTCGCCGCACCGCCGAGCGCGGAGGCACCGGCGAAGCCGACGAGACCTATGACGAAGGCACGCTTGCGCCCCCACAGGTCGGCGATCCGGCCGCCGAACAGGAGCAGACCGCCGAAGGCGAGCGCGTAGGCCGTGATGACCCACTGCCGGTTGCCGTCGGAGATGCCCAGGTCCTGCTGGGCGGAGGGCAGGGCGATGTTCACGATGGTCGCGTCGAGGACGACCATCAGCTGGGCGAGCGCGATGAAGACGAGCGCTTTCCAGCGGTTGGCGTCGCCGGTGTTCACGGTGGAGCCCGTGTTCACGGCGGCGCCGGGAGCCTTGGAGGCTGTTTCGGACATGGAGGTACCCACTTCAGTGCTTCGTGACGGAAAAGCTTCGAGGTTCTAGTGATCGAGGCGATCCGAGTGATCGATTCGATCGAGGAGGTATCGAGGAGATGAGGAAGCTGTTCGACTGAGCGTCGTCATCGTCAGGCCAGGCGCAGGTCCTCCATCGTCACGGCCGTACCCGGCAGAACGGATCGGGCCGGAGCCCGCAGCCCGTCCAGGAACAGCTGGAGATGACGGTGCACGAAACGGTCCCCGCTGGGGCAGGCCGTCCCGGCCGGGGGCCGGCTGAGCTGGGCCACCGCGACCATCACGTCGCCGACACTCACGTCGGGGCGGAGCTGACCCGCCTCCTTGGCCCGGTCCATGACCCCCGCGACGATCAGCTCGAAGCGCCTTCGGGCGGCTTCCAGGTCGGGGTGGTTCTCGTCGAACGCGCTGGAGACCATCGGGCACAGTGCGCTGATCCGCTCGTCGGCGGAGGCATGCACGAAGTGCTCCAGCGCCTCGAACGCGTCGCCCCCCTCGGCGAGCGCCTGCTCGGCCGCCCGCACCGTGCGGTCCAGCACCGAGCAGACGACCTCGCGGACGAGGGCGTCGCGGTCCGGGAAGTTGCGGTACAGCGTGGCGTTGCCGACGGCCGCCCGGCGGGCGATCTCGTCGAGCGGCACGTCCGGACCGTGCTCGACGAACATCTCGCGGGCCGCGGTGACGATCCGCTCCCTGTTGCGCAGGGCGTCCGCCCTCGGCCGGGACGGCTTGCGCAACACGGGCTGCGCGGAGATCACGGTCTGCACGGCACGCTCCTCGGTTCCTGGTTCCGGTTCCTGCTGGTGTGGCTGACGGGCCGGTGTGGCCGGCCGGCGGGCGATCCGGAGAAGAAGTCCCCGTTTCGCTCGGACACAGGGCTAAACGGGGAGACGGTCCCCGGTTATTTCCCACTCCGGAAGAAATCCGGCGTGACCTGGGTCACCCTTCCGGCGCTCCCTCCGAAGGCACCTTTCGAAGCCGCCCGCCGACCGGCCCCGAACCAGTCCCGAAGCCGCTCCTACTCGCGGGAAACCCACGATCGGCCCCTCCAGCGCGCGCATACGGCCCCGGCGACACAGGGTGATCGCAAGGATGCAGCCGGACACCGGCGGCTGCCGGGAGCGAGAGGTGTTTGCATGCAGCCGCCGACCTCCCGCCACATATGCGCCCGCCACACCCGCCGCATACGTCCCCGCCGTGCCGCCGCCCTCGCGTCCGTGACCGTTCTGACCCTCGCGGTCTGCACCTCCGGCGGGAGCGGACGCCTCGCGGCGAACCCCGCCGAGCCCGGTGCGGGCTCCGTCACTCTCGCCCGCTCCTCCGCCCTGCGCCCCTGCCTGATCAACGGCGGCGTGGACGTCCAGATGACGGAAGGCGTCCCCACCTCCGGCGGCTACTCCCGCTCCACCGGCACCGTACGGGCCCTGACCCTGATGGTCGACTTCTCCGACGCGCCCGGCGAGGGCGACGCGCTCGACCGCTACCGCGAGTTCTTCCCACAGACCCAGGAGTGGTTCCGCACCGCCTCCTACGGCCGCCTCGACTACCGCTCGGAGGCCCCTCTCCGGCACTGGCTGCGGATGCCCAAGTCGTTCGCCGACTACGGCATAGAGCGCGGCGCCCCCTTCGACCCCGGCTACCGCGAGCTGGTCCAGGACATCGTGGCCGCCGCCGATCCCGAGGTGGACTTCCGGTCGTACGACCTGCTGAACGTGCTGGTGACCCCCAACGCCGGGCCGTCCGCCCTGGACACCGTCCTGTCCGTGACCTTCGCCGGCAACACCGAGGCCCCGGTCGCCGACGGCACGCCGGTCGCCAACACGTCCTTCGTCTACTCCCGCCAGGACGACGGCTCCGGCGCCTACGACCACACCGGCTACCGCGTACTCCCCCACGAGAACGGCCACGTCTTCGGCCTGCCCGACCTCTACACCCAGGACGGCGGGGGCGCGGTCGGCCACTGGGACATCATGAGCGAGGACTGGGGCGTCAACAACGACCTGCTCGGCTGGCACAAGTGGAAACTGGGCTGGCTGGACCCGAACCAGGTGAGCTGCGCGGCACTGCACGGCAGCTCCGAGTACACACTCACGCCGCTGTACCGCACCGGCGGCCCCAAGCTCGTCTTCGTACCGATCAGCCCCCGCAGCGGATACGCCATAGAGCTGCGCGCCCAGGGCGGCAACGACGAGTCGATCTGCCGCCCCGGCATCCTCGTCTACCGGGTCGACGCCGACATCGACACCGGCTACGGCCCGGTCACCGTCTTCGACTCCCGCCGCCACACAGGCGGCTGCACCCGCAGCCCCAACGTCCAGGCCGAACTCTCCGACGCCCCCTTCATACCCGGCGAAACCTTCAAGGACCCGCGCAGAGGAATCACCGTGGAGGTGACCGGGGCGGACCTGGCGGGCGACTACAAGGTACGGGTGACCCGGAGTTAGAAGCGGCGCGCGGTCGGCGTCCGGCGACAGAGTCGGCGCGGAGCGAAACCGGAGCCCGAGCCCCGGGACCGGACACTGCGGGGCGAGCCCCACCCAGCCCCAATCCGACCGACCGGTTGCGCGCCGACGGCCTCGGAGTTGGACCTGGCACCCCCCGCGACGGCCTCCCGCCCCCGGAGCGCCACTCCACCCCAAGCCCCTGATCCGCTAGGCTGTCAGAGGCCGCCGTCACCGACGGCCCCACCCTTGCCGCACGCAATCGAATACTCACCCAGAGTATCCACCAACGCTCCGGGCAAGCCCCGCCTTCGTAGCTCAGGGGATAGAGCACCGCTCTCCTAAAGCGGGTGTCGCAGGTTCGAATCCTGCCGGGGGCACCAGCCAAAAGGCCCCGGACCGATCATGGGTCCGGGGCCTTTGACATCAACGGGGGCGGTCGCCGCTGATCACTGGCGACCGGGGCGCCTCTTCCTGCTCCTGAGGAGCCGGTCCATGTGGCCCATGGCTTCGCGCTGGGTGTCCTGGACGACGTGGGTGTCGACGTCCATGGTGATGCTGATCTGAGAGTGACCGAGGATCTCCATCACGACGCGGGGCGGCCGTGAGGAGGGTGGCGGTGCCGGGCGTCGGGCAGCCGGATGACACGGAGGCCGGCGGACTCGGCGACGCGGGTGAACGAGCGGTAGAAGTTGCGTGGCTCGACGGGGCGGCCAGTGCGGATGGCGAAGACGTAGTCCGAGTCCTGCCACCTCTCCCCGCCTTGGCGCGGGCATCTACCGTGGCGCAGTTGCGCTCTTGACCAAGGTCCACAAGGGCAGTTCCGTTAGGGAAGTTGGGGTGTCGGACTCGGGGGTGGCCTTCGTGTACCGGAGGTTCAGGCGTCGTCTACACGCCCGCCGCGTAGACGACGCCGGTCACGGTCATCAGGACCGTTGCCGAGATCGCGATCCAGACCACCGCGCCCGTGCTGGCCTTTGTCGTCGGGTCCTTGACCCACCGGTAGTAGTCCCGGGTGATCGTGCCGCGCACGGGGGCCAGTATGAGCGGGAACATGACCAGGAGCGCCGCGTAGAGGAAGAGAGTCTCGGGCAGCGTGTGGTGTTCGGCCAGGCCTCGTGTGCCGAGACAGACGATGCCGATGACCGGCATCCAGAACTGCCTCTTCCGGTATTTCGGAATCTGGATGATCCACTGCATCGCGGCGAGGTTGAAGACCGTCGCCCCCGCCGCGATGAGGACCCAGACGCTGGTGGACAGCGACAAGAACATGGGCAGCCCCAGAAGTATTGAGTGGTCGCGAAGCTGACCGCCCGTGCCCACCATGCCGGGCACGGGCGGCATCCCCACGCATGTGCATCGCGTCCCTGATCCGGGCGATGGCTAGAATGAGTCATGAAATCGTACTCCGTGCATTCTGAAACGAGTTGGGCTCGGCGGCGCGCAGCAGTACTGGCTTCCTTGCTGACCGCGGCGGCCCTCGGATGGATCGCGGTCGCGCTGAGCGTGCACACCGGCTCGACCGCGCCGGACACCGACGGGGCGACCGACGCCGATCTGACGCGGCTGGGTGCTGCCGTGATGGCCGGCCTGGCGGCGGTGGCCGCGGGGCTGTGGTGGCGGCACTGGGCGGTGGTGCGTCAGCCGTTGATCGGCGGAGGTTGGGCGCGGGGGGCGTTCGCCATCTCCGCCGTCCATTCGGTTTTCGTCCTGCCGGTGATCGTGTTCGCCTCCTGGGGCTGGAAGGCCCTGGTGATCGCGTTCACGTGCGCGGTGGTCGCCGCCGGTGTGCGGGAGGCGGCCGCACCAGCCGCTGCGGTTGCCGTTCCGGCGTGACGAGTCGTGACGGGTCCTGACGGGTCCTGACTAGCAACGTCACCTGGTCACGGGAATTGCCCGGGCCCCGCGGGCGCTGTGCTGAGTGACCGGTGGCCATCGAGGCCTCGGGACACGGGACAGCGGAGGGACGGACATGGCAGCGCAGACGCAGAGGGCCGTGCTGGCGGGCGGATGCTTCTGGGGGATGCAGGACCTGATCCGGCGGCTGCCGGGCGTGACGGGGACGCGGGTCGGCTACACCGGGGGTGACGTGCCGAACGCGACGTACCGCAACCACGGCACGCACGCGGAGGCCATCGAGATCCTCTACGACCCGGAGGCGACCGACTACCGCGCCCTCCTGGAGTTCTTCTTCCAGATCCACGACCCGAGCACGAAGAACCGCCAGGGCAACGACATCGGCCTCAGCTACCGCTCCGCCATCTACTACGTGGACGACGAGCAGAAGCGGATCGCCGAGGACACCATCGCGGACGTGAACGCCTCGGGGCTGTGGCCGGGCAAGGCCGTCACCGAGGTCGAGCCGGTCGGCCCCTTCTGGGAGGCCGAGCCGGAGCACCAGGACTACCTGGAGCGCTACCCCGACGGCTACACCTGCCACTTCCCGCGTCCCGGCTGGCGGCTGCCCGCCCGCACCGAGGGCTGACCCGGCGGGGCCGAGCGGCGGTGGCGGCACTCGCCGGAGTTAGCATCCGCTCATGACTTCTACCGACAACAACGGCTCCGTGCTGGGCGTCGAGATCGGCGCCCTCCGGGGTGGCTCCGCCGACCTGTCGCAGTACGCAGGCAAGGCCGTACTCATTGTGAACGTGGCCTCCAAGTGCGGGCTGACCCCGCAGTACACCGGCCTGGAGCGACTCCAGGAGCGTTACGCCGAGCGCGGCCTCACCGTGCTGGGCGTGCCGTGCAACCAGTTCCTCGGGCAGGAGCCGGGGAGCGCCGAGGAGATCGCCGAGTTCTGCTCCGCGACGTACGGCGTGACGTTTCCGCTGACCGAGAAGGTCGAGGTGAACGGGGAGGGCCGGCACGAGCTGTACGAGCGTCTGGTGGGCTTCGCCGACGCCGAGGGGCACAGCGGCGACGTCCGCTGGAACTTCGAGAAGTTCCTGATCGGGCGGGACGGCACGGTCGTGGCCCGCTTCTCGCCGCAGACCGAGCCGGAGGCGGCGGAGGTCGTGGCGGCCGTGGAGGCGCAGCTCGGCTGACCGTGGCTTGACCTTGCCCCTGGGGCAGGGCGGAGCGTCCTTGTCACCGGGCGGAAGGCGCCCGGTGACGGAGGATGTCGGAGTGGACGAGGAACTGCTCACCATCGGTGCGTTCGCCGCGCGGGCCCGGCTCTCGGCCAAGGCACTGCGGCTGTACGACCGACTGGGACTGCTGGCACCGGCGCACGTCGACGGGACCAGCGGCTACCGCTACTACCGCGCCGGTCAGGTGGAGCACGCCCGGCTGGTGGCGCTGCTGCGGCAGCTGGACATGCCGCTCGCGCGGATCGCCGAGGTGGTGGAGGCGGGCGACGGCCCCGAGGCCGCCGACCTGGTCACCGCGTACTGGGCGGATGTCGAGGCGCGGTTCGCGGGACAGCGGGCGCTCGCCGACTATCTCCGTGGACGGCTGTCCGGGAGGAGTACGGAAATGTACGGAAAGTTCGTGGTCGAGACGGTGGACGTGCCCGAGCGGGTGGTGATCACCGAGACCCGGCACACCCTGGCGGACGAGTTGCCCGCGTGGATCGGGGCGTCGCTGGGACGGCTGGAGTCGGCGGCCGCGGAGTGCGGGGGCCTCTCGGGGCCGCCGTTCGTCGTCTACTACGCCGAGGTGTCCATGGAGAGCGACGGGCCCGCCGAGGCGTGTGTGCCGGTCGCGGACGAGCGGGCGGCCCGGGAGTGGTTGGCCCGGCAGGGGCGGACCCGGGACCACGGGGTCCGGGTGGAGCCGGCCCACCGGCTGGCCTTCACCCGGATCGTCAAGGCACAGGTGGCCCAGCCGCAGATCTTGACCGCCTTCGAGGCCGTCGAGCGGTGGATGGCCGGGGAGGGCCTGGAGATGGCTGGGCCGTGCCGGGAGGTGTACTTCGCCGACTGGGAGGCGTCGGGGGCACAGGACCCGGTGTGCGATGTGGCGTTTCCCGTGCGGTGACGCCACGTGCGGTGACGTGACGCGTGGTGACGCCACGTGCGGCGACCGGGTGCGACCCCAGGGGTGAGCCCCCTCGGCAAGGACGGCGGGCTGGTCGAGAGGGCTCTGGGGTGGTGCGTGTGTGGTTGTTTTCAGTGAGCCCTAGGCCTTGACCGACGCCACGAAGGCGTTCCAGGCGTCGGCCGGGAAGGCCAGGACGGGGCCCTCGGCGACCTTGGAGTCACGTACGGCGAGGTCCGCGGTCGCCGGGGACTTGACCTCGACACACGCGCCGTTCCCGGCGGAGTAGGAGGACTTCGTCCACATGTCCGTGGCGCCCTGAAGCAGTGCCATGTTCACTCCTGTAACGAGTTGCTGTAGTGCGATTCACGCCAACCCTGTCGATCGATTGGCGAGTTCGACGCTACTCGGCAACTTCCGCTCCCGGAGCTGGCGTTCACTCGACCGGATGGCATATTCCAGACGCCCTTACGCTGGAGCGTTGCACCGGTGTAAGATCCCGCGCCTCACGCGGATCATCGTCAACGGGCGTATGCCTTGGCCGCGTTCCCGAGGTACTGCCGGGACAGCTCCACACTGAGCGACTGCGCCCTGAGGTGCTCGTACATCACCGCGTACTTGCCGACGTCCGGCGCCTTCTCCAGGTACAGGTCACTGGTGACGCCCTCCAGGTACACCACGCTGGAGTCTGCCGCGTCCGCGAACTCCAGGATGGCGTACTGCCCGTTGAGCCCGGGGTGCGCGCCGACGTCGAACGGCAGCACCTGCACGGTGACATGGGGCAGCTGGGACATCTCGAGGAGGTGTTCCAGCTGCTCCCGCATGATCTGCTCGTTGCCCACCACGCGGCGCAGGGCGGCCTCGTCCAGCACCACCCACAGCCGCAGCGGGTTGCTGTCGGAGTGGATGCGCTGCTGCCGGCGCATCCGTACCTGGACCCGCTTCTCGATGTCGGCCGCCGAGGTCTCCGGCAACGCGCCCCGCACCAGGGCCTCCGCGTAGGCCGGGGTCTGCAACAGACCGGTGACGAGCTGCGGTTCGTACACCCGCAGGGACTCGGCGTCGGTCTCCAGACCGATGTACACGCTGTACGGGATGTCGCCGAAGGAGTGCCACCAGCCCTGCTGGCGGGAGTCACGCGCCATCTCCATCAGGGAGTCGACGACCCGCTGGTCCTCGACCTCGTACACCCCGCACAGGTCGCGGACGTCGCGCTGGCTGATGCTGCGCCGGCCGTTCTCCAGCCTGCTGATCTTCGACTGCGACACCAGCAGTCGTTCCGCCACTTCCTCGGCCGTCATGCCCTTGAGCTCACGGAGCCTGCGCAGCTCCTGGCCCAGCCGGCGCCGCCTGACGGTAGGGTTGACATTGGACGCCACGGAACGTGCACCTCCGGCTGCCTGCCTTGCCTGACACTTTGTGTATCTGCTGCTGAGCAGACTGCCACCAACACGCCCGCTACCGCTGGGAAACAGTGGATATGCAGCGGATATGCAGTGGGTACGGGTCAGTTCGGCACACAAGCGGCCGAGCGGGGTGGTGGGACTCCGGGTCGTCCGGGTCTCACCGCCCCGCTCGGAACGGCAACTCAGTGGGCCACGACACGTGCCATGGAGTCACGGCGCGGCTGCATCGGAACGCCACGGGCGGGTTCCGCTGCGGCCCTGGCTCCCGGTCCGGCCTGGCGGCCGGCGGGCGCCGGGTTGCGGCGCGGCTGGGCCGCCGCACCACTCTGGACGTCCATCACGGCGTGCGCGACGAGTCCGCCCATCGGGTCGTGCCTGATCAGGTCCCGCAACCGGGAGCGGGACGAGCGCCCCTCGTTCCCCGGGTACAGGTGCTTGCCGAGACCGACCGCGTGCGCCAGGGCGGCGAGCGCCGCGGTCCGCGGGTCCGGCGGTACGCCGGTGCGGATCGCGGAATCCAGCCGGGCACGTATCTCCCGGCTGATGTCGGTGTCCGTCGCCTGATAGCGAGTCGTCGGCAGCACCCCGCACATCTGTCCCGGCACGGCGGCGACCATGCCGCACCGTTCCAGATGCGAGAGGTAGGTCTGGCGGAGCCCGAGACGCGGCCCGCCGATCCAGTGGACGGCCCGTACCGGAGCGCCGCGCCTTCGCAGCAGCTCCAACGCGCAGTCCAGGGTTGGATCTCCAGTCGGCCGTGGTGCCACCACGGCGATACGATCCCCGTCTGGGGCTATCCGTCCGGCCAGCGCCAGCTCCACTAGCTGTGCTCCGGCCAGACCGAGGTCGAGCGACTGCGGCTGCGCAGTGGTACCCGTGGTCGGGTCCAATGCCAGCAGCAGAAGCTCCTCCGGAATTGTTCTGCGGCTCCTGCCCATCCATGCCTCCCCGCGTGGATGAATGACAGGGTGACCCCTCTCACATTGGTCTGTCGAGAGCGCGTGACCGGTTCGTGAGGGAACCAGTAGGTATGTCGTTCTCGTCTACCACAGCGGTCAGACTCGCACACAGGACACTGGTACATGGTTCGGACAGCGGGTTGTACGGCGCACGCACGGCGACGTGCGGCACATGGAGGAGGTATCGGTGGCGGGCGAGTCCCCCGACGAGGCGAAGCAGCGTGAGTCGTCGACAGAACCGACGTCGGGGAGCGCGGGCCCGGTTCCCGAATCACGTGACCCGCGTCTGACCGTGTCCCGCGAAGCCGCGGACACGGCGACCCGTGTCCTGTCGCTACGGGACGAGGCGACCGACACCGGAGCCCCGGAACCGGACTCCCGGCTGCGCGAGGCCGTGGCGGCGTGGGTCCGCACGGCGGACACGGAGGACGCCCCGGCGGAGCCGACGGCCGACGCCGAGGGCGAAGGCCCCACCGATGCCGGATCGGACGACGACAGCGCCGAGACCACCGACTCGCAGGAGCGAACTGCCGCGAAGCCGGACGGGACTGAGGCCGCCGACACCGAAGTCGAGGCCGACGACGACACGGAGACCGGGACCGACAGTGCCGGGTCCGAGGCCGAGGCCGGGGTCAAGGCCGGGACCGACGACAGGGCTGAGGCCCGGACCGGCGCCGAGGCCCGCACCGGGAGCGGAGCCGAGGACGGGATCAAGACCGGGGCCGGGGACAGGGCTGAGGCCCGGACCGGCGCCGAGGCTCGAGCCGGGAGCGGGGCCGAGGACGGAGTCACGGCCGAGGACGGAGTCACGGCCGAGGACGGAGTCACGGCCGAGGCCGAGACCGGGGCCCGTACCGGGAGCGGAGCCGAGGGCAAGGGCACGGCCGAGGCTGAGGCGGAGGTCGACGACGCGGCGGCCGGCGACGCCGAGCCGGAGGCCGACGAGCCGGAGGCGAACGGTCGCGGTGCGAGCATAGGTTCCGGCGGTGAGGCCACAGGTGCCGAGGACGCCCCGCAGGGGTCGGCCGCGGTCGGCGACAAGTCGCGCACGGGTGATGCGGATGGGAACGAATCCGCCGAAGGCGCCGCAGCGGACACCGCCGACGACACCCCCGTCGACCAGCCCACCGCCGTCTTCCGTGCCCCCCGGCCCAAGCCCGAGGTCGACCAGCCGACGACCACGTTGAAGGCCCGCCCCGGCAAGTTCGTGCCGCTGAGGGACGAGACCACTCAGGTTCCGCAGGTGGGCCCGGAGCGCACCACGCAGCAGCCGCTTCCGCCGAAGCCTCCGCTGGACCTGCTCGCCGAGCTGACGAACACGCCGCGGCCCCCGGAGACCTCGGTCCGCACGATCGTGCGCCGGGTCAAGATCTGGACCCCGCTGGTCCTGCTGCTGGCGATCGTCTTTGCGGTCGTACAGGCCCTGCGCCCCGTCCCGACGCCCACGCTCGCGCTGACCGCCGACGAGACGTACCAGTTCGAGGGCGGCAAGGTCGACCTGCCGTGGCCCGACGAGGGCCAGGGCTGGATGGAGGGCGTCGGCGTCGGCACGATGGGCAACTTCGGCAAGCAGACGTCCGTGCCCATCGGCTCGGTGGCCAAGACGATGACCGCGTACGTCGTCCTGAAGGACCACCCGCTCAAGGTGGGCGAGGAAGGGCCGTCGATCACCATCGACCCGCTCGCCGAGAAGGAGGGCGGCTACAACAAGGCCGGCGTCGACGAGTCCACCCTCGACACCGTCAAGGCGGGCGACAAGCTCACGCTCAAGCAGGCCCTGTCGGCCATCATGATCCCGTCCGCGAACAACATCGCGAGGCTCCTGGCCCGCTGGGACGCGGGCTCCGAGGCGGCGTTCGTCGAGAAGATGAACGCCGCCGCCAAGGAACTCGGGATGACCGGTACGACGTACACCGACCCCTCGGGGCTGAAGGAGACCACCGTCTCCACGGCCCACGACCAGGTGCGGCTCGGCTACGAGGTCGTGAAGAACCCCGCCCTGGTGGACATCACCGACAAGTCCAGCTGGACGGACCCCAAGGGCACGTACCACAACAACGTCAACGACCTGCCGTATCTCATCGGCGCGATCGGGATCAAGACCGGCAGCACCACCAAGGCCGGCGGCAACCTGCTGTTCGCCTCCCGCAAGAAGGTCGGCGGCGAGACGGTCACCGTCGTCGGCGCGATCCTCGGTCAGCACAAGCGCCAGCCCCAGGGTGGCGTCATCAAGACCGTCAACATGGTCAGCAAGCCCGCGCTGCTCGCCGCCACGAAGGCGCTCACCTCGTCGAAGATCCTTAAGAAGGGCGACGTCGTCGGGTACGTGGACGACGGCCTCGGCGGCCACACCCCGGTCGCCGTCACCGAGGACGTCGTCGCCGCCGGCTGGGCGGGGCTCCAGGTGAAGCTGTCGTTCGCCGCCGGGAAGGTGCCGCACACGGCGAAGGCCGGGACCAAGGTCGGTACGCTCACCGTCGGTGACGGCAGGAGCGGCGCCGTGCAGGTCCCGGTGGCCCTCCAGAAGGACCTCGCCGAGCCCAGCTTCGGCGGCAAGCTCACCCGCGTCGGCTGACCGGTACACCGGCAGTACGGACGTCGTCACGCACCCCGCCGAGGGGTCCCGCCCAGGGGTCCCTCGGCGGGGTGCGTGCTAGCGTCACGAATCGGGGCAGGCCGCCGAGGAACACGGCCGGGAACAGAAGACGGGACACGGGGAGTGCCTTCAGGTGGCCACAGCGGAGCCGACACACGCCGACGACGCCGATCCGGGCTCGGGCGCCGGGCCGCGAATACCCCTGCCCAAAACCGGCTCGGCTGAGACCACCGGCACCGCCGGGACCACCGGGACCACCGGCACCGCCGACGCGGGGCGTCGCCCCGGCGCCCGGCTTCTCGCCGCGGCCGAACCGCTCAGGCAGCGCATGCTGCGGCACCCCGCGCTGTCCATGACCGCGCTCGCCGGTGTGCTGCACGTCATCTGGTTCTTCACGTTCGCGAGCAGCGGCGGCGACCTCGCGGCGCAGGACGCCTGGGCCGAGTTCGTCGGCCGCCACCCGGACTCGGCGTACAACCTCGCCTGGTACGGCGGTATGCACCCGGTGTCGTACAGCGTGGTGTCGCCGTATCTGATGGCGGTGCTCGGTGTCCGTACGACGCTGATGATCGCGGGGACCCTGTCGGCGGGCCTGCTGACGATGGTCCTGATCCGCAGCCGGGCCGTGCGGAACCCGCTGTGGGCGGCGCTGGCCGGGGTGCTCGCGCTGCTCTGCAACGCGATCTCGGGCCGGGTGACCTTCGCGCTGGGCACGGTGTTCGCGCTGGGCGCGGTCGCCGCCGTGTTCTGCTGGCCGTACCGCTGGCGGCACAAACGGTGGGCGAAGGCGCTGGTGGCCGCGCCGCTCGCCGCGCTCGCCACCATGGGGTCCCCGGTGGCGGGCCTCTTCGTGGGGCTGATCGCGGCGGCGCTGTTCCTGCAGAAGCGCCGTCCGGGCGCCTGGGCGCTGGGGCTCGCGCCCACGGCGGTGGTGGCCGTGTCGGCCTGGCTGTTCCCCTTCTCCGGCACCCAGCCGATGGGGATCGGGTCCGTGATCCTTCCGCTGCTGTACGGGCTGCTCTGCCTGTTCCTGGTGCCGAAGGAGTGGACGACGGTCCGTCTGACCGCCGGTGTCTACAGCGTCGGCGTGGTGCTGGTCTGGCTGGTCAGCTCGCAGATCGGGTCGAACATATCGCGGCTGCCGATGCTGTTCGCGGGGGTGACGCTGGTCGCCGCGCTGCCGTTCACCCAGCCGCGCACGCGCAAGTGGTACACGCTCGTCCTGGCGCTGGCCGGGTTTGTCGGCTGGGTCGGATTCAAGTCCGTCGACGACATCATCCACGCGACCCCGGAGGCGTCCTGGGCGCGTGAGCTGGCCCCGCTCGTCAACCAGTTGCAGGAGGTCGGCGCCGCGAAGGGCCGCGTCGAGGTGGTACCGGCCCGCTCGCACCGCGAGGCGTCCGCGCTCTCGCCGTACGTGAACCTGGCCCGCGGCTGGAACCGCCAGGCCGACATGGAGCGCAACCAGCTCTTCTACGACGACACCCTCAATTCGGCGAACTACCACGAGTGGCTCCAGCGCTGGGCCGTGCACTTCGTCGTGCTGCCCAAGGACGAGCCGGACGGGCTCGGCGGCAAGCGCGAGCGGACCCTGCTGCTGCGCGGCATGCCGTATCTGAGGCAGATCTGGGGCGACGCCAACTGGCAGCTGTTCCAGGTGACCGACCCGACGCCGCTGGCCGAGCCCCACGCGGTGGTCGACCAGGTCGATCAGGACAAGGTGACGATCGAGGTCCGCGAGGCCGGGCGCATCCTCATCCGCATCCCGTACTCACCGTGGCTGAGCGTGGTCGACGCCAAGGGCGAGAGCCTTGAGCCGCCCCGGGAGGCCAAGGCCTCCCGGCACCGCGCCGAGGGCTCCCCGAAGACGTACGACAACGTCAACGGCTGTCTGGGGGAGAGCCCGGAGGACTCGCGGGGCGACAAGTGGACCGTACTGCTCGCGCCGAAGGCGGGGACGTACCGGCTGGCGGCGCCCTACCAGCTGCCGCGGGGCACACCATGTCCCGACCAACTGCTCAAGAAGTGACCTGGGCCAGCCTGGCGCTGACCTGGGGCCCGTCTGGGCCCTAGCGCAGCTCGGCGACGTAGCGGTCCGTGCCGGGCACCGTCGGGACGAACGGGGCCACCAGCTCCACCCGGCCGAGCCCGGACTCGGCCACCTGTTCGTCGAGGCCGGTGAAGTGCCGCTGCCAGCAGGTGCGCGGGTCGGTCTCCAGGAACCAGAGCAGGGTCAGCCGGGTGTCCACGCCCTCGACCTGTTTCACATAGGTCATGCGGTCGCCGGGCAGCGGGGTGGGGCGCAGGACGGTCACCATGGCCGCCGGGGAGTCCACCAGCCGCCGGGGCAGGTGCCGGGTGCGGAGCCAGTCCAGGAGGTCCGCGCGCTGCTCGGGCGACTCGGCGTCGATGACCTCGACCACGAGGCCCGCGTAGGGGTGGTCGAGGGCGTGGAAGTCGCGGGGGCCTGCCGCGCCGTCCCGGTAGACCGTGGTCTCGCGGTCCTGGAAAGCCGTGAACACGTGGGTGCGGTCCTGGTAGACGCGGGCGTCGCGGTTGAGACGTTTGTTGATGGCGACGGTCCACTTCATGTGGTCGTCGTAGCGGCCGTCGGTGATCCAGTACGTGGAGATGTAGCAGCCCGCGGTGACGGGCTGGGCGATCGCCGACTTCTCCGGGTAGCGCAGCCGCTGGAGGTCCCGGGTGGCCACCCAGCGGCGTCCGGCGTACATCCAGGGCATGGCCATCGCGCCGGCGTAGTAGTGGTCGTCCTCGTACCAGCGGTTGTAGGCGTGCTCGTGGCCGGGATGCGGCTCGACCATGGTGATCAGGGCGTGCCCGAACGGGACCGTGTACGGGCCCACGGCGGCCAGTTCGGCGTAGGTGTCGCTGCGGGTGTCGTCGCTCATGCGGTTCCCCTTTCCTGCGGCGGCCCATACTCTGACGCCCTGTCAGAAAAAGCCAGGGTGCGGGAGGTTGGCCATGTCGCTGCTCGCGGGCAGGACCGTCGTGATCTCGGGGGTCGGGGCGGGACTCGGGCACCAGGTCGCGGCGGCAGTCGTACGGGACGGGGGCAACGCGGTGCTCGGCGCGCGCACCGAGGCGAACCTCGCCAAGAGCGCCGCCGAGATCGACCCGGGCGGGGCGCGTACGGCGTACCGGACGGCCGACATCCGGGACGAGGGCCAGTGCGAGGCGCTGGCGGCCCTGGCGCGGGAGCGCTTCGGCGGGGTCGACGCCGTGGTCCATGTGGCCGCCTGGGACTCCTACTTCGGCGGGATCGAGGACGCGGACTTCGCCACCTGGCAGTCGGTGCTCGACGTGAACCTGCTGGGGTCGCTGCGGATGACCCGCGCCTGCCTGCCGGCGCTCAAGGAACGGGGCGGCGGCTCTGTGGTGTTCATCGGCACCCAGTCCGCGGTGGCCGCGCCCTCGCAGGTGAGGCAGGCCGCGTACGCCGCCTCCAAGGGGGCGCTGACCAGCGCGATGTACTCGCTGGCGCGGGAGCTCGGGCCGTACCGGATCCGGGTCAACACGGTGCTGCCGGGCTGGATGTGGGGGCCGCCGGTGCAGGCGTACGTGCGGTTCACGGCACAGACGGAGGCGGTGCCGGAGGACGCGGTGCTGAAGCGCCTGACGGACCGCATGGCGCTGCCCGAGCTGGCGACGGACGGTGACGTGGCGGACGCGGCGGTGTTCCTCGCCTCGGACCGGGCACGGGCGATCACCGGGCAGTCGCTGCTGGTGAACGCGGGGGAACTGATGCGCTGAGCCGCCTGGGCGGCCGTGGCCCGAGGACCCCTCAGACCCGCGGGTAGCGCGCCAGCCACCCCGGCGACGAGCCCGCCGGGCCGTGCAGCGCGGGCCCCTGGGTCATCTCCATCGCGAAGTCGTCGGCGAGTTCCAGGATCGTCGCACGGCCCTCCAGCTCGGTGAGCCAGGCCGGGGGGAGGGCCGTCTCGCCGTGCAGGGCACCCAGCAGCGCGCCGGTGAGGGCGCCCGCGGCGCCGGACGGGCCGGACTGGTTGACCGCGAGGCACAGGCCGTGCCGTACCTCCTCCCCCACCAGGGCGCAGTAGACGGCGGCCGCGAGCAGTCCGTCGGCGGCGCCGTCGCCCGTGAGTTCCTCCACCCGTGCCGGGCCGGGCATCCCCTGCCGTACCGCGCCGAGCGCGTGCTGGAGGGCGTCGGAGACGGGCTGGTGGCCGGGGCGGACGGCGAGCAGGGCCAGCGAGCGCTGCACGGCACCGTCGAGGCTTTCGCCCTGGGCCAGCGCGTGCACGATCACGGCGAACGCGCCCGCCGACAGATACGCCGTGGAGTGACCGTGGCTCTGCGCCGCGCACTCCACCGCCAGCTGCATCACCAGCTGGGGCTCCCAGCCGACCAGCAGCCCGAAGGGCGCCGAGCGGGCGACGGCCTCCGGACCCGTCTCGGCGGGGTTCTTGGGCGTCTCCAGCGTGCCCATCCTTTCGTCCCCGAAGCCGGTCAGCAGCGGGCGTGAGGGGTCGCGACGGGCGTACAGCCACTCCTGGCGGGCCAGCCAGCCGTCCTCGGCGCGGCGCTCGTCGGGGCCCCAGTCCCGCTGGGTTACGGCCCAGCGCAGATACGCCCGGTGCAGATCGGTCGGCGGGTGCCAGGCGCCGGTGTCGCGGCGGACCTGTGCGCGGATCAGCCCGTCCACCGTGAACAGGGTGAGCTGGGTGTGGTGGGTGACGGCACCCCGCCGCCCGTACCCGAAGGCCGGGCCGACGAGGCCCTCGGCGCCGTAGGCCGCCCGGATCTCCTCGGTGGTGAGCCCGTCGACCGGCGCGCCCAGCGCGTCCCCGACGGCGGCGCCGAGCAGGGTGCCGCGCACCCTGCCACGGAAGTCCTGCTGCTCGGCGCGCCCCCAGACGGCACCGGACGTCGCACCCACCCAGCCCTCCTCACGGCATCGTTCGTACGTACGACCCGTACGACCGCTGAGCACTGTAATCGACGCCGCCGCCGCGCATTCTGGCCGGAACCGAGCGGTGCACCTCCCGGCCCAGGGAATGATCACCGTCATGGTCACTCCCACCTCACGCCCCGGCCCCCGCCCCCTCAACCTCGCCGCCACGCTGCTCACCGCCGCCGTCGCGCTGTACATCGGCCTCGTCGCCCTGGGGAACATCACCGACTTCGGTACGAACCAGCAGTTCGTACAGCACGTTCTCGCCATGGACACCACGTTCAAGGACGACGACCTGATGTGGCGGGCGATATCCAACAAGGGTCTGCAGAACGCCGCTTACCTCGCCATCATCGTGTGGGAGACGGTGGCGGCACTCGTGCTGACGGCGGGGACGTGGTTCTGGGTGCGGCGGGATCACGGGCTCGCCCGGCGGCTGTCCACCTACGGGCTGCTGATGCTCGTGCTGCTGTTCGGGGCCGGGTTCATGGCCATCGGCGGCGAGTGGTTCGCCATGTGGCAGTCGAAGACCTGGAACGGGCTGGACGCCGCGACCCGTGTGCTCGTACTGACCGGAATCGCCCTGGTCGTCGTGCAGTTGTCCGAGCGGTCGGCCGAAGAGAGCGGAGAAACCGGGGAAACCGAAGAAGTCAAGTGAGCCGAATCAATCGAAAGAATCGAAATAATCGCCGCACTGGAAATTTCAACTGCCAAGTGTGACTGTATGAGTTACCTCCTGCATATTTCGCAGGCATGGTGAATGGGAAGATACTAAAGGAGAAATGCTGGACAATCGAACTGGAGGTTCGCCATGTCCTGTCCGCCGTCGGTCGACGCGCGCAAAGCGCTCGACTTCCTCAGAACCAGCGGTCTGATCGACCTCAGCGCCCCGCTGGAGCGCGTGGTAGGCCAGGTCAGCCAGCTGGACGACGTCGCCGGCTATGTGCTCGCCTGGGAGCGGTACGTCCTGGTCGTCGCCAACGAGGTAGCGGCCGAGATCGAATCACCCGCGGGCAACTGACCCGCTGAACCGACCCACTGAAATCCACCTCAAGGTGACAGCCGGGAGGCTCGGCGATGGAAACAGGGAAACCCGGCGTCCGGTCATCTCGAAGGCGCGCGGTGGAAGACCGGGCGGTTGCCTGGCTCACTGCGCGCCGGGCCATGCTCGACCCACGCGAAGCCCGGCCCGACAGCGTCCTCTTCGTCCGCAAGGCCCTTATCGAGACGGCCTTTCTCGTGGGGCTGCGCGCCCGGCTCGACGACACGCCCCTCGACGGTGACTACGCGGACATCCTCCAGCAGGTCGCGGACGTCGCCGGTGAGCCGTCGTACCGCGAGATGATCGCGCGCGACGAGCAGGCCCTCCTGCTGTACGCGGGAACGTACGCCGCGCTGCGGCTCTGCGGCCGTGACGACCCGGAGTTCAGGCACGTCATCCAGCAGGCCGTGGACGGCGGTTACGCGGCGGCGTTCGAGCGCGTGCCGTACCGGCAACTGGATCTTCTGCACACCCTGTACCTCTGCGGCGTCGAACACGACCTCCCGGCGATGGACACGGTCCTGCCGTTCACCCTGCTGTGCCGGAACCCGAACGTCCTCAAACTGGCCGACGCCGACGTCTACGCCATCACCCACACCCTGTTCTACGTCACCGACTTCGGCCTGCGAGAGCCCGTGTGGCCCGACGGCCACGGCACCGGCGCTGCCGTCGAGCTCCTGGAGGCGCTCCTCGTGCTGGCCGAGGGCCGCGCGAACGCCGACCTCGTCGGAGAGCTGCTGTGCTGTCTGTACTGCCTCGGCGTCGACGACTCCCAAGCGGCCGACCGGGCCTGGGACTTCCTGGAGTCCGTCCAGGAGGACAACGGACGGGTCAACGGGCCCGTGGGCGTCGTCCACCCCGGCCTCGACCACGGGGACGAGGGGTTCCGGCACTGGGCGGAGGGCTACCACACCACCATCGTCACCGCCCTCGCCGGTCTGCTGCGGCGGAGCCCGCTGCGGCACAGGGCACCACGCCGGGATCCGGCGGCGGTCACCGAGGTCGCCCTCGGGGCGCCCCTGCGGCGCGCCGTGGTGTGGCTGTGCGAACAGAGCACACGGGACGGACAGAGCGAGCAGAGCGAACAGGGGCTGGAGCGGGGTGACTTGGCGCAGGGACCGGGCGCGGGGCTGGCCGGGGTCACGGCGGCCGCACTCGGGGCCGCCGCGATCCAGGAGCACCACCTCGCCGTACCGGCCCTCGAACACCATGCGGCGCTCCTCGCCGCCGCGCCCCCCGGCTTCTGGCAGGAGCAGGGCATGGAGGTCGCCGGGGAGTTCGCCCTGGCCCTGCGTGCGGCCGGAGCCGACTGCCCGTCCCTGACCGACTTCCTCAAGGCCACGGCCGACGTCGTCGGCTCGCTCGACACCGTCCCCGACGATGTCGCGGACGGGGTGCGCAAACTGGTCGAGCTCGGCTTCCTCCCGCCGTCGACGGTGGCAGCCGCGGCCGCACCCCGGCCGTCCACGCCGGGCGAGCGGCGCGCGTACCCCGCGCGGACCGCTCTCGCGCTGTGCGAGGCCAGGGAGTCCTACCACCTGGGCAGGGTCGCCGCCCTGGTGCGCGGCCTCGTCCAGGAGGGCTGGGGACGGCACCGCATCACACGGGACGCCCTCGCCTTCCTCCTCGCCCAGCAGGGCACCACCGGGGCGTTCGGCCACTGCGCCGACGACGACCGGACGGCACGCGCGCGGGCCCAGCACCCCTGGACCCGAAGCGCGGTGACGGCCCTCGCCGCCGTCGGGAGCAGCGCCGCCGTCAGCAGCACCTAGCCGTCAGCAGCAGCCCTAGTCGACGACCCGCACCTTGGTGTTCGGCTCGGTGCCGAAGGTCCACAGGGCCGCGCCGTCCTCCTTGTGCATCCGGATGCCGCCGGTCTTCCGGCCGGCCTTGGCGGGCGGCGGGGACGTGCCGTCGACCGCGTTGGAGAAGGCGATGGACAGGCCCGACTTCCCGGCGAAGTAGAGGATGTGCTCGATCTGCACGCCGTCGGAGCCGGTGGCGGCCGCCCGGGTCCGGGAGATCACGTAGTTGCCGGGGTCGGGGCCGACCGATCCCGGCCACACGGTGAAGGAGCGGACCGTCCCGCCGCTCGCGTCGGCCAGCCAGACCCGCTTCTGGCCCAGTGAGTAGACGATCCGGCGTCCGGTGCCCGAGTTGGCCGGCAGCGCGGGGGCGGACGCCTTGGGCTTCGGCTTGGCCGAGCCGGGGTGGTGCGCTCCCGCCGACGCCGACGAGCCCGGCCGTACGGACGCTGCCGTCGGGTGCGGCCCCCTGTCCGCCTGCATGGCGAGGACGACGACGGCGGCGGTCGCTCCCACCGTCAGGCCGGTGACCCAGGCCCAGGAGGGCAGTAGGGCAGGCACGGGACGATCTCCTCAGCTCCGGTCAGCTCCGGTCAGCGCCGGGACCCCGCCACAAGGGGGGTCGGATCATCGTACTGTGAGCGCCTCCGGGTCATGGCTCAGTCGAGTACCGGCAGCAGCTCCGGCAGGTGCCCGTCGGACGCCCGCGCCGCCCGCCGCCGCTCCTCCGGCACCTCGCCGTACAGCGTGGTGCGCGGCCTCGCCGGACGGCCGGCCGCCTCCGCCACCGCGATCAGCTCCTTGACCGACTTGTACGAGCCGTAGGACGAGCCGGCCATCCGGGAGATCGTCTCCTCCATGAGCGTGCCGCCCAGGTCGTTGGCGCCTGAGCGCAGCATCTCCGCCGCGCCCTCGGCACCCAGTTTGACCCAGCTTGTCTGGATGTTGGGGATGTGCGGGTGCAGGAGGAGGCGCGCCATCGCCGTCACCGCGCGGTTGTCCCGCACGGAGGGACCGGGGCGGGCGATGCCCGCCAGGTAGACGGGGGCGTTGGTGTGGATGAACGGCAGCGTCACGAACTCCGTGAACCCACCCGTCTCCCCCTGGATACGGGCCAGGGTGCGCAGATGCCCGAGCCAGTGGCGGGGCTGGTCCACATGGCCGTACATCATCGTGGACGACGAGCGGATGCCCAGCTCGTGGGCCGTCGTGATCACCTCGATCCAGGTGGCCGTCGGCAGCTTGCCCTTGGTGAGCACCCAGCGGACCTCGTCGTCGAGGATCTCCGCCGCCGTGCCGGGGATCGAGTCGAGCCCGGCCTCCTTGGCGGCCGTCAGCCACTCCCGGATCGACAGGCCCGTCCTGGTCGCGCCGTTGACCACCTCCATCGGTGAGAAGGCGTGCACATGCATGCCCGGGACGCGCTCCTTGACCGCGCGCGCGATGTCGAAGTACGCCGTGCCCGGCAGGTCGGGGTGGATACCGCCCTGCATGCACACCTCGACCGCGCCAACGTCCCACGCCTGCTGGGCGCGGTCGGCCACCTGGTCCAGGGAGAGGGTGTAGGCGTCGGCGTCCGTGCGGCGCTGGGCGAAGGCGCAGAAGCGGCAGCCGGTGTAGCAGACGTTGGTGAAGTTGATGTTCCGGGTGACGATGTAGGTGACGTCGTCCCCGACGGCCGCCCGGCGCACGTCGTCCGCGATCCGGGTGAGCGCGTCCAGCGCCGGGCCGTCCGCGTGGAAGAGGGCGAGCGCCTCGGCGTCCGTCAGCCGGGTGGGGTCGTCGGCCGCCGTCGCGAGGGCCTGCCGTACGTCGGTGTCGATGCGCTCCGGCGCCATCCCCGGGGCGGCCGCCTCACGCAGGGCGCCCCAGTCGCCGTACACCTCGTCGAAGTCGTCGCGCCGGTCGGCGGTGCGGCCCTCGCTGTCGATGGTGCGGTGCAGATCGGTACGGCCGGTGGCGGTGAAGGCCTCCTCGGGCTCCTGCCAGGGGTGTCCCTCGACCACCGCGTCCGGGAGGGCCAGGCCCGTCTCCGGGTCCGCCAGCGCCCGCACGTGCGGCAGCAGCCGGGGGTCCAGCCAGGGTTCGCCGCGCTGCACGAACTCCGGGTACACGCACAGCCGTTCGCGCATCTCGAAGCCTGCCGCCCGGGACCGCTCGGCCAGTTCCTCGATCTGCGGCCAGGGGCGCTCAGGGTTGACGTGGTCGATGGTGAGCGGGGAGACGCCTCCCCAGTCGTCGATTCCGGCGCCGATCAGCCGCTCGTACTCGCTGTCGACGAGGTTGGGCGGGGCCTGCAGACATGCCGAGGGCCCCATGATGTGCCGGGCCACCGCCACCGTGGCGACCAGTTCGTCCAGTTCCGCGTCGGGCATGCCGCGCATCGCGGTGTCCGGCTTGGACCGGAAGTTCTGAATGATCAGTTCCTGGATGCCGTGGTACGACCGGGAGACGCGGCGCAGCGCGAACAGGGACTCGGCGCGCTCCTCGTAGTTCTCTCCGATGCCGATGAGGATCCCGGACGTGAAGGGGACGGAGGAGCGGCCCGCGTCCTCCAGGACGCGCAGCCGTACGGCGGGCTCCTTGTCCGGGGAGCCGTGGTGCGGGCCGCCGGGCTCGGACCACAGCCGGGTGGCGGTGGTCTCCAGCATCATGCCCATGGAGGGGGCCACCGGCTTGAGCCGCTGGAAGTCGGTCCAGGTCATGACGCCCGGGTTGAGGTGGGGCAGCAGGCCCGTCTCCTCCAGGATCCGGACGGAGATCGCGCGGACGTAGGCGATGGTGTCGTCGTAGCCGTGCGCGTCGAGCCACTCGCGCGCCTCCGGCCAGCGGTCCTCGGGCTTGTCGCCGAGGGTGATGAGGGCTTCCTTGCAGCCGAGCGCGGCACCCTTGCGGGCGACGTCGAGCACCTCGTCCGGGGACATGAACATGCCGTGCCCGGCGCGGCGCAGCTTGCCGGGCACGGTGACGAAGGTGCAGTAGTGGCACTTGTCCCGGCACAGCCGGGTCAGCGGGATGAAGACGCTCTTCGAGTACGTGATGACGCCGGGCCTGCCCGCAGCCTCCAGGCCCGCGTCCCGCACCCGGGCGGCGGACGCGGCGAGGTCGGTCAGGGCCTCGCCGCGCGCCTGGAGGAGTACGGCCGCTTCGGCGACGTCGAGGGCGACGCCGTCCCGGGCACGTTTGAGGGCGCGACGCATGGAGTTCTCGGTCGGGCCGGTTCCGGAGGTCGCGGAAGTCGTCATTGTCAGAGCATACGTTCGGGCTGATCAGGTCAGGGAGGCGTGCCGGATCAGGCCGGAGCGGCGTAGGCGTCGAGCACCCGCAGCACTTCGGCCTCGTCGCCCGACGGCAGCTGGACCACGGTTTCCTCGATGCCGAGTTCGGCGTAGTGGGCGAGTTTGCCGGGGGTGGGCAGGACGGCGTACGGCACCACCTGGAGGGCGGCCGGGTCGCGTCCGGCGTCCGCCCAGACCGAGCGCAACACGGGCAGCGACTCCGCCAGCCCGCGTCCGCCGATCGGCAGCCAGCCGTCCGCGTACTCCGCGATGTGTGCGAACAGCTTGGGCCCGGCGGCCCCGCCGATCAGGGTCCGGGGGCCGGTCACCGGGCCGCGCGGCTTCTGCAGGGGCTTGGGGTGGGCGTGGCTGGCCCGTACGCTCCCGGACTCCCCGTCGTACGCGGTGGGTTCGTCCGCCCACAGGGCCCGCATCAGGCCCATCCGGTCCCGTACGAGGTCCCGCCGGGTGCGCCACTGAACGCCGTGGTCGGCGGCCTCCTCGACGTTCCAGCCGTAGCCGAGGCCGAGCGTGAAGCGGCCGCCGGAGAGGTGGTCCAGGGTGGCGATCTGCTTGGCGAGGTCGATGGGGTCGTGCTGGGCGACGAGCGTGATGCCGGTGCCGAGGCCGAGGCGCTCGGTGACGGCCGACGCCTGGCCGAGCGCGACGAAGGGGTCGAGGGTGCGGCCGTACTCGCGCGGCAGCTCGCCGCCGGCCGGGTAGGGGGTGGTCCGCTCGACCGGGATGTGGGTGTGTTCGGGCAGGTAGAGCCCGGCGAACCCGCGCTGCTCCAGCTCACGGGCGAGCCGGACGGGGGTGATGGTCTCGTCGGTGAGGAAGATCGTGACGGAGATTCGCATGTTCCATCTGTACCGGGGTGGCTGTGAGATGTCCATACCGACTGGTCGGCATCTCTGGTTGGTGTTCACTGTTGCCCCGGCCCAGGGGTGCTGCTCGGCTTCCCTTGCCCCGGAGTTCACGGGCGTGCGCCAGAGTGGCGCAGGCGGGTCCGCACCTTCCCTGTCATCCGACACGTCGGGAGCGACACCATGTGCGAGGACGACCACGGCATCGCAAGGCGCGCTTTGTTCGTGACGGGCGCCGCGACCGCGCTTACGTTGGCCACCGTGAGCTTCCCCCAGGGTTCCGCCGCGGCGGCGGCCGACGGCCAGGAGACGAGAACGGTGCGCGGCACGCTGCCCGCCGGCTCCCCCGACTTCGTGTACCTGCCCGTCGCCATCCCCGCGGGCGTCCGCGAGATCAAGGTCGCCTACTCCTACGACCGACCGTCGGTTCCGGCCGGCACCCCGGGCAACGCCCTCGACATCGGCATCTTCGACGAGCGCGGCACCGACCTGGGCGGGGAGGGCTTCCGCGGCTGGTCCGGCGGCGCGCGCACCGAGTTCTTCCTCCGCGCGGACGACGCCACCCCCGGCTATCTCCCGGGCCCGCTCCGCCCCGGCACCTGGCACATCGCGCTGGGCCCCTACACGGTGGCGCCACAGGGGCTGGCGTACGAGGTCACGATCACGCTCACGTACGGCGACGGCCCGCCCGGCGGTGCGCCCGCACCCGTGTACCCCCCGGCGCGGGCGAAGGGCCGGGGCCGCGCCTGGTACCGGGGCGACTGCCACCTGCACTCCTGGCACTCGGACGGCCGCCGTACGCCGGCCGAGATCGCGGCACTGGCCCGGTCGGCGGGACTCGACTTCATCAACACCTCGGACCACAACACCCACTCCTCGCACGCCCACTGGGCCGACGTGGCGGGCGACGACCTGCTGGTCATGCTGGGCGAGGAGGTGACGACCCGCAACGGCCACGTGCTCGCCCTGGGCGTCGACCCGGGCACGTTCGTCGACTGGCGCTACCGGGCGCGCGACAACCGCTGGGCCCGGTTCGCCCGGCAGATCCACCGGGCGGGCGGCCTGGTCGTCCCGGCCCATCCGCACGCCACGTGCGTGGGCTGCGGCTGGAAGTTCGGGTTCGCGGAGGCGGACGCGGTGGAGGTGTGGAACGGGCCCTACACCCCGGACGACGAGGTGACGCTGGCCGAGTGGGACAACACGCTGGTGACGGCGGCGCGCGAGGGCCACGGCCGGTGGCTGCCCGCGATGGGCAACAGCGACGCCCATCGCTCTCCCGACCCGGTCGGTTCCCCGCAGACGGTGGTCCTGGCCGACGACCTGACCCGCGAGGCCATCCAGGAGGGGCTGCGCGCGGGCCGCTCGTACGTGGCCGAGTCCGGGAACGTCTCGCTCGTGTTCACGGTCTCCGGTGCGCGCGGCGAACACGCGGGCATCGGCGAACGGTTGCGGGTGGACCGCGGCTCCCCGGTGACCGTCCGTGTGACGGCCGGGGGCGCACCGCGCTGCACGCTCAACCTCGTCACCGACCAGGGACTGGTGTTCACCGGCGGCCCGCTGCCGGTGTCGGGCACGGGGACGGTCGAGTGGCACACGACACCGGCGCGGGCGGCCTACGTACGGGTGGAGTTGCGGCACGAGACGGCGGCGGGGCCGCTGCCGGGGGCGCTGGCCGCGTTCAGCAACCCCGTCTTCCTGGGCCTGACCTGAGAGCCCCCGAGAGACCGGCCCCCTCACCCCGGCCAGACGATCGCCTGCACCTCGCTGTAGGCGTGCAGGGCGTACACGCCCACGTCCCGGCCCACCCCGCTCTTCTTGAAGCCGCCGAAAGGCGCCTCCATGTTGCGGCCGACGGTGTTCACCCCGACCCCGCCCGCCCGCAGCCGACGGGCCACCCGGAAGGCTCGGGCCACGTCGCCCGACCAGACGTAGTCGATCAGGCCGTAGTCGGAGTCGTTGGCGAGGGCGATGCCCTCGTCCTCGTCGTCGAAGGGGATCACGCACACCACCGGGCCGAAGATCTCCTCACGGGCGGCCCTCATGTCGTTGGCACAGTCCGCGAGCAGCGTCGGCGCGACATAGAACCCCCGGTCGAGGGAGGGCCGTGCACCGCCGGTGACCACGGTCGCGCCCTCCTTGCGGGCGAGTTCGACGTACGACTCCACGCGGTCGCGGTGGGCGGCCGAGATCACCGGGCCCACGACCGTGTCCGGCTCCCGGGGGTCGCCCACCTTCAACCCGCGTGCATAGGCGGCGAGTTGCTGGACCAGTCGGTCGTACACGCCCCGCTGGGCCAGCACCCGAGTGGGTGCCGTGCAGATCTGCCCGCTGTAGAAGGAGAACGTCGTCCCGATCCCGGACACCGCCGAGCCGAGGTCGGCGTCGTCGAGGACGACGGCCGCACCTTTGCCGCCCAGCTCCATCAACTGCCGTTTCATGGAACGTCCGCACACCTCGGCGATGCGCTGCCCGACCGCGGTGGAACCGGTGAAGCTCACCATGTCGACGTCCGGGGAGGCGACGGCCTCCTCGCCGACCTCCACCGCACGGCCGGAGACCACGTTCACCACTCCGGGCGGGACACCGGCCGCCTCCAGCGCCTCCGCCATCCGGTACACGGACAGCGGGTCCTGCGGCGCGGGCTTCACCACCACCGTGTTGCCCATCGCCAGCGCCGGGGCGACCTTCCCGGCCGCGTTGGCCCACGGGTTGTTGTACGAGGTGACGCAGGTGACGACGCCGACGGGCTGGCGGACGGCCAGCGCGCCCATCACCCCCGCCCTGCCCATCGGTCCGGCCTCGTTGATCTGGGGTGCGACGGCCCACTCGGCCGGTTCGACGCGCGCGTAGCGCCGGAAGCGGGCCGCGGCCACGCCCACCTGCATCGCGCGTGCCGTGCCCGTCGTGGCGCCGCTCTCCGCCCGGGCCAGTTCGGCGTACGGCACCAGGTTGCCGCGGATGAGGTCCGCGGCCCGGCCGAGGACGGCCGCCCGCTCCTCGGCCGGTGTGCGGGACCACGGGCCGAAGGCCTCCCGGGCGGCGGCGCAGGCCGCGCGGACCTGCTGCGGCGAGGCCTCCGGCGCGAGGCCGACGGTCTCCTCGGTCGCCGGGTCCACCACGGCGTAGTGGCCGCGCTCGGGCTCCACCCAGGCGCCGCCGACGAACAGCCGCCCGCCCGACGGTTCGGGCGGGCTCACCGTGTGCTCACCGTCCTCGTGTCCCGTCCGGAGCGCAGCACCCTGCCGGGCACGGCCCCGCTCACCACGTCGTCGCGGATCGCCTCGACGCCGTTGACCCACACGGCCCGGATCCCGATCGCCCGGGAGTCGAGACGCGGGCTGTCGCCCGGCAGGTCGTGCACCAGGGTGGCCTGGCCGGCGTCGATCCGGTCCGGGTCGAAGAGGACCAGGTCGGCATACCAGCCCTCCCGGACCCGGCCGCGCTCGCGCAGCCCGAAGAGCCGCGCCGGATCGTCGGTCAGCATCTTCACCGCCTGCTCCACGCCCACCAGCTTCCGGCCGCGCAGACAGTCCCCGATGAAGCGGGTGGTGTACGGCGCCCCGCACATCCGGTCCAGGTGCGCGCCCGCGTCCGAGCCGCCCAGCATGACGTCCTCGTGCTGCCAGGTCTCCGCCCGCAGCGCCCAGGACGCCGGGTCGTTGTCGGTGGGCATCGGCCACAGCACCGTACGCAGGTCGTCGGCCGCGCAGATCTCCACCAGGCAGGCGAAGGGGTCCAGTCCCCGTTCCCCGGCGATGTCGCGGACCACCCGGCCGGTCAGCCCGGCGTTGGCGTCGCTGTAGGTGTCGCCGATGACGTACCGGCCGAAGTCGGCGAGCCGCCGGAAGACGCCCGCCTCCTTCGACCGGGCCCGGCGCAGCAGTTCCGCGCGCACGTCCGGGTCGCGGAGCTTCGCGATGCGCTCGGGGACGGGGAGCCCCAGGACGGGGCCCCAGCCGGGGATCAGGTTCAGGGCGCAGAAGGTGCCGAGGGACATGTTCATCGGCGTGAGGATCGGCATGGTGAGCGCGACGATCCGGCCGCCCGCCTTCCGTGCCCGCTCGCTCGCCGTCAACTGTCTGGGCACCCGCTCCGGAACCGCCGCGTCGACCGTGAGGACGTTCCAGTTCAGGGGGCGTCCGGCGGCCGCGCTCAGTTCCACGAGGAGATCGATCTCGGCGTCGCTGAACTGGTCCAGGCAGCCCGCCACGATCGCCTCGATCTGGGTGCCCTCGTGTTCCCCGACGGCCTTGGCCAGGGCCAGCAGTTCGGCGGACCGCGCGTGCCGGGAGGCCACCGGCTGCCCGTCGCCGTCCGAGTGGGTGCTGGACTGGGTGGTGGAGAAGCCCCACGCGCCCGCGTCCATCGCCTCGTGGAACAGCCGCAGCATCTCGGCGAGTTGCCCGGGCGTGGGCTGTCCGCCGACCGCGTCCGGACCCATCACGTACCGTCGCAGCGCGCAGTGGCCCACCATGAAGCCCGCGTTGACGGCGATGCGGCCCTCCAGGGCGTCCAGGTACTCGCCGAAGCCGTGCCAGCTCCAGGGCGTCCCCTCCTCCAGCGCGACCAGGGACATGCCCTCCACCCTGGACATCATCCGTCGGGTGTAGTCGGCGTCCTCGGGGCGGGCCGGGTTGAGGGGCGCGAGGGTGAACCCGCAGTTCCCGGCCGCGACGGTCGTCACCCCGTGGTTGAGGGAGGGCGTCGCGTACGGGTCCCAGAAGAGCTGGGCGTCGTAGTGGGTGTGCGGGTCGACGAACCCGGGGGCGAGGATCAGGCCGGTGGCGTCCTCGCTGGTCCGGGACTCCTCGGTGACCGTGCCGACGACGGCGATGCGGCCGTCGCGCATGCCGACGTCGGCGGTGACGGCGGGCGCGCCGGTGCCGTCGACCACGGTCGCGCCCCTGATGACGTGATCAAGCATGAGGGCTCCCCTTCTCGGCTCCGGCGGTCACGCACCCGCCCGGAACCGTGAAGTCCGGTGCACGGGATCCGTGTCTATTTTCGGGATGACGTGCTCCCCGATGAGCCGGATGGTCTGGAGCGTCTCCTCCTTGGGCACCCCCACCGGCAGTCCGAAGCTCAGCTGGTCGGCCCCGGCCTGCTCCCACCGCTTGCACTGGCGGAGCACCTCGTCCGGGTCGCCGCAGATCAGGAGTTCCTCCTCGATGAGCAGCTCGACGAACTCCGGCGTGTACTCGGGCAGCGTCTCCGGCCAGACCGGGAATCCCTCGGGGCGCGGGAAGGTGTCGTGGTAGCGGAAGACCAGCGAGGGCAGGTAGTGCAGCTCGCCGCGGACCGCGATGTCGATCGCCTCGGCGTGCGTCGGCGCGCAGATCGCCGTGGTCGTGACCATCACGTTGTCGTTCACGAAGTCGCCGACGGGCTTCGCGTTCACGATGGCGGTCTTGTACTGCTCCAGCACCCACTCCATGTCGGAGACCTTCTGGATGCTGAACCCGAGCACGCCGAGTCCCTTGCTCGCCGCCATGGCGTACGACGACGGGGACCCGGCCGCGTACCACATCGCCGGGTGGGACTTGCCGTACGGCTTGGGCAGGATCTTCCTGGGCGGGAGCTGCCAGTGCTTGCCCTGGAAGCCGGCGTACTCGTCCTGGAGCCACATCTTGGGGAACTCGGCGATGGTCTCTTCCCAGAGTTCCTTGGTGTGGTTCATGTCCGTGATACCCGGCAGGAAGCCGAGGATCTCGTGGCTGCCCGCGCCCCGGCCGCTGCCGAACTCGAAGCGGTTGCCGGAGAGGTGGTCGAGCATGGCGACCTTCTCGGCGACCTTCACCGGGTGGTTGACCGGCGCGAGGGGGTTGAAGATTCCGGAGCCGAGGTGGATCCGCTCCGTGGCGTGGGCCAGGTAGCCGAGGAAGACGTCGTTGGCGGAGAGGTGCGAGTACTCGTCCAGGAAGTGGTGCTCGGACGCCCAGGCGTACTTGAAACCGGACTTGTCGCCCTGGATGACGTACTCGGTCTCCTCCATCAGCGCCTTGTGCTCGGCGAGCGGGTCGCTCTCGGCGCGCTTGCCCACGTATCCCTGTACAAAGAGCCCGAATTCCAAGGCGGATCACCGTCCCTGTTCGATCTCGGCTTCCGTTTCTGACACTCCGTCAGATTGCTGGCTAGCGCCTGACTGTGGCACCGCGGGGATGCACCGTCAATAGCTGATGGCCAGTCAGGTACGTCAGATCACCTGCACGCCCGCCAGCCAGCCGCCGTCGATCACGAACGGCTGGCCGGTGATGTAGGAGGAGTCGTCCGAGGTGAGGAAGAGAGCCAGCTTGGCCACCTCCTCCGGGCGGCCGATCCGGCCGAGCGGGACCAGCTTGCGGTACAGCTCGTCCAGGGCCCGGGTCATCTCCTCGGGATCCGCGGCCGGGTCGAGCCGGGCCGGATTGGACATCGGGGTGTCGATGGCGCCCGGGCAGATCGCGTTGACCCGGATCCGGCGGCCGGCCAGCTCCAGCGCCGCGACCCTGGTGAGCCCGAGGACCGCGTGCTTGGTCGCCGCGTAGGTTCCCACGGCCGCCATCCCGGTCAGCGCGGTGTACGAGGCGGTGTTCACGATCGTCCCCCCGTCGGCCAGTTCGGGGGCGACGGTCCGTATCCCGAGGAAGCAGCCGACCTGGTTGACCTGCACGACCTGCATGAACTCGTCGAGGGGGGTGTCCACGAGGGAGTTGAACCGCAGGATGCCCGCGTTGTTGACGAGCCCGTCGACGCGGCCGTACGCCTTCTTCACGGCCGCGACGGCACCCTGCCAGTCGGCCTCGCTGCGCACGTCGAGGTGGACGTAGAGCGCGCCGATCTCCTTGGCCAGCTTCTCGCCCTGGTCGTCCAGCACGTCGGCGACGACGACCCGGGCGCCCTCACCGGTGAACAGCCGCGCCTCCTGCTCCCCCTGGCCGCGCGCCGAACCGGTGATGATCACGACACGTCCGTCCAGCTTGCCCATGCCCACTCCTCAGCGCTGAAGTACGGGGGCGATCTCCGCCCCGAACGTGGATATCTGGTCGATGAGTTCGGCACGGTCACGACAGCGGAACCGCACCTGGATCTGGTGAACGCCCATGTCCCGGTAGGCGCGCAGCGACTCGGCGAGGGCCTCCGGGGCGCCGGTGAGGGTACGGCGGCCGGTGTCCCAGGCGGGCGTGCCGACGTAGAGGGGTTCGGTGATGGCGCCGACGGTGAACGGCGCCTCGATGCCCGACCGTTCCCTCAACTCCCGGATGCGGCCGATCTGGGCGGGCAGCCGGTCCCGCGGATCGCCCTGCGGCAGCCACCCGTCGCCCTTGAGCGCGGCTCGGCGCACGGCGGCGGGCGAGGATCCGCCCACCCAGAGGGGGACCCGGCCCTGGGCGGGCCGGGGCCGCTGCCCGAGCCCCTCGAAGTCGTACAGCTTGCCGTGGTGCTCGGGGAACTCGTCGGGTCCGAGCGCGGCGCGCAGCGCGTCGATCTGCTCGTCCAGCACGGCCCCCCGGTGCCGGAAGTCCGCGCCGAGGGCGGCGAACTCCTCCGCCACGTGTCCGGCGCCGACCCCGAGGATCAGGCGGCCGCCGGAGAGGTGGTCGAGTGTGGCGTACTGCTTGGCGGTGAGCAGCGGGTGCCGCAGCCCGACGACGGCGACATGGCTGAGCAGCCGGATCCGTTCGGTGACGGCGGCGAGGTGGGCCAGGGTGGCGACGGGGTCGTACCAGACCGTGCTCATGGCGGCGGCGAGGCGGCGCGGGATGGCGACGTGGTCGCAGCAGGCGAGGTAGCCGAACCCGGCGCGGTCGGCGGCGCGGGCGATCCCGACCAGGTCGGCGGGACCGGCGGAGGCCTCCCAGGGCTCCGTGTAGAGGGTGCTCTGGGACTGGACGGGGAGCTGGATGCCGTAGGAGAAGGCCTCCTCGGCCGTCTCGTTCACCTTGTCGGTCACCTCGGCCCCCTCCACAGTCCGTCGTCGGTGAGGCCGAGGAGGTCGATGGCGTTGCGCCGTACGATCCGTTCGACGACGTCGGGGGCCAGGTGACCCATCTGGGCCTCGCCGACCTCCTTCGACTTCGGCCAGGTCGAGTCGGAGTGCGGGTAGTCGGTCTCGTACAGGACGTTCCCGGCGCCGATGGAGTCGAGGTTGCGCAACCCGAAGGCGTCGTCGAAGAAGCAGCCGTAGACGTGCTCGGCGAAGAGCTCGGACGGCGGCCGGGTGACCTTGTCGGCGACCCCGCCCCAGGCCCGGTTCTCCTCCCACACCACGTCGGCGCGTTCGAGGATGTACGGGATCCAGCCGATCTGCCCCTCGGCGTACATCACCCTGAGGTTGGGGAAGCGCTCGAACTTGCCGCTCATCAGCCAGTCCACCATCGAGAAGCAGCAGTTCGCGAAGGTGATGGTGGAGCCGACGGCGGGCGGCGCGTCGGCCGAGGTGGAGGGCATCCGGCTGCTGGAGCCGATGTGCATGGCCACGACGGTGCCGGTCTCGTCGCACGCGGCGAGGAACGGATCCCATTCGTCGGTGTGTACGGAGGGCAGCCCGAGGTGCGGGGGGATCTCGGAGAAGGCGACCGCGCGCACCCCGCGGGCGGCGTTGCGGCGGACCTCGGCGGCGGCGAGCGTGGCGTCCCACAGGGGGATGAGGGTGAGGGGTATGAGCCGGCCGTGCGCCTGCGGCCCGCACCATTCCTCCACCATCCAGTCGTTGTAGGCCTGCACGCACAGCAGGGCCAGTTCGCGGTCCTTCGCCTCGGTGAAGGTCTGGCCGCAGAAGCGGGGGAAGGTCGGGAAGCACAGGGCGGACTGGACGTGGTTGACGTCCATGTCGGCCAGGCGCTGCGGGACGTCGTGGGAGCCGGGGCGCATCTGCTCGTAGGTGATGACCTCCAGCCGGATCTCGTCCCTGCTGCAGCCGACGGCGGTGTCGAGGCGGGTGAGCGGCCGGTGCAGGTCCTCGTAGACCCACCAGTCGCCGATCGGTCCGTCGTCGCCCTGTCTGCCCATGACCGGCGCGAACCGGCCGCCGAGGAAGGTCATTTCCTTCAGCGGGGCGCGGACGATGCGCGGTCCGGTGTTCCGGTACCTGGTGGGGAGCCGGTCCTGCCAGACGTGCGGGGGCTCGACGGTGTGGTCGTCGACGGAGATGATCCGCGGCAGTTCGGTGCGGGTGTCCGAGGCGTCCTGGGTGTCCTGGGTGTCCATGGCGCTCACCGTAGCGCCGATCTGACGACCCGTCAGCTATGCCGTGGGCGGCGATGATGACAGGGTCTGTGTGCGACCGTGCGGAGAGCCTGTGAGGGCCTTGTGTGCCCCGCAGCCGCCGGCCTGTGATCGGCGTCTCGCACGGCTGACGCATCTGCCATGAACAAGGCAAACTGACGGAGTGGTTCGGGATGTCTAGGGAGACGGGCATGGACGGTGTACCGCGCGTACCGGAGCAGCGGCGCCCCGACTCCGCACAGGAGTCGGCGGCGCTGCGCTTCAGCGTGCTCGGCCCGGTGCGCGCCTGGCGCGGCGAGGAGCCGCTCAACACCGGCTCCCCCCAGCAGCGGGCGCTGCTCGCCGCCCTGCTGCTGCGCGAGGGCAGGACGGCGACCGCGGCCGAGCTGATCGACGCCCTGTGGGGCCCCGAACCGCCGTCGCAGGCACTGGCGGCGGTGCGGACCTACGCGTCCCGGCTGCGGAAGGTCCTCGACCCGGGGGTCCTGGTGAGCGAGTCCGGCGGCTACGCGGTGCGGGGGCTGCGGGACGGCGCGCTCGACCTCACCGCGGCACAGGAACTGGCGGCCGGCGCGGAGAAGGCGCGCGGCGCCGGGGACCTGGGCCGGGCCCGGGACGTGCTCAACGAGGCGCTCGCGGTGTGGGACGGCGAGCCGCTGGCCGGAGTGCCCGGGCCGTACGCCGACGCCCAGCGGGTCCGTCTGGAGGAGTGGCGGCTGCAACTCCTGGAGTCCCGCCTGGACATGGACCTGGAGCAGGGCTGCCACGCCGAGTCGGTCTCGGAACTGACGGCCCTGACCGCGGCCCACCCGCTGCGCGAACGCCTGCGGGAACTGCTGATGCTGGCCCTGTACCGCAGCGGCCGCCAGGCGGAGGCCCTCGCGGTCTACGCCGACACCCGCCGTCTGCTCGCCGAGGAACTCGGCGTGGACCCGCGCCCCGGGCTGCGCGAGCTCCAGCAGCGGATCCTCCAGGCGGACCCTGCGCTCGCCGCCCCGGCCGCCCCGGCGGCCGAGCCCGCGCAGGTCCCGGTGCGCCCGGCGCAACTCCCCGCGACCGTTACCGACTTCACGGGACGCTCCGCCTTCGTCACCGAGCTGAGCGAGGTGCTGGCGTCGGCGTCCGAGGCGGAGGGCAGGGTGATGGCGGTGTCGGCGGTGGCCGGCATCGGAGGCGTGGGCAAGACGACACTCGCGGTCCATGTCGCCCACCGGGCGCGCACCGCCTTCCCGGACGGCCAGTTGTACGTCGACCTCCAGGGCGCGGGCCCCCGGGCGGCCGAGCCGGAGACGGTCCTCGGGTCCTTCCTGCGCGCCCTGGGCACGCCCGAGTCGGCCATCCCCGACTCCCTCGAGGAGCGGGCGGCGCTGTACCGCTCGGTGCTGGACGGACGGCGGGTGCTGGTCCTGCTGGACAACGCCCGGGACGCCGCCCAGATACGGCCGTTGCTGCCCGGCATGGAGGGCTGCGCGGCCCTGGTCACCTCCCGGGTCCGGATGCTGGACCTGGCCGGGGCCCACCTGGTGGACCTGGACGTGATGTCCCCCGACGAGGCACTGGACCTGTTCACCAAGATCGTGGGCGAGGAACGGGTGGGCTCGGAACGCGAGGCCGCCCTGGACGTGGTCGCCGCGTGCGGTTTCCTGCCCCTGGCGATCCGTATCGCCGCGTCCCGGCTGGCCGCCCGGCGGACCTGGACCGTCTCGGTACTGGCGGCGAAGCTGGCCGACGAGCGCCGGCGCCTGGACGAACTCCAGGCCGGCGACCTGGCGGTCAAGGCGACCTTCGAACTCGGCTACGGCGCGCTGGAGCCCGCCCAGGCGAGGGCGTTCCGTCTGCTGGGCCTGGCCGACGGCCCTGACGTCTCACTGGCGGCGGCCGCCGCCGTACTGGACCTTCCGGTCGACGACACGGAGGACCTGCTGGAGTCCCTCGTGGACACCTCCCTGCTGGAGTCGGCGGCCCCCGGCCGCTACCGCTTCCACGACCTGGTCCGGCTCTACGCGCGTGCGTGCGCGGAACGCGACGAGCGGCCGGCGGGGGAACGCGACGCGGCGATGTCGCGCTTGCTGGACTTCTATCTGGCGACGGCGGCCGGCGTGTACGCGATCGAACGCCCCGGGGACCGGCTGGTGGACCATCTGGAGGCGACACGTCATCCGGGTCTGACGTTCTCCGACTCCAAGGCCGCGGTCGACTGGCTGCACACGGAAGGGGACTGCCTCCTGGCCAGTGTGCGCCAGAGCGCGGGGCAGGGGATGCTGAGGCGGGCCGTCGATCTGCTCTGGGTCGCCAAGGACCTGACGGAGTCGGGCGCGAACTCGTACCGGTACGAGGCGACCGCCGTGGCGGTGCGGGACATGGCCCACGAGGTGGGCGACGACCGGGCCGAGGGCCGGGCACGCACCGCGCTGACCAACGCGCTGCTCGTCTCGGACAAGTTCAACCAGGCCGACGAGGAGGCGCGCCTGGCCACTCTGCTGGCGCGCGCCGCGGGCGACCTCGCGCCCTGCTGCTGGGCCCCCAACGATCGCGGCATCATCGCCCTCTACCAGGGACGCAACGACGACGGCGAGAAGCATCTCCAGGAGGCGATCACCAACTACCGCGCCGACGGGAACCTCCCGGGCGAGGCCAGCGCACTGTGCAACCTGTCCCGCATCCATGTGAAACTGGGGCGGCTGACCAGCGCGGTCGAACTGGCCCGGCGGGGGCTGGCCATCTACGACCAGCTCGGGCTGACCATCCGGGTCGCCAACGCACGACTGGCCCTCGGTATCGCGCTCAGCGCGCTGGGCCGGGCGTCCGAGGCTCTTGACCAACTGCGGGAGGCCCTGCGGCTGTTCCAGGAGAACCGGCAGCGGCTCTGGGAGGGCACGGCCAACTTCCGTATCGCCGAGGCCCACTTGGTCGGTGGTGAGCATGCTCTCGCGGCCCGCCACGCCGAACAGGCCCTGGCGCTTCAGGTCATCGGCGGTGACTGGATGCGGGCCAACGTACTGACGACGCTGGGCCGGGCGCTCAGCCAGCTCGGCCAGACCGACCGGGCGAAGGCGTGCTGGCGCGAAGCCCTCAGCATCCACGAGCAGTTCGGCGCGGCCGAGGCCGAACAGGTCAAGGCGCTGCTGCGCCCGATCGCCGCCGCCTGACCTGGGGGCTCACGGCATTCATCGTTTGTTTATCCCCGTTCGGCATCCTGGTTGTCGCCGGTCCGTCGTGTCGGGGGGCAGACGGAGCGGCGCTGGGCTGCACCGCTAGGGTGAACGGCCTTGTAACCGTCCGGCAGCCCTCGGGGGATGGCTGCCGGACGGGACGACCATCCTTCTATGACGCTCGACAGAAAGTTGCCGACGATGAGCGACACCTCGCAGACGAACGAGTTCACCACGCAGGAGAACCACGCCGGCACCCCGGGCAACGGCGCCACGGCCAAGCCCCTGGAGAACCACGCGGGCAGCGTCACGGCGGGCGAGGACATCAAGCCGCTCGAGAACCACGCGGGCTCTGTCCCGAAGGACCTCCTGAAGACCATGGAGAACCACGCGGGTTCCGAGAAGGCCTGACAAGGCCTGAGGACGTCACCCGACGTCGGGGGACACGGGATCGGGTGACACGGGGGGCACGGGGGCACGGGGGCCACGGGGGCACTGGGGTCACGGGGCACGGGGCCACGGGGCACGGGGGTCGAGGGAGACGGGGGAAACGGGGGAACGGCCGCGGCGGCGCGGAGGGGGTGCCGCCGCGGCCGTATGTGTGTCACCCGGGTCGGCGTCGCCGCAGCTCCCCCTTCACCACCTTCCCGCTCGCGTTCCTCGGTAGTTCCGTCACGAACTCCACCGCTCTCGGGACCTTGTAGTTGGCCATCTCCCGGCGGGACCAGGCGATCAGGTCGTCGCCGGTGAGGGCCGTGTCCGGCCGTCGTACGACGAACGCCTTGCCCACCTCGCCCAGGCGGGCGTCCGGGACACCGATCACCGCCGCGTCCGCCACGTCGGGGTGGAGGGTGAGGAGTTGCTCTATCTCGGCCGGGTACGCGTTGAAGCCGCCGACTATGAACATGTCCTTGATGCGGTCCGTGATGCGGAGGTTGCCCGACTCGTCCAGCACTCCCACGTCGCCGGTGCGCAGCCAGCCGTCCTCCGTCATCGTCTCGGCCGTCGCCGCCTCGTCCTCGTAGTAGCCGCGCATGACGTTGAAGCCCCGGACCAGCACCTCCCCGGGGGTGCCTGCGGGAGCCTCGACCCGTACCTCGGTACCGGGGATCGCCCGTCCCGAGGTGGAGGCGATCACCGTGGGGGCGTCCTCCCTGCGGCACATGGTCACGATGCCGCTCGCCTCCGAGAGGCCGTACGCGGTCAGGACGGTGTCCACGCCCAGCTCGCCGCGCAGCCGTTCCACCAGCCGCAGCGGCACCACCGCCGCGCCCGTCACCACCAGCCGCAGCGCGGACAGGTCGTGGGCGTCGCGAGCCGGGTGGTCGAGGAGCTGCTGGTGGAGGGTGGGCGGGCCGGGGAGGACCGACACGCGTTCCGCCGCTATGTTCGCCAGCGCCGTCGCCACGTTGAACACCGGTTGCGGGATCATCGTCGCGCCCCGCGTCAGGCAGGCGATCACCCCGGCCTTGTAGCCGAAGGTGTGGAAGAAGGGGTTGACGATCAGATAGCGGTCGGCAGCGCGCAGGCCCGCCAGGTCCGCCCAGATGTCGTACGCCCGCAGGGTCTGGCCGTGCGTGATCATCGCACCCTTGGGGCGGCCCGTCGTGCCCGAGGTGAAGATGATGTCCGAGAGGGATTCCCGGGTCAGTTCGGCCTCCCGGCGCCGCACCTCCGCCGCCCCCGTGCCCTCTCCCTCCGCCAGGAAGTCCTTCCAGGTGCGGAAGTCGGCCGGGGCGTCGTCCGAGAGGACCACCACCCGCTCCAGCGCGGGCAGGCCCGGCAGGGGGCCGCTGCCCGGCCCCTCCCCCGCCGCCCGGCGCAGGGAGGCCACGTACGACGTGCCGAGGAAGGTGCCCGTGACGAACAGGAGCCGGGCTCCGCTGCGGCGCAGCACGTCGGCCGCCTCGGCGCCCTTGAAGCGGGTGTTCAGCGGGACCAGGACCGCGCCCGCCGAGACCGCGCCGAGTGCGGAGACGATCCAGTCGAGGGAGTTGGGGGCCCAGACGGCCACCCGGTCGCCGGTTTCCAGGCCGCTCGCCAAGCAGGCGGCCGCCGCGCGTTCCACCCGGGCGCCGAGTTCCGCGTACGAGATCCTCGTACGGCCGTCGACCACCGCCTCGGCGTCCGCGTACCGCTGCGCCGCCGACCGGACCAGGGCCGGAATGCTGGCCCACTCCACGTCTGCGCGTATCTCCACGACCCACCAGCCTTCCCGAAACACATAGCTGACTGCCCGTCAGATTAGCTGTAGCCTGACGGACTGTCAGCACGTGGCATTCCTCGTGGAGGTGTGTGCGGCATGGTCGGTTCAGGGCTCAAGGACGCCACCGCCGTCGTCGGCATCGGACAGACCGCCTTCGCCAAGCGGCTGCCGGAGGACGAGCGCGCCCTGGCCTGCCGTGCCGTGCTCGCGGCGCTCGACGACGCCGGGATCGACCCGGGCGAGGTCGACGCCCTGGCCTCCTACACGATGGAGGAGACGGACGAGGTCGAGCTGGCCAAGTCGGTCGGGTTCGGGGACCTCACCTTCTTCAGCAAGGTCGGGTACGGCGGCGGCGGGTCCTGTGCCACCGTCACGCATCTCGCCGCCGCCATCGCGAGCGGGCAGGCCACCGTGGGGGTCGCCTGGCGGTCGCGGAAGCGGGGCAGCGGGCCGCGGCCGTGGACCAACACCGCCGTGCAGCTGCGCACCCCGGGGCAGTGGACCCGGCCCTTCGGGCTGCTCCGGCCCGCCGACGAGATAGCCATGCTGGCGCGCCGGTACATGCACGAGTACGGCGCGACCAGGGACCACCTCTTCAACGTCGCCCTCGCCTGCCGGAACCGGGCCAACCAGAACCCGGACGCGATCATGTACGACCGGCCGCTGACCCGCGAGATGTACATGACCTCCCGGTGGATCAGCGAGCCCCTCTGTCTCTACGACAACTGCTTGGAGACGGACGGGGCGTTGGCCTGTGTGGTGGTGTCGAGCGAGCGGGCGCGGGACTGCCGGCGGCCGCCCGTGTACATCCACTCCGCCGCCCAGGGACTGCCCGCCCAGCACCACGGCATGGTCAACTACTGGAACGACGACCCCCTCACCGGACCCGCCTGGACCGCCGCACGCCATCTGTGGAAGCACTCCGACTTCACCCCGCAGGACGTGGACGTCGCCCAGATCTACGACGCGTTCACCCCGCTCATCCCGCTTTCGCTGGAGGGGTACGGCTTCTGCGACCGGGGCGAGGGCGGGGCGTTCACCGAGGGAGGCGCCCTGGAGATCGGCGGGCGGCTGCCCCTCAACACGGGGGGCGGCGGACTCTCCGAGGCCTATGTGCACGGCTTCAACCTCATCAACGAGGGCGTGAAGCAACTGCGCGGGACCAGCACCGCCCAGGTCCCGGGCGCCGCCACCTGCCTGGTCACGGCGGGTGAGGGGGTTCCCACTTCCGCTCTGCTGCTGAGGAGTTGAGTCCTGGTGCTGTCTCCCGTCACCGACACCGACGGTGCTCCCTTCTGGGAGTACACGGCCCGGGGTGAGTTGCGTGTGCAGGCATGCGGCGAGTGCGGTGAGCCCCGCTTCCCGCCGCGTCCCTGCTGCCCGCACTGCCGGTCCTTCACGTGCGAATGGCGGCCCACCGCGGGGCGGGGGCGGATCTGGTCGTACGTCCGGCCCCATCCGCCGCTGCTGCCCGACTACGCCGCGCAGGCGCCGTACCACGTGATCCTCGTCGAGCTCGACGAACTGCCCCGGATCCGGCTCGTCGGCAATCTGGTCGGTGCCCCTGGGGCGGCGCTGAACTCCGTCACGGAGAGCCGGGTGCGGATCGGGGCGCGGGTGCGGATGGTGCCGGATCCGGGCACCGGGCTCCCCCAGTGGATCCTGGAGCGGCCGTGAGTGTGCGGGTCGCCGCCGACAAGGAGACCGGGGTCGCCGTCGTCACCCTCGACCGGCCCGCGCGGCTCAACGCCATCGATCTGCCGATGGCCGCCGAACTCAGGCGCACCTGGCGGGCGTTGCGGTACGACGACTCGGTGCGGGCGGTCGTGCTCACGGGAGCGGGGGAGAAGGCGTTCAGCACCGGACTCGACCGGGACGCCGTGGTGCCGCAGCCGTCGTCGCCGTACATGCAGGACGATCCACTGCTCACCATCGGGCCGAAGGCCAACGACCTGTGGAAGCCCGTCGTCGCCGCCGTGTCCGGGATGGCCTGCGGGGGCGCCTTCTATCTGCTCGGGGAGGCCGAGTTCGTGGTGGCCGACACCACCGCCTGCTTCTTCGACCCGCACACGACGTACGGCATGGTGAGCGCCTACGAGTCGGTGCTGATGGCCCAGCGCATGCCGTACGGGGAGGTCGCCCGGATGGTGCTGATGGGCAACTCCGAACGGATCGGGGCCGAGCGGGCCCACGCCATCGGGCTGGTGTCGGAACTCACCGAGCCGGGCGGTGCGTTGGCGGCGGCGGTGCGCTGCGCGACCGTGATCGCCGGACAGCCGGCCGAGGCGGTGCAGGGCACGGTGCGTGCCCTGTGGACGACCCGGGAGTCGGCGCGGGAGCGTGGGTTCGCGCAGGCGCCGTATCTGATAGCGCTCGGCAACCTGTCCGGCGAGCGCCAGGCCGCGCTGTTCACCGCCCGGCGGCCCGGCGGACATCGCACCCGGTGAGGGTGCCGTGTACGCCCGTCAGCCGGAGGCCACCGCGACCGGCTCCAGGTCGCACCGGGCCACCCGGGCGGCACGGTCGGCGCCCTGTACTTCCAACTGCACCGTCGCCCTGCCGTTCGCGGGCACCACGGCCTCCTCCGACGCGGAGGCGACCTCGGCGCCCCGGGCGTCGTCGAAGGTGATGGTGACGTCGAAGCGGGTCGCGGTGCCGTTGGGGTTGGTGACCTCGACGGTCGCGTACGGCTTCTTCGGTGTCGCGCAGCTCAGCAGCTTTGCGGTTCCGTCCGCAAAGGCCGGCGCGCTCGTGCCGCCGCCACTGCTGCCGCTGCCGTAGTCGTCGGTGTCGTCGTACGGATCCCGGTAGGAGCCGGAACCGCCGCCGGAACCGCCGTGGTCGTCGTCCTTGTACGCCCCGCCGCCGGACGACGACGCGTCGTGGTCCTGGCCGGAGCTGCTGCAACCGCCGCCCCCGCCGCCGGAATGGCCGTGTCCGTGGCCGCGTCCCGACGTGAAACCGGTCAGCGAGAGAACCACCAGCGCCGACACCGCCGTGAATTTGAGCGTTCGCCCCCGTGATCGCATGCCTTCACCCTACCGAGTGATTGTCGCGATCACGTCACCGTCGGACGACCGCCGCGCACGAAGCCGATCCCGTGTCCGCGGCCCGGTCCGAACGGTCCGGACGACAGGCCCTACGTCGTGCGCGCGGTGCCGGTGCCCTTCTCCGCGTCCAGGGCATAGACGCAACGGTCCTTGCTGCACGCGTACACGACCCCGTCCTTCACCACGGGCGAGCCGGTGATCTCGCCGCCGGTGGCGAGCTTCCAGCGGAGCCGGCCGTCGTCGGCCTTGAGGGTGTACAGCAGGTGGTCGGTGGAGCCGAAGTGGATGCGGCCCTCGGCGACCGCCGGGGCGCCCACGATGTCGCCGCCGGACTGGAAGCGCCACTTGGGGGTGCCGGTGACCGCGTCCAGGGTGTAGAGCCCCTTGCCGCTGCCGACGTGCACGTGACCGGCGGCCACCAGAACCGGATCGATGGAGGCACGGGCCTCGGTGGCGATGCGCCAGCGGTCGCGGCCGTCGGCGGCGTCGAGGGCGTACACCGTGCCGAGGTAGTCGGCGAGGTAGATTCCGCCGCCGGTCACGGCGGGGCCGGGCACGAAGGTGGGCGGGCTGAGGAAGACCGCGGGGGCCTCGAAGTGCCAGCGGATCATGCCGTTCGCCACGTCGATGGCCAGGACCCGGCTGCCGGCCGAGATGTAGACCTGGCCGTCGGGGGCGGGGGTGAGCCGGACGGGGACTCCGCCGCAGGACGCCGCGTCGCCGATCGGGTAGGACCAGCGCTCCTCGCCGGTGCGTGCCTCCAGGGCGCGCAGCCGCGCGTCCTGCCAGACGTAGACGGTGCCGTCGTGGACGGCGGGCCCGGCCTCGGGGGACTCGAAGTCGCTCTGGCAGCCGGTGATCTCCCACAGCTTCTGGCCGCTGGACGCCTCCCAGGCCTGGACGCCGCCGCCGCGGGTGCCGGTGACGACCGTGCCCCGGTCGGCGTGCAGGGAGTACACCCAGGCGTCGGTGTTCAGCCGCCACAGGTCGTCGCCCTCGCGGGCCTCCAGCGCGAAGAGGGTGGGGCCGTCGGAGGCGTGGATACGGCCGTCGGCGACCGCCATCGACCAGGCGACGTCCCGGGTCTTGAAGCGGCGGCGGCCGGTGGCCACGTCGAGGGCGTGCACCTCGAAGGAGGTGACGTAGACGAGGTCGCCGTCGACGGCCGGGGTGCCCCAGACGTCGTTGGACATGCGGAAGCGCCAGGGGCGCCAGCCGGACGCGGCCTCCGAGGGCGCGGGCGGGGCGGCCGGTACGGCGGGATCGGCGCCGCCGACGCCGGGGCGCGGGCGGGACCAGCTGGCGACGAGTCCGGCCTCGGGCGGGGGTGCCTTCACGGCGGCGGCTCTGGCGTCGGCGACCCGGGGACCGGGGCCGATGGGCACCTTGGCACCGGCCAGCTGGACGGGGCCGCCGTCGGGCGCGCCGACCGGCAGCGGCGGGACCGGGACCATCGGGTCGTGGGCGGGCGGCGGCGGCACACCGGGGCCGCGGCCGCCGCTGCGCGGTCCGGCGGGCGCGGGCTTGGCCGAGGGGCGGCCGCCGCGGCGGTTCTCGATCAGCGCGACCGCCTTCTCGGGCAGCCACGCGGAGGCCGTACCGCTGTCGTCGGAGCCGGAGCCGAACAGATGCGGGGCGAGCTGGGCCTGGAGGTCGGCGGGGTTGGGCCGGCCGACGGCCTCCATCTGCATGCAGGACTCGATGAGCGGGCGCAGCTCGTCCGGGAGTCCCGCCAGGTCGGGGCCTTCGCGCAGCAGCATGAAGACGGTTTCCACGGGGTTGGCGCCGTGGAAGGGCGGGTGTCCGGTGGCGGCGAAGACCAGCATGGAGCCGAGCGAGAAGACATCGCTGGCGCCGGTGACACTGCGGGAGTCCTTGGCCTGTTCGGGGGACATGTAGGCGGGGGTGCCGACGGCCACGTTGGTCATGGTCAAACGGGTGTTCGAAACGCCGGACGCGATGCCGAAGTCGATGACGCGGGGGCCGTCCTCGACGACGAGCACATTGGACGGCTTGAGGTCCCGGTGGACGAGTCCGGCGCCGTGGATGGACTGGAGGGCCTCCGCCACGCCCGCGGCCAGCCAGCGCACCGCCGGAGCCGGGAGCGGGCCGCACTCGTTCACTATCTCTTCGAGGGAGGGTGCGGGAACGTACGCGGTGGCCAGCCACGGCACGGCGGCACGCGGGTCCGCGTCGACCACCGCGGCCGTGTAGAAGCCGGACACGGCGCGGGCCGCCTCCACCTCACGGGTGAAGCGCACACGGAAGAGCTGGTCCTCGGCGAGCTCCGTACGGACCGTCTTGATCGCCACGCGCCGGCCGGACGCCGAGCGCGCCAGATAGACCAGCCCCATGCCGCCGGCCCCCAGCCGCCCCAGCACCTCGAACGGTCCGATGCGCCGCGGATCGTGCTGTGTCAGCTGATCCACCACTTGCCTGCCACCTCCCCGTACGGGTCACGTCACCCACATATGTACGCGACCCCGTGCAGCGTCTCACCACCGCACCGCCATGGCGGCACGCACCCTGATTCTTCCTGGCCCGGGCACAGGTTGCGAACCCGGTGATTAATCGGGGTGTCTCGTGATAAGCGAGACATTTTGGCATGGCGCCGCCGATTTCAGTGCCGCAATCAGGGCCCCGTCACCGCTGCATCAGCGCGAACGAAGCCCCCTGATTGTCGGTGACGACGGCCACCGTGCCGTACGACGTCTCGAATGGTGGAGCCTGCACCCGGCCGCCCAGCCGCCGGACCGTGTCCGTCGCGGCCTCGATGTCCGCCACCTGGAAGTGGACCAGGAAGTGGGGTGGCATCTCGGCCGGGAACACGTCGGAGACGAGCGCGCGCCCGAAGTCGGGCTCGGGCCCGGTGCCGAACAGGGCGTCATGGAAGAGGCGGCCGTAGAAGGCGTTGGCCGAGTCGGTGTCCCGGATGTAGAGCTGGGCCCAGCCGAAGGTGCCCGGCTCGTGCCGGGCACCGAAGCCCTCGTGTCCGGCCTCCGCCTGCCACAGCCCGAACACGGCGCCCTCGGGGTCGGAGACCAGGGCGGCCGTGCCCAGCCGGCCGATCGGCAGCGGCGCCAGCAGGACGTGCCCGCCGGCCGCGACGATCCGCCGGCACAGCGCCTCGGCGTCCGGCGTCGCGAAGTACACCGTCCAGACGGTGGGCATACGGCCGTCCGTCTTGTGCGCGAGCGCGGCGACCGGCGACTCGTCCTTGCGGGCCCACACGGAGGAGCCGAGGGGTCCGGACTCCGCGTCGAAGGTCCACCCGAAGAGCTCACCGTAGAACCGCTTGCCCGCTTCCACGTCGGGAAGCTGTGCGTCCACCCAGCACGGGACGCCCTCTCCGTACACCGATGCCCTGTTTTCGGCCATGCCGCCAAAGTAACCGCGCCACGCGCACCCCGCAGACCAGGCACACCACCCCTCACACCCCGGCGCACCCCATTTGCAGTCGGCCGAATCGCGCTCCCATCACCCCTCGGTAAGCTGACGGCATGACAGGACAAGTGCGTACCGTCGACGGCCGCGTGGCCGGCAGACGTGGGCAGGCGACCCGCCAGAAGCTGCTCGACTGCCTCAGCGAGATGCTCAGCTCGTCTCCCTACCGGGACGTCAAGGTCATCGATGTCGCCCGGAAGGCGGGCACTTCGCCCGCGACCTTCTACCAGTACTTCCCGGACGTCGAGGGTGCCGTCCTGGAGATCGCCGATCAAATGGCCGCCGAGGGCGCCGGGTTGACCGAGCTGCTCGATGGGCGGTCCTGGGTCGGCAAGGCGGGCTGGCAGACCGCACAGGAACTCGTCGACGGGTTCCTGGATTTCTGGCGCAGAAACGACGCGATCCTGCGGGTCGTGGACCTCGGGGCCGCCGAGGGCGACAAACGCTTCTACAAGCTCCGTATGAAGATCCTGAACTCGGTGAACAACTCCCTCACCGACTCGATCGCCGAACTCCAGTCGAAGGGCAGGGTCGACAAGGACGTGAACCCCGCCGCGGTGGCCGGCTCACTGGTCGCGATGCTCGCGTCGGTGGCCGGACACCAGAAGGGTTTCCAGACCTGGGGCGTAAAGCAGGCCGAACTCAAGCCGAACCTCGCGCTGTTGGTGCATCTCGGTGTGACCGGCAAGAAGCCGACCAAGTAGGCCGCACTCCCGGCACACCTCTTCTTCCGGCCCCAAGTCCTGTCACGCGGGCGGTGGTTCACCCAGGTGGACTTCCGCCCGCCGCGCTATGCGGGCAGCGGACGGTCCCGCACCACGTGCTTCATCACCAGCGTCGAGGTCAGCCGCTGCACCCCCGGCAGCGTCGCCAGCTTCTCGTCGTAGAGCCGCTGGAAGGCGGCGAGGTCGGCGGTGGCCACCCTGAGCAGATAGTCCGGCTCCCCGAACAGCCGCTGCGCGTCGAGGACCTGCTCCACGTCGCCCACCGCCCGCTCGAACTCGGCGACCGTGTCCCGGTCCTCCTGCCGCATGGACACGAAGACCAGCGCCTCGAAGTTCAACCCCAGCGCGGCCGGGTCCACCACCGCCCGGTACCCCTGGATGGCTCCGGCCCGCTCCAGCTCCCGCAGCCGCCGGTGGCACGGCGAGACGCTCAGCCGCACCCGCGCGGCCAGCTCGGTCACGGTCAGTCGCCCGTCCTGTTGAAGCTCGGCAAGAATTTTCTGGTCCACGTCGTCCATGAGAAAGATATTTGCTCAGAACAGGGAACTCTGGGCAAACTTCGGGAACACTTTCGGGCCATTCACGCCTAATGTCCCCGGTGTGAATACGGGAGCGCTGCTGTCCTTCCTGGCCCTGGACCTGCTGTTGGTGTGTGTGCCCGGCGCGGACTGGGCCTATGTCATCGCCGCGGGACTTCGCGGCCGCTCGGTGCTCGCCGCCGTCGCCGGGCTGGTCGCCGGTTACGCGCTGCACACGGCGCTGGCCGCGGCGGGCCTCGCCGTCCTGGTCGCGGGCTCACCCCGGCTGCTCACGGCGCTCACCGTGGCGGGGGCCGGCTATCTGGTCTGGCTGGGCTGGAGCGTGCTGCGCAGGCCCACGGCGCCCGGGGCGGCGCCGGACGCCCCGCGGGATCGCGGCTCCCGTGTCTTTCTGCGCGGTGCCACGATCAGCGGCCTGAACCCCAAGGGCCTGCTGCTCTACTTCTCGATCCTGCCGCAGTTCCTGACCCTCGGCGGCGGCCATCTGCCCGTGCCGGCCCAGACCGCCGCCCTCGGCCTGCTCCACATGGCCTGCTGCGCCGCCGTCTACCTGAGCGTCGGCGCCCTGTCCCGGGCCCTGCTGTCCGCCCGCCCCGCCGCCGCCCGCGCGGTGACCCGCACGTCAGGCGCGGCGATGCTCGGCATCGGCGCGTTCCTGCTGGTGGAACGGCTGGCGACCCTCTAGGGAGCCGGAGCCCTCAGCCTGGGGAGCCGGAGCCCTCAGCGTCGTACGAGCCGGAAGATCCGGATCTCCCGCTCGATGCGGTTCTGGTACGTCGCGTACGGCGGCCAGAACACCAGCAGCGCCTTCCAGGCCGCCGCCCGCTCCTCCCCGGTCAGCAGCGTGGCCGTGACCGGGAACTCCTCGCCCTTCCAGCTGATCGAGGCGTCGGGACGGGCCAGCAGGTTGTGACTCCAGGCGGGATGACCGGGGCGCCCGAAGTTGGACCCGACCAGCAGCCAGCCCCGGCCGCCGCCCTCCGGCATGCAGGCGAGCGGGGTACGGCGCGGCTGCCCGCTGCGGGCGCCGGTGGCCGTCAGGACGACCCCGGGCAGCAGTTGCGCGCTGAGCAGCACCCGGCCCCGGGTCGCCCGGTGCACGGCCCGGTCCAGGGCGGGGATCACATGGGGGGCGACCCTGGCGAAGGCCCTGGTGGAGGACACCTTCTGCACCAACCGCACACCGAAGTCCTTGACGCCGGCCATCAGACCGCCACCTCCCTGTCCGTGCGGGACCGCTCCTCGAAGAGCCGTGCCGTGTCGGCCGCGCGGGCGCGCAGCCGGTGCGCCGGGCCGAACAGCAGTTCGTCACCGGCGGCCCGCTTGAAGTACAGATGGGCCTCGTGCTCCCAGGTGAAGCCGATCCCGCCGTGCAGCTGGATCCCCTCGGCGGCGGCCGTCCGCAGCGCCTCCAGGGCCTGAGCGAGGGCGATGCCGCCCGCCCGCTCCTGATGCCCGGCCGCGGCCCAGGCCGCGTAGTAGGCGGCCGAGCGCGCCGCCTGCACCTGTACGTACACATCGGCCAGGCGGTGCTTCACCGCCTGGAAGGAGCCGATGAGCCGCCCGAACTGCTCCCGCTGCTTCACGTATTCGACGGTGCGTTCCAGCGCCCGGCCGGCGGCGCCGACGGCCTCGGCGGCGAGCACGGCGGCGACCGTGTCGCCCAGGGCGGAGAGGGCGGCGAGCGCATCGGAGTCGTCGGCTCCGAGCAACCGCGCTTCGACGTCGCGCAGTTGCACCCGCCCAAGGGGCCGGGTGGCGTCGAGTGCGGTCTGCCGGGTCCGGGTCAGCCCCGCCGCGTCCCCCGCCACCAGGAAGAGCCGGACGCGGGAGCGCGCGAAGCCGCCGGCGTGGGCGGCGACGAGGAGCAGTCCGGCGCTGTGCCCGTCGAGTACCTGCGTCACCTCCCCGTACAGCCGCCACCCGTCCCCGGCCGCTGTCGCCTGCACTCCTCCGGACCGGCCGCCGCCCGCCCACTGCCCGTCGTTGCCGCCGGTCAGGGTGAGGACGGCGGCGAGGGCGGTGCCGGGCACGGCGAGGGTGGCGGTGAGCGCGCCGGAGGCGAGGCGGGGCAGCAGGGCGGTGCGCTGGTCCTCGGTGCCGAGGGCCAGGATCAGCGGGGCGGCGAGCACGGAGGTGGCGAGCAGCGGGGTGGGCGCGAGCGCGCGGCCCGTCTCCTCGCAGGCGAGGGCGAGTTCGGTGGCCGAGCAGCCGATTCCGCCGTGGGCCTCGGGGAGGGCGAGTCCCGGCAGGCCCAGTTGTTCGGCGAGGGCGGTCCACAGGGCGGGGTCGTGTCCGGCCGGGGTGTCGAGGGCGGTACGGCGTTCCTCCGGGCCGCAGCGCTTGTGGAGCAGTTCGCGCAGGGTACGGCGGATCTCGTCCTGTTCGGCGGTGAGGCGCGTGTCCATGGCTCTTCCCTCCGGCCGGATCTGACGGAGCGTCATGTTAGGGCGGCGAGGGCGGGATGCCCAGAGGTTCGGCCCTGTCGTGGGACCTTGGATCTGATGTACCGTCAGATTCATGTCACCAGCGAGCATGGGGAGCAGCAACAGGAAAGTCGCCCTCGTGGGCGTGGCCCTCTCCGACTGCGGCCGGGTGGACGACGCCACCCCCTACGCCCTGCACGCCCAGGCGGCCCGCCGGGCTCTCGCGGACGCGGGCCTGGACCGCGCCGTCGTGGACGGGTTCGCGTCGGCGGGCCTCGGGACCCTGGCGCCCGTGGAGGTGGCCGAGTATCTGGGCCTGCGGCCCACCTGGGTCGACTCGACCTCGGTCGGCGGCTCCACCTGGGAGGTGATGGCGGCCCACGCGGCGGACGCGATAGCGGCCGGGCACGCGAACGCCGTACTGCTGGCGTACGGCTCGACGGCGCGGGCGGACATCCGGGCGGGCAGGCGCACCGGGAACCTGTCCTTCGGCGCCCGGGGACCGCTCCAGTTCGAGGTGCCGTACGGCCACACGCTCATCGCCAAGTACGCGATGGCGGCCCGGCGGCACATGATCGAGTACGGCACCCGGATCGAGCAGCTCGCCGAGGTGGCGGTGCAGGCCAGGGCGAACGCGGCACTGAACCCGGACGCGATGTTCCGCGACCCGGTCACGGTGGACGACGTCCTGTCCGGCCCGATGGTCGCGGACCCGTTCACCAAACTGCACTGCTGTCTGCGCTCCGACGGGGGCGCGGCGGTGCTGCTGGCGGCCGAGGAGTACGTACGGGACTGCCGTACGTCGCCGGTGTGGGTGCTCGGCACCGGTGAGCACGTCTCGCACGCGGCGATGTCCGAGTGGCCCGACTTCACGGTGTCCCCGGCGGCGGTGAGCGGACGGCTCGCCTTCGAGCGGGCCGGGGTGGGGCCCGCGGAGATGGACTTCGCCGAGATCTACGACGCGTTCACCTACATGACCCTGGTGACCCTGGAGGACCTGGGGTTCTGCGCGAAGGGCGAGGGCGGGGCGTTCGTGGAGAAGGGGCGGCTGCTGGTGCGGGGCGGGGAGCTGCCGGTGAACACGGACGGGGGCGGGCTGTCGGCTCAGCACCCCGGAATGCGGGGGCTGTTCCTGCTGGTGGAGGCGGTACGGCAGCTGCGCGGCGAGGCCGGTGAGCGCCAGGTGCGCGGGGCGGGCGGCGCGCCGCCGCGCCTCGGGGTGGCCTCGGGGACAGGCGGATGGTTCTGCTCCTCGGGGACCGTGGTGCTGGGCCGGGACTGAGGCCGACCCTGGAGCCGGGCCGGGAGCGAGGCACGGCCGGGGATACTCGCCGCATGGCAGCAACCGATCTCCATGAACTCCTGAGGTCACTGCGGGTGTGGGCACCCGGGGTCACCGAGCTACCCCCCTTCGACCCGGCGACGGCGCCCACGAGCCCGCTCCAGCTGTTCACGACGTGGTTCGCGGAGGCGGTGGCGGCGGGCCAGCCCGAGCCGCACACCATGTCGCTGGCGACGGCGGACGAGGACGGCAGCCCGGACGTGCGGATCGTGATGCTGCACGGCGCCGACGCGGACGGCTGGTCCTTCGCGACCCACGACGTCAGCCGCAAGGGCCGCCAGCTGGCCGCCCGACCGGAGGCGGCGCTCGTCTTCTACTGGCCGGCGCTGGGCCGCCAGGTCCGGGTCCGCGGCCCGGTCACCTCGGCGCCCTCCGCCGAGAGCCAGGCGGATCTCCACGCCCGTTCGACGGGGGCGCTGGCGGCGGCGCTCACCGGCCGCCAGAGCGAGCCGCTCGGATCACCGGAGGAGCTGCGGCAGGCCTCGGAGGCAGCCTGGGAGGCCGCCCGCCGTGATCCGGCGGCCCTCTCCCCCACCTGGACGCTCTACCGGCTACGGCCCCGGGAGGTGGAGTTCTTCCAGGGGGACGCCGAGCGCAGGCATGTGCGCCTGCTGTACCGGGGCGAGAGGGACGGCTGGCACCGGCAGCTGCTGTGGCCGTGAGCCGGGCTCAAGGACCCCTCAGTCCCCAGCCCCCACTCCCCCGTCCCCTCAGTCCCCGAACCCGTACACCGTGAAGTCGGTGACCTCCCGGTATCCGATGCGCTGGTAGAGCGCGTTGCTGGTCGGGTTGGCGAGGTCGGTGAACAGCAGCACCTCGGCCGCCCCGGCGGCCGTTGCGGCCCGGCTGACCTCGGCGGTCACGGCCCCCGCGTATCCGTTTCCGCGCAGGTGCGACGGGGTGTAGACGGGGGCGACCCGGATCTGCCCGGCGATCGGACGGGTCACGCCGGCCATGGAGACGGGTGTGCCGTCGAGGGTTTCCCAGAGGGTGACCCCGCCGTAGGAGATACGGGCGTCGGCCCACGGGCCGGGGTCGGCGTGGACACCGCCTCCGGTCACCTCGTTGAACTCCTTGAACCAGCGCATCAGCAGCTTCCGGTCGGCGGCGCCGACCGTCCTCGCCCGCCCCTCGGGCACCGGCTGCGGCACCGACAGCTCGCCCAGCCGGTAGAGCCGCTGATGCTCCCGGATCCGGGCGGCGCCGCCCGCCGCGCGCTGCCAGGCCTCGGCCACGGCGGCAGCGGTGGCGTCCTCGGCCGAGACCCCGGGGGCCGGATGCCCGAGCCGGAACAGCCCGGCCACGAGGGCGTCGGCCTCGTCGGCGGTGAGGGGGGTGACGTTGAGTACGTGCGGGGGCGTGTGGAACAGCGCCGCCCGGACATCGCCGCCGTCCCCGTCCGCCAGGAACCCGAACAGCGGGTCCTGATCGCCGAAGAGATGCGTCCCGCGCTCGCGCAGCGTGTCCGTCACCGTCAGCGGCACCGTGTGCAGGGCGGGCCGGGAGTGCAGGAACGCGCCCGCGTGGGCGAGGAATTCGTCCAGGTCGTGGGTGAACTGCCAGTCGTATGAAGGGGCCATGCCTCATGATCCGGTCCCCCGCACGCCCGGCGCGAGTGAATTCGGCTCACGCCGGTTCGGGGTCCGTGGCCAGCCGGGCGTGCAGATGCTCGTCCCGGAACACGTCGAACCGTCCCGACCCGAACATCGCGCCCCGCAGCGTCCCCTCGGCCGGGAACCCGCACTTCTGGGCGATCCGGCAGGACGCCGCGTGCCCGACGGCGTGCCCCAGCTCCAGCCGGTGCAGGTCGAGTTCCGTGAACGCCCAGCGGGAGACGAGGGCGAGCGCCCGGGTGGCGACCAGGCGGCCACGGGCCTCCGGCAGGACCCAGTAGCCGACGCGGCCGGAGCGGATCACACGGTCGATCGTGTTGAGGCCTATGTGTCCCAGGGCGGCGCCGCTGTCCGCGTCGCCGACGCGGAAATGGGCGCAGGTGCCCTCGGCCTCCTTCCGGGCGTAGTCGCGCATCGCCGTGCGGGCCGACTCGAAGTCGGCCACGGCCAGCAGCGGGGTGTTCCAGCGCAGGAACTCCGGGTCGGAGCGGCCGCGCAGCCAGTCCGCCACGTCGGCATCGCTGTCCGGGTCCCAGTGGCGCAGGCGCAGGCCTTCACCGTGCGGCTCGGGGAACCGGCGGGCATGGAGGGGTTCGCGATCGGCAGCCATGCCCCCCATTCAAGCCCAGGCCACTTCCCCGCATTCGAGCCCAGGTCACTCCCCCGCCCCCCGGAACACCGGCACCCCCTCGCGAAACGCGACGGCCAGTTCCGCGCCCGCCCGCAGCCGTTCCGGCTCGCACCCGACCAGTTCGGTCATCATGCGCGGCCCCTCCGCGAGGTCGACCACGGCGGCGACGTAAGGGGTGCGCCCGTCGAAGGGCGGGAGGTCGTTCCGATGGACCACCGACCAGGTGTAGAGGGTCGCCCGGCCGCTCGCCTCCGCCCAGACCACGTCCTCGCTCCAGCAGTACGGGCAGAACTCACGGGGGTAGTGGTGGACCCGGCCGCAGCCGGTGGAGCGGCAGCGGCGCAGCAGCAGCCGGCCCTCCGCGGCCGCGTCCCAGTAGGTCCGGGTGAAGACGTCGGCCTCCGGGAGGTCGTGGCGCACCGTGCTCATCGGAACCACCCCAGCGCCGCGTCCAGCGACCACGACTGCCAGGCCATCCCGAAGAACGCCACCACCGAGATGAGCGCCATCATCGAGTTCTGCCCCTGCTCCGCCCAGTCGTGGATCATGAGGACGAAGTAGAGAAGGTTCAGCAGCAGGCCGCCCACCAGGGCGACCGGGGTGAGGAGGCCCGCGATCAGGCCGAGCCCGAGGGCGAGTTCGGCGTACACGACGACGTACGCCATCACCTTCGGCCGGGGCTCGACCACCCGCTCGAAGCCGACCCGCACCGCGCTCCAGCGGTGGTTCCCGGCTATGCCCGCCGCCCAGGTGATGCCGCTCCCCCTGAACCAGGCCTTCTTGTCCTTGTGCCGCCAGCTCTCCAGCCACCACAGACCGAGACCGATGCGCAGCACGGCCAGCCACTGCGCGCCACTGAGCCAGATCGAGTCCATGTATCTGACGGTACGTCAGATCAGGTGTGTTGCCGAGACCCGGTCGGGAATTGCCACCCCGTTCCCGCGCGCGTGACCAATCCGCAACCAATTCCGGTCTTGACCGAGACCCATCAACGTAGGACGTGGTTACGCTCCCGCTCATGGCCGACTCCAGCGATCCCAGCGTCTCCCCCACAGAACGCTTCGCCGACCGCCCCGTCTACGTCATCGGCGGCGGCCCCGGCGGGCTGGCCGCGGCGTACGCGCTCCGGGCCCGTGGCGTACGCGCCATCGTCCTGGAGAAGTCCGACCGGGTCGGGGCCTCCTGGCGGCGCCACTACGACCGCCTCCACCTGCACACCACACGGCGCCTGTCGGCCCTGCCGGGGCTGGCGATCCCGCGCCGGTTCGGGCGCTGGGTGGCCCGGGACGACGTGGTGCGGTACCTGGAGAAGTACGCCGAGCACCACCGGCTGGAGATCGTCACCGGTGTCGAGGTCTCACGGATCGAGCGCACGGCCGACGGCACGGGCTGGCTGCTGCACGCCTCCGGCGGGCGCGAGCTGACCGGCGGCGCGGTGGTCGTCGCCACCGGCTTCAACCACACCCCGCGCGTGCCCGGCTGGCCGGGCCTCGAGGAGTACGGCGGCCGCTTCCTGCACGCGGGCGAGTACCGCAACGCCGAGCCGTACGCCGGACAGGACGTCCTGGTGGTCGGCGTGGGCAACACCGGCGCCGAGATCGCCGTGGACCTGGCGGAGGGGGGCGCCGCGCGGGTGCGGCTGGCGGTGCGCACCGCCCCGCACATCGTGCGCCGGTCGACCGCCGGGTGGGCCGCCCAGTACACCGGCGTACTGGTACGGCGGCTGCCCGTCGGATTCGTGGACCGGCTCGCCCGGCCGATGGCCCGGATCAGCGTGCCGGACCTGTCGGCGCACGGCCTGCCGCGTCCCGACACCGGCCTCTACACCCGGTGCAAGGCGGGGTCCATCGCCGTGCAGGACGTCGGCATCATCGACGCCGTGCGCAAGGACCGGGTCGGGATCGTGGCCGCCGTCGAGGCCTTCGAGGAGGGCAAGGTGGTCCTGGCCGACGGCACCCGGATGTCGCCGGACACGGTGATCGCGGCCACCGGTTACACCCGCGCGCTCGAAGCACTGGTCGGCCACCTGGGCGTGCTGGACGAGCAGGGCAGGCCCGTCGCGCAGGGGGGCCGCACCCCGCAGCACGCACCGGATCTCTACTTCACCGGTTACACCAACCCGATCAGCGGCATGCTCCGTGAACTGGCCCTCGACGCCGAGAAGATAGCCAAGGCCGTCGCGAGGAGTGCGGCGGGGAAGGCGTCCCGGATACCGGGCTGACCGTTGGCCGCGTCCGGCCCCTGTACGCCCGCGCCGGCCGGGCCCAGAATGTGAGCACTGCTCAAGTTTCCCGCTCCCTGCGTGCAGGACTGTTCCTGACACGGCGTCAGTTCAGTAATCTGACAGTGCGTCAGTTAATGTGCTGTCACACAGGAGCGGGCGGACGATGCTTGGATCAACCCACGGCACCCTCACCACCGACTCCCGCCGGGCCCGGGTCATCGCCTGCGGCGAGCTGCGCCCCGGCCCCGCCGTCCACGGCCGGGCCACCGACACGGACGACCTCGATGTGAGCGGACGGCCGCTCCAGTCCGGCGTACCGGACCTGGACCGGTTCTTCCGGCCCGGGTCCGTCGCCGTGATCGGCGCCTCCGACGCCGAGGGGCGGCCGAACACCGGGATCACCCGGCAACTCCTCGACTGGGCCGAGCGGGTGGGAGCGCGGGTGCACCCGGTGCACCCCACCCGGGAGTCCGTGTTCGGCACCCCCTGCGCCGCCTCGGTCGCGGACCTGCCCGAACAGGTCGACCTCGCCGTACTGCTGGTCGCCGACCCGCTCCCGGTCCTGGAGGAACTCGCGGAGGCCAAGGTGAAGTTCGCCGTCGCCTTCGCCTCCGGGTTCGCGGAGACCGGCGAGGAGGGGGCGATGGCCCAGACCCGGCTCGCGGCCGCCGTACGGCGCTCGGGGCTGCGGCTGCTCGGCCCGAACACCAACCTCAACGCCTTCGAGCGGTTCCGCGAGGACCTGACGGGCCCGGCCATCGCCCTGATCACCCAGTCCGGGCACCAGGGACGGCCCGTCTTCGCCCTCCAGGAACTGGGCGTACGGCTCTCCCACTGGGCGCCGACCGGCAACGAGGCCGACCTGGAGACCGCCGACTTCATCTCCTACTTCGCGGAGCGGCCCGAGGTCGGCGCCATCGCCTGCTACGTCGAGGGGCTCAAGGACGGCCGCTCCTTCCTGCTCGCCGCCGACCGCGCCGCCCGGCGCGGGGTGCCGGTGGTCGCGGTGAAGGTGGGCCGCACCGAGGCGGGCGCCCGCACGGCCGCCTCCCACACCGGCAAACTCACCGGCGCCGACGACGTGGTGGACGCGGCGATGCGGCAGTTCGGGGTCATCCGGGTGGACGGACTGGACGAACTCCAGGACACGGCAGCCCTGTTGGCGCGAGCCCGGGCGCCGCTCGCGGACGGCGTCGTCGTCTACTCGATCTCCGGCGGCACCGGGGCGCACGCCGCCGACCTCGCCACCGGGGCGGGGCTGCGGCTGCCGGTGCTGTCCGAGTCCCGGCAGGCCGAACTGCACCAGTGGATACCCGAGTACCTGAGCGTGGCCAACCCCGTGGACAACGGCGGCCATCCGGTCGGCGACGAGCGCGGCCGGAAGATCATCGACTCGATCCTGGCCGACCCCGAGGTGGGCGTGCTGATCTGTCCCGTCACCGGGCCGTTCCCACCGCTCAGCGACCGGCTCGTCCGGGACCTGGTCGACGCGGCGGAGCAGACGGACAAGCTGGTGTGCGTGGTCTGGGGGTCCCCGGTCGGCACCGAACCGGCCTACCGCGAGGTGCTGCTCGGCTCCTCCCGTGTGGCCACCTTCCGTACCCTCGGCAACTGCCTGACGGCCGTCCGCGCCTACCTCGGCCACCACCGCTTCGTGAGCGGCTACCGCTCCCCCTTCGAGGAGGCGCCCCGCACCGTCTCCCCGTCCTGCAAGAAGGCGCGCGCGCTGCTGCGGCCCGGGGAGCAGCTGAGCGAGCACGCGGCCAAGCAGCTGTTGCGCGCGTACGGCATCCGTGTGCCCCGCGAGCAGCTGGTGACCAGCGCCGCGGCGGCCGTACGCGCGGCCGCACAGGTCGGCTACCCGGTGGTCATGAAGGCGTCCGGCGCGCGAATCGCCCACAAGACCGAGCTGGGTCTGGTGAAGATCGGCCTGACCTCGGCGAGCCAGGTCAGGGACGCCTACCGCGAGCTGACCGACATCGCCCGCTACGAAGGTGTCCCGCTGGACGGGATCCTGGTGTGCCAGATGGTGGAGCAGGGTGTGGAGATGGTCGTCGGCGTCACCCGCGACGAGCTGTTCGGGCCGACCGTGACGGTCGGGCTCGGCGGGGTGCTGGTGGAGGTGCTGCGCGACGCGGCCGTGCGCGTGCCGCCGTTCGGCGAGGAGCAGGCCCGGAACATGCTCACCGAACTGCGCGGCCGGTCCCTGCTCGACGGCGTCCGGGGCCGCCCGCCCGCCGACCTCGACGCCCTGGTGGAGGTCGTCCTGCGGGTGCAGCGCATGGCACTGGAGCTGGGCGACGAACTGGCCGAGCTGGACATCAACCCCCTGATGGTGCTGCCCAGGGGGCAGGGCGCGGTGGCGCTGGACGCGTTGGTGGTGTGCCGGTGAGCGAGTCCGTGCGGTACGAGGCGCGCGATCAGGTCGCCGTCGTCGTCCTGAACCGCCCAGAAGCCCTCAACGCCCTCACACCCGGCCAACGGGACGAGGTCATCGGACTGTTGGCGCGTGCGTCGGCCGACCCGGACGTACGGGCCGTGATCCTCACCGGTACCGGGCGCGGCTTCTGCGCGGGCGCGGATCTGCGGGGCGGCTCGGGCGGCGGTGAGCGGATCACCGGCGACGTGGCCCGGACGATCCGGCTCGGCGCGCAGCGGCTGATCGCGGCCGTGCTGGACTGCGAGAAGCCGGTGATCGCGGCCGTCAACGGTACGGCGGCCGGGCTCGGCGCACATCTCGCGCTCGCCTGCGATCTCGTACTGGCCGCCGAGTCCGCCCGGTTCATCGAGGTGTTCGTGCGCCGCGGACTGGTCCCGGACGGCGGCGGCGCCTATCTGCTGCCCCGGCTGGTCGGCCCGCAGCGCGCCAAGGAGCTGATGTTCTTCGGCGACGCGCTCTCCGCGGCGGACGCCGAGCGGCTCGGCCTGGTCAACCGGGTGCTGCCGGACGGCGACCTGGAGAAGACGGCCCGCGAGTGGGCCGCCCGGCTGGCCGCCGGCCCCACCCGGGCACTCGCCCTGACCAAGCAACTGGTCAACGCCTCCCTGGACAGCGACCGCTCCACCGCCTTCACCGCCGAGGCCGCCGCACAGGAGATCAACATGACGACCCAGGACGCCCAGGAGGGCCTCGCCGCCTTCGCGGAACGCAGGGGCCCGGAGTTCCGGGGGCGGTGAGGCCCGGCCGCCGGGAGCTGCGCACGCCCCCGCATCGCGGCCCGCCACACCCCTTCCAACCTGACGATCCGTCAGCTTCAATGGACGGTGTGATGGGACACGCAGGAATGGCGGCCGCCGCCGTCCGATATCTCAGGCCCGTCGACGCCCCGCCCGTGGGACCGGTCGACCCCTTGCCGCGGCCGGAGCTGCGGTGCGTCCGGGAGGACGAGCGGGCGCCGGTCGAGCCGGGCGAGTTCCGCCGGGTGCTCGGGAGCTTCGCCACCGGCGTCACGGTGATCACGGCTCCCGCGCAGGACGGTGAGGCGGGACCCGCCGGGTTCGCCTGCCAGTCGTTCGCCTCTCTGTCGCTCGATCCCCCGCTGATCGTGTTCATGGTCGGCCGGACCTCCACGACCTGGCCGAGCATCGCCCGCGCGGGCGTCTTCTGCGTCAACGTCCTGGGCGCCGGACAGGGCGAGCTGTGCCGCGCCTTCGCGGTGAGCGGCGCGGACAAGTTCGCGGGCATGACGTACGACGAGGCACCGGTCTCCGGGTCTCCCCGGCTGGCGGGCGCGGTGGCCTGGATCGACTGCACCGTCCACGCGGTGCACACCGGCGGCGACCATCTGATCGTGGTGGGCCGGGTGGACGCGCTGGGGGCGGCCGAGGAGGCCGATCCGCTGCTCTTCCACCGGGGGCGGTTCGCCCGCCCCCGGGAGGACTGAGGCCCGGTCAGAGCAGTGCGGGCACCGGGGCCGGCCGCCGCCTGATCACCAGGGCCATCAGCGCGGCCGCCGCGCACAGCGCGCCGGAGGCGTACCAGACGACGTCGTAGGAGCCGAAGACATCCCGGGCCATGCCGCCGAGGAAGGCGACGAGGGCGGCGCCGACCTGGTGGGAGGCGAGGACCCAGCCGAAGACGATGGCGCTGTCCTCGCCGTACTGCTCGCGGCACAGGGCCAGGGTGGGCGGGACGGTGGCGACCCAGTCGAGGCCGTAGAAGACGATGAAGAAGACCATCGGCGGGTGCACGCTCGGCGCGAGCAGCATGGGCAGGAAGAGGAGGGAGACGCCGCGCAGGGCGTAGTAGACGGCCAGCAGACGGCGCGGCTCGAAGCGGTCGGTGAACCAGCCGGAGGCGATCGTGCCGGCCACGTCGAACACCCCGATGACCGCGAGCAGCGAGGCGGCCGCCGTGACGGGCATGCCGTGGTCGTGGGCGGCCGGCACGAAGTGGGTCTGCACCAGACCGTTGGTGGAGGCGCCGCAGATCGCGAAGGTGCCGGCCAGCAGCCAGAAGGGGCCGGTGCGGACGGCGGAGGACAGCACGCCGAGCGCACGACGGGCGGCGCCGGTGACCGGCGGGGGCTTCGGCACGAACTCCGCCGCTCCGTACGGCTTCAGGCCCACGTCGGCGGGATGGTCGCGGAGCAGCAGCCAGACGAACGGTACGACGGCGAGGGCCGCGAGGGAGACGGTCACGGCGGCCGGGCGCCAGTCGTGGGCCTCGACCATCCAGGACAGCAGCGGCAGGAAGATCAGCTGGCCGGAGGCGGAGGCCGCGGTGAGGATGCCGCTGACCAGCCCGCGCCGCTCGGCGAACCAGCGGTTGGTGACGGTCGCGGCGAAGGCCAGCGCCATGGAGCCGGACCCGAGCCCGACCAGCAGCCCCCAGCAGAGCATCAGCTGCCAGGCGGCCGTCATCCACACCGTGAGGCCCGACCCGATCGCGATCACGGTCAGCGCGACGGCGACCACCCGCCGGATGCCGAACCGGTCCATCAGCGCGGCCGCGAACGGCGCGGTGAGTCCGTACAGCGCGAGGTTGACGGACACGGCGGCACCGATCGTGCCGCGCGACCAGCCGAAGTCCCGGTGCAGCGGGTCGATGAGCAGACCGGGCAGCGACCGGAAGGCGGCCGCGCCGATGATCGTGACGAAGGTGACGGCGGCGACGAACCAGGCACGGTGTATTCGGGGCCGACGGGGGGACGGGGTCGCCTCCGCGTCCGTGCCGGCGGCGTCTGTGAGGGCGGCGCTTGTCTGGGTCACGCCACACAGCTTCGGCTCCCCGCCTCACTCCTTCGAGTGGCCCGAGGGACATCGTTCACTAGGATCGGGCCACCCTCACGGCAGCCGGTCTCAGAAGGTGAGCACTCCTCTTGCCACCCGCCCCGCCTCCGCGTCGGCCCGCGCCTTCTCGAAGTCCTCGACCGGGTACGTCTGCGTCACCAGCTCGTCGAGCAGGAGCCGCCCCTCGCGGTACAGCCCGGCGTACAGGGCGATGTCGCGCTGCGGGCGGGAGGAGCCGTAGCGGCAGCCCAGGATGGACTTGTCCAGGTACATGGAGGAGACCAGGAAGGACGCCTCCGCGGTGGCCGGGGGGACCCCGAGCAGGATGGCCTGGCCGTGCCGGTCCAGGAGGTCCACGGCCTGGCGGATCAGCTCGGTGCGGCCCACGCACTCGAAGGCGTGGTCGGCGCCCGTGGGGAGGATCTCGCGCACGCCCTCCGTCGAGGTGAGGAAGTCCGTGGCGCCGAACTGCCGTGCCGCCGCCTCCTTGGCCGGGTTGGCGTCCACCGCCACGATCCTGAGCGCGCCCGCGATCCGGGCGCCCTGGATGACGTTCAGGCCGATTCCGCCGGTGCCGATGACCAGGACGGTGTCCCCGCGGTCCACCCGGGCCCGGTTGAGGACGGCCCCCACACCGGTCAGGACGCCGCAGCCCATCAGGGCGGCGGACGTCATCGGGATGTCGTCCGGGATCCGGACCGCCTGCACCGCCTTCACGACCGTGCGTTCCGCGAAGGCGGAGTTGGACGCGAACTGGTGCAACGGGCGCCCGCCCCTGGTGAAGGGCCTCCCCGGGCGGCCGATGGCATGCCGGCACATGGTGGGGCGGCCCCGGTCGCACTGGGCGCACGCGCCGCAGTTCGCGAGCGTCGACAGGGCCACGTGGTCGCCGGGTGCCACATGGGTGACGCCCGCGCCGACCGCCTCCACCACCCCGGCGCCCTCGTGGCCGAGGACCACCGGGACCGGGAAGGGTATGGTCCCGTCGATCACCGACAGGTCGCTGTGGCACAGCCCGGCCGCCGAGATCGCGACCAGTACCTCCCCCGGCCCCGGATCACGTACCGCCAGGTCGTCCACGACCCGTACCTGTTCGCCGTCGAACACCACGCCGCGCATCACATGCCCCCCTTGGGCTCTCTCGGCAGACCGAGCACCCGCTCGGCGATGATCGTGCGCTGCACCTGGTCCGAGCCGCCGTAGATGGTGTCGGCCCGGGAGAACAGGAACAGGTGCTGCTCCGCGTCGAGTTCGTACGGCGCCGACGGCGACCAGTCCACCGGCCCCACGCCCGCCGCCGCCCCGCGCACCCGCACCGCCAGCTCCCCGAGCCGCTGGTGCCAGCCCGCCCACAGCAGCTTGGCGACGCTGGGCGCGCCGGGATCGCCCGAACCGCCGAGGGTGCGCAGCGCGTTCCAGCGCATCGCGCGCAACTCCGCCCACTGGCGTACCAGCAGGGAGCGGATCACCGGGTCGGACGCGGCACCCGTGGCGACGGCCGTGCGCAGTACGCCGTCCAACTCGGCGGCGAACCCGATCTGCTGGGCCAGCGTGGACACGCCCCGCTCGAACCCGAGCAGGCTCATCGCGACCCGCCAGCCGTTGCCCTCGCCGCCCACGACGTGTTCCGTGTGCGCGCGTGCCCCGTCGAAGAAGACCTCGTTGAACTCGCTGGTGCCGGTCAGCTGCCGGATGGGCCGCACCTCGATCCGGCCCGGCTGGTCCATCGGCACCAGCAGGAAGCTCAGCCCGTGGTGGCGCCGGGACTCCGGGTCGGTGCGTGCCAGCACGAAGCACCAGTCGGCCTCGTGGGCGAGTGACGTCCAGATCTTCTGTCCGCTGATCCGGTAGTACGGCTCGTGCGGATCGCGTACGGCGGCGGTGCGCACCCCGGCCAGGTCCGATCCGGCGCCGGGTTCGCTGTATCCCTGGCACCAGAGTTCGTCACCGGCGGCGACCGGGGGAAGGAAGCGCGCCTTCTGCTCGTCGCCGCCGTGGGTGATCAGGGTGGGGGCGAGCAGCTTCTCGCCGATGTGCCCGGAGCGCGGCGGAGCCCCCGAACACGCGTACTCCTCGGCCCAGACGACCTGTTGGGTGAGGGTGGCGGTCCGGTTGCCGTAACCGCCCTCGGGCCAGCCGAGCCCGATCCAGCCGGCCGCTCCGAGGGCGCGTTCCCAGGAGCGCCGGTCCGTCGCGGACCCGGCGTGCTCCGACAGCCACGCCCTGGCCTCCGTGCGGAACGCCTCGTCGTCAGGGGTGAATCCGAAGTCCATGAGGGTCTCCTCCCAGCTCGGCACCGGCTGTCAGGCGTTGGGCCGGGAACCGTCCCGTGCGGCCCGCTCCATCTCCTCCAGCCGGGCCAGCATCGGCATCGGGTCCACGCCGACCGTCCCGGGCAGGAAGTCCGCTATCCGCTCCGGCGTCCAGGCACCCTCGCCGTAGGCCGCGCGCAGCTCACGGGGCTGGGCCCACACCGCGATCTTCGGCCCGGCGATCGTGTACACCTGCCCGGTGATCCCGGCCTCCCGGGCCCGGCCGGAGAGGAGATAGGTGACCAGCGCGGCCACGTCCTCCGGTTCCCCGATCTCCTTCAGTTCCATGGGCACGCCCGCCGACATCCGGGTACGGGCCACGGGCGCCACCGCGTTCGCGGTCACCCCGTACTTGTGCAGGCCGAGCGCGGCGCTGCGCACGAGCGAGATGATCCCGCCCTTCGCCGCGCTGTAGTTGGCCTGCGACACGGAGCCCTGGTGGTTGCCGCTGGTGAAGCCGATGAGCGTGCCGGACTTCTGCTTCCGCATCACCGCGGAGGCCGCGCGGAACACCGTGAACGTGCCTTTGAGGTGGGTGGCGACGACGGGGTCCCACTCGTCCTCGGTCATGTTGAACAGCATCCGCTCACGCAGGATCCCGGCCACGCAGACGACGCCGTCGAGACGGCCGTACGCCTCCAGGGCGGTGTCGACCACGCGCTGTCCGCCGGCCATCGTGGAGATGTCGTCGGCGACGGCGACCGCCCGGCCGCCCGCCGCCTCTATCTCCTTGACCACGGCGTCGGCGACCTCGCTGGTCGGTGAGGTGCCGTCGGCGGTGACGCCGTAGTCGTTGACGACGACCCGTGCGCCCTCGGCGGCCGCGGCGAGGGCGACCGCCCGGCCGATGCCCCGTCCGGCGCCGGTGACGGCGACCGCCTTTCCTGCCAAGAAGTTCCCCACGCCCGGCCCCTTCCCGCGGTTTCTGACGGACCGTTAGATTTTATGGCGCGTCAGACCGAGAAGGACAAGCCCCGGGGAGGCCCGATGTCACTGCCGGAACGGTTCCACGACATCGCCAAGCGCGTCAGCAACTGGGGCCGCTGGGGGGCGGACGACGAGATCGGCACCCTGAACCTGATCACCGACGAGGTGGTCCGCGGGGCCGCGGCCGAGGTCCGCACCGGCCGCCGGGTGCCGCTCGCGCTGCCGCTGCGCGAGGACGGGGTGCAGACCGGGATGATCCCGGGGCGGGTCAACCCGCTGCACACGATGGTGCAGATCAACCAGGAGCTCTTCGGGCCGGGCACGGTGGCGTGCAGCGACGACGTGGTGACGATGGGGCTGCAGGCGGGCACGCACTGGGACGCGCTGACCCATGTCTCGCACTCCGGGAAGCTCTACAACGGCCGTCCCGCGCACACCGTCACCGCGCACGGCGGCGCCGAGTTCTGCGGGATGGACAAGGCGCGGCACGTCGTCTCGCGCGGGGTGCTGCTGGACGTGGCCGGCGCCCGGGGCGTCGACCGGCTGGACGGCGGTCACGCGGTCACCCCGGAGGATCTGGAGGCGGCCGAGGAGTTCGGCGGTACGCGTGTGCGGGCCGGTGACATCGTGCTGGTGCGGACCGGTCAGGTCCAGGTGTATCTCGCCGGGGACAAGCACGGTTACGGCTATCCGTCGCCGGGCCTGTCGGTGCGCACACCGGAGTGGTTCCACGCGCGCGACGTGGCGGCCGTGGCGAACGACACCCTCACGTTCGAGATCTTCCCGCCGGAGATCGAGGACCTGTGGCTGCCCGTGCACGCCCTGCACCTGGTGGAGATGGGGATGCTCCAGGGCCAGAACTGGAATCTGGAAGAGTTGTCCACAGCCTGTGGAGAGGCGGGTCGGTACGCGTTCCTGCTGTCGGCGATGCCCGAACCGTTCGTGGGCGCGACGGGAACGCCGGTGGCGCCGGTGGCCGTCCTGTGAACTCCGGCCGGTGGCACGGGCGAGGTGCGGCGCGCCACCGGCCGGTCCGACCCACGCTCGACAAGGACCTCCCCCACCCGGGCCCTCGTCGTCCCCTCGCGGCGAATCGCTGCACACCAGGGTGATCAGCCGGTCACGCGACGTCAATACCGTGAGGCAACCGCCCCGGCGCGCACGGATGCACACCCGGCGCACTGCCGACACCCCGCCTACACGGCCTCGAACGCCAGCCCCTCGTACGCGGGGAGTCCGCTTCCGTACGCCGTGGCCGCGCTCTGGGCGTTGCGCGCGCAGCGGTCCAGTTCGCACCAGATGCGCTTGCCCGCGCCGTCGGGGCTCCAGCCCCAGCGGTCGGCGAGGCCGTCGACGAGGGCCAGTCCGCGGCCGCCGGTGGCATCGCCGTCCACGCAGCGCGGGACGGGGGCGCGGGCGCTGGTGTCGGCCACCTCCAGGCGCACCGTCGCCGACTCCGCGCCGGCCCCGGTTCCCGGCAGGGACAGCCGCAGCACGGCAGGCAGGCCGGTGTGCACGACGGCGTTGGTGACCAGCTCGGAGACGAGCAGGATCAGCGTCTCGGCGAGCGGCTCGTCCACCGCTATGCCCGACCCGGCAAGGCGCGAGCGGGCCCAGCGCCGGGCGCGCCCCACCTCGGCGGGGTCGGGCCGGATCTCCAGTTGCACTTGAAGTACCTGCACCGCTCACACCATCCGAACCGGCGGACACATTTTCTGCATGCCCGGAACGACAACCGAAGCTGGGGTCACGGACCGTGAATCCCTTACAGGACACCATGGTTGACGCACAGTCACGCCAACAAGCGCTTCGGGCATATTCCAGCGCGAAGGAGTACCCGTGCGGCATACTGTGCGACGCTCGCCCGGAAGAGTCGAACAGGCCGGAACCGGCCTCGCCCCAGGGGCAACACCGGACAGGCGCGCGCTCGAAACCACTCGCATCCCACAGAAGGTACCGGAGCGGACAGCCGACTCCAGGGCGTTACGAGTCACGCGTTGGACACAACCCGGTATCAACGCTCTGTAGTTCCGTCACAACACGATCCGCAACATCCTTGGCCATTGGATGGCGGTTTCCGCAGCCCAACAGGGTTCTGGCGGGTCAGTCCAGCAGTTCGGCAGCGAGCGTCTCCTCACTCTCCGTAACGCCTCCGCCACGCTGCGCCCGAACCCAGGTTCGCTTCAGGTGCAAATGCACCTCTGCCTCCCAGGTGAACCCCATGCCGCCGTGCACCTGAAGGCAGTCCCGGGCGCCGTGTACGGCCGCCTCGTCGGCCAGCAGGCGCGCCGCCGCGATGTCCACCGGGTCGGCGGTGACGGCCGCCGCGTAGACCGCAGCGCGTGCCGTCTCGGCCCGTACCAGCATCTGCGCGCACAGGTGTTTGACCGCCTGGAACGCCCCGACCGGCCTTCCGAACTGCTCACGCGTCCGGGCGTGGCGCACGGCCAGTTCGCAGACGCGCGTGGCCGTGCCGAGCTGTTCGGCGGCGGTGAGGAGCACGGCGTGGGGGTCCGGGCGAGGGCCGGGGCGGCCCGGGCCGGCGTCCGGCACCCGGTGCAGGGGCGTCAGCGGGTCCACCGACCGCAGCGGCAGGGCGCCCGAGGCGTCCCCGCGCACCACGTCGGCCTCCGCCAGCCACTCCACGGGGCCGCCGTCGCAGACGGCCACCACCGTCTCCCCGGTGTCCGCCCCGGGCACGGCCCCGGCCGCGAGATGCGTGGCCACGAGCGGCCCCGGCAGCAGGGCCCGCCCGGCCTCCTCGAAGGCCAACACGGCCTCCGGCAGACCGAGTCCGGCCCCGCCGTCCGCCTCCGGCAGCCGCAGCGAGAAGAAGCCCGCCGTGCCCAGCTCGCGCCACAGCGCACGGTCCAGACCGGGCACCCCGGCGGCCGCCCGCAGCGCCTCCGGGCCGAAGCGCCGGGCCAGCATCCCCCGTACGCCGTCCCGCAGCGCCCGCTGGTCCTCGGTGAGTTGGAAGCACATACGGCAGGTCACCGCCCCTTCGGCAGGCCGAGGATCCGTTCGGCCACGATGTTCCGCTGGATCTGCGAGGTACCGGCGGCGATGGTGTACGAGAGGGAGGAGAGCCGGTCGAGGACCCAGGGGCGGTCCAGGTCGAGACAGTCCGGGCCCAGTACGTCGGCCGCCGCGTCGTACAGCTCCTGGCGCGCGTGCGAGTACCTCAGCTTGAAGACGGAGCCCCCGGTGCCGGGCACCCCGCCGCTCGCCTCGGCCTCGCTCACGTTCCACTGGGTGAGCCGCCACAGCGCACGGAACTCGGCGTTCAGCCGTCCCAGCCGGCGGCGCAGCACGGGATCGTCCCAGCGGCCGTTCTTGCGGGCCTCGCGGGCCAGTTCGCCGAGGACCCGGCGGCAGGCGACGACCTCGCCGACGAAGGCGGTGCCGCGCTCGAAGGACAGCGTCACCATGGTCACCCGCCAGCCGTCGTTCTCCTCGCCGACCCGGTTGGCCACCGGGACGCGCACCTCGTCCAGGAACACCTCCGCGAACTCGGCCGACCCGGCGAGGGTGCGCAGCGGCCGTACGGTGACGCCCGGCGCGTCCATCGGCATGGCGAGCCAGGTGATGCCCTGATGCTTCGGCGCGGCGGGGTCGGTGCGCACCAGCAGTTCGCACCAGTCGGCGACCTCCGCGTGCGAGGTCCAGATCTTGGAGCCGGTCACCACGTAGTCGTCGCCGTCCCGCCGGGCGCGGGTGCGCAGCGCGGCGAGGTCGGATCCGGCGTCGGGTTCGCTGAAGCCCTGGCACCACACCTGTTCGCCGCGCAGGATCGGGGGCAGCCAGCGGGTCCGCTGCTCCGGGGTGCCCTCGGCGGCGATGGTCGGCCCCGCGTGCAGCAGTCCGACGAAGTTGGCGCCGACATAGGGGGCGCCCGCGCGTTCGGTCTCCTCCAGGAAGATCAGCCGCAGGGTCGGGGAGGCGTCCCAGTGCACCTCGCCGTAGCCGGCGTCGTGCAGCGTCCGCTGCCAGCCGAGGTCGTAGGCGCGCCGCCCGGGCCAGTCGTCGGGGGACGGCTTGGGCGGCAGGGCGGGCAGCGTCCCGGCCAGCCACCGGCGCAGCCGGGTCCGGAACTCCTCCTCCTCGGGCGTGTACGACAGGTCCATTCCCGCTCCCCGCATCTGATGCAGCGTCAGATTTCTGGCAGGCTAACCCCGCACCCCTGGACCGACAAGGCGCCCGGGCCTACGCTCTGGCCACGATCTGACGAGTCGTCAGCCACAGGGGGGCATCGGCATGAACGTCACCGCACACGAACTGAGCACGTCCCGCACCCTCTGGGAACTGGTCGCCCGGCGTGCCGCGCTCACCCCCGGCCGGCCGGTGTTCCTCCAGGGCGACCGGACGCTGACCTTCGGAGAACTGCGCGACCGTGCCGAACGGGTGGCCGCCGGCCTGTACGGCATGGGTGTGCGCCCCGGCACGGTCGTCGCCTGGCAGCTGCCCACCCGGATCGAAACGGCCCTGCTGTCCTTCGCGCTGGCCCGGCTGGGCGCCGTGCAGTCGCCGGTCATCCCGTTCTACCGGGACCGGGAGACCGGCTTCGCGCTGCGCGAGTCCAGGGCGGAGTTCTTCGCCGTACCGGGCACCTGGCGGGGCTTCGACCACACGGAGATGGCGCGGCGGCTGGGCGCGAAGGGGGTCTTCGAGGCGTACGCCGAGGGCGGGCTGCCCGACGGCGACCCGGGGGTGCTGCCCGAGCCGCCCGCCGAGGGCACGTCCGTACGCTGGATCTACTGGACCTCGGGCACCACCTCCGACCCCAAGGGCGTGCTGCACACCGACCGTTCGCTGATCGCGGGCGGGTCCTGTCTGGCGCACGCGCTGAAGCTGACGGAGCGGGACGTCGGCTCGATGGCCTTCCCGTACGCGCACATCGCCGGGCCCGACTACACCGTGATGCTGCTGCTGTACGGCTTCCCGGCGGTGCTGTTCGAGCAGTTCGCACTGCCCGGGGCACTGGCGGAGTACCGCCGGCACGGGGTGACGGTGGCGGGCGGGTCCACCGCGTTCTACTCGATGTTCCTGGCCGAACAGCGCAAGCTGCCCGGCGAGAAGGTGATACCGACGCTGCGGCTGCTCGCCGGGGGCGGCGCGCCCAAGCCGCCGGAGCTGTACCGCAGCGTGGTCCGCGAGATGGACGTGCAGCTCACCCACGGCTACGGCATGACCGAAGTACCGATGATCACCATGGGATCGCCGGACGACACGGCGGAGAACCTCGCGACGACGGAGGGGCGTCCGCCGGAGGGGATGGAGATACGGATCGTCGACGGGGAGGTGCGGCTGCGCGGGGAGGCCGTGTGCCGGGGCTATCTCGATCCGGCGCAGACGGCCGAGGCCTTCGACACGGACGGCTTCCTCCGCACCGGTGACCTGGGGCATCTGACCGGCTCCGGCCATCTGGTGCTCACCGGTCGCTCGAAGGACGTGATCATCCGCAAGGGCGAGAACATCTCCGCGAAGGAGATCGAGGACCTGCTGCACCGGCACCCCGGCGTCGGCGACGTCGCGGTGATCGGCCTCCCGGACGCGGAACGCGGGGAGCTGCTCTGCGCGGTCGTCGAGACCCCGCCCGGGGCGACCGCACCGACCCTCCCCGAACTGGTCGCCCATCTGAGGTCGCAGGGCCTGTCCGTGCACAAACTCCCCGAGCGCCTGGAGGTTGTGGACAGCCTGCCCCGCAACGAGACGCTGCGGAAGGTGCTCAAGTACAAGTTGCGGGAGCGCTATTCGGAGCCGGAGGAACAGTCGCGGCTCCGTCAGTCCGGCACCGTGAAGTAGCGGGCCACCGCCGGGACGACCTCCGCCTCCCCCACCCTGCCGTCGCCGTCGGTGTCCAGTGCGGCGGCGGCCGCCTGGGCGATGTCGGTGGGGACGCCGAGGGTGGTGAGGGCGCGGACGACGTCCGGGATGGTGGCCCTGCCGTCGGGGGCGGAGATCAGGTCGAGGGTCGCGTGCAGGAAGGGGCGGGCGATCTCGGCGAACCGGTCGGGGTTGTCGTGCAGGCGTTTGACGGCGCCGCCGACGAACTCCTCGCGGGTGATGCGCTGGTCGCCGTCCCGGTCCGCGATGCCCGCCATGCCCTGCCAGAACGCCTCGGCGCCCGCGTACAGGGCCTGCCCCTTGTCCGACCGGGCCACCGTCCCGAACTCGGACAGCAGTGCCTTGGCCGCCGCGCTGAAGTCCTCACGGTCGATCCAGCCGTTGCCGTCCTGGTCGAAGGTGGCGAACCGGGCGGCGATCCTGCGTTCGTGCTCGCTGCTGATCATTTCTTCGGTCCGCCTTACGTCATGTGGGGGTTCATCCGTCACGGAGCGTACGACGCCGCAGCCGGCGGGGGAGCGAGAAATCGACGCTTGTGCCAAGACCGGGGGAATTCCGGGACAACAGTGTGGCGATGTCGCTCAGGCCGACAATGGTTCCGTACCCTCCGCCACGGCCGCCTCGACGTCGGGGTACACGTCGAACAGCCGGCGCACGCCCAGCGCGGACAGCACCCGGTTGACGTGCGAGGCGTCGGCGGCGCCCCGGGACGGCAGGATCAGCCGCAGACTGCCCCGGCAGGAGCGCATCAGACGGCGGGCGGCGATCAGCACGCCGACCCCGCTGGAGTCGCAGAAGAAGACCTCCGAGAGCTCCAGGACCAGGCTGTGGTGCCCCTCGGCCACCGCGTCGTGCACCCGTTGCCGCAGCACCGGCGAGGTCACCAGATCCAGTTCGCCGGACACGCGGAGCACCGCCCATCCGCCCCGATCGACGCGGGTCACATTGAATGTCACGGTCCAGCCCTCCGCTCGCCGATCTCGGGAACCGCCGGGAAACGGAAGCAGTTCCTGCATTTACCTTCCGCGCGGCTGCCCAGCGGCGGTTCCCTGAAACCCCCCGCCACAAACCGAAACCGATCATCATAGGGCTTGTTTCAGTCACCACCAATCCTGTTCGATCAGAAGTAGGCGGGGGCGCACATTGACACAAAGGGGCGTGCGCCGCCGAAAGTGCCTACTACATTCGAGGAGACGGTGGACACACGCTGGACACGGGCACGGGGAAGGGGCCGCATGGCGAGCAAGGACGCACCGCCCCACTGGGACCACAGGATGCGGCAGCGGCTCCAGCGCGGCGAGGCGGCCGCCCTGGGCGAGCTGTACGACCGGTTCGCCACGCTCGTGCACGGCCTCGCCCGCCGAGTGCTCGGCGACGAACCCGCCGCCGACACCGTCACCCGTGAGGTCTTCGCCCACGTCTGGGAACACCCCGAGGCCTACGACCACGAGCGGCACGGCCCCCTGCGCTCCTGGCTGGCGGGCCTGACCCACCGTCTCGCCGTGCAGCGGCTGCGCACCACCAAGGCCGCCGCGCTCGCCCGGGACGAGTCCGGCTCCACGGAGGAACTGGAGCGCGACGTGTGCCGCGCCTCGGTCGCCGCCCGCGCCGACTACATCGTGAACGCCATGCCCGCACCGCTGCGCGACGCCCTGGACCTGGCCTACTTCCAGCGCCGCGACTACCGCCAGACAGCCACCGACCTCGGCGTCACCGAGGACGAGGCCCGCCGACGCCTCCGTCTCGGCCTGCAACTGCTGTCCACCGCCCACGACGCCGGAAGACCGCCGGGACAGGGAGGCGCGGCATGAGCGGAGCGGACCACTTCGACGCGGCGCGGCCCCGCATCCCGCTGCCCCGCGCCTCGGTGGAGGACACCGGACTGCCGCTGCCCGGCCCGCCTCCGCCGGCGCTGTCGCACGACGTCCTGAAATCGCTGCTCGGCGCATGGGCACTGGCCGCCTGTTCGACCGCCGAGACGACCGCCGTGGAGGAGCACCTCGGCGCGTGCGGCCCGTGCGCGGAGGAGGCGCTGCGGCTGCGCGAGGCGGTCGGTCTGCTGCACCCACCGGAAAGCCTCGACCTGGACCCGACCCTGCGCACCCGGGTACTGGAGAGCTGCCTCGACCGGCGCCCGGCCGACATCCCGGTGCCCGTCTGGGCGACGCCGTACGACGCCGAGACCGCGCGTCTCGACGCGCTGCTCCAGGACATCGGGGACGGCGAGTGGCACGCGCCGGTACGGCTGAGGTGGTTCGAGGACGACACGGCGACGAGCCGCCGTACCACCGTGGCCGGAGTGATCGCGCACCTGATGTCGGTCGACGGGCTGGTCGCGGTCGCGCTGGGCCTGGACGACCCGCTGGCCGGAGCCGGGGACGCCGCGCGGGGCCCGGCCGCGCGCACCGAGGCCTTCTGGCGGGCCTCGCCCCGACCGCCGACCCGCGCGATACGGGTGCCCTGGCGGCAACAGACCCACACCATCGTGCGGTCCGCGTCCTTCACCGGCGCCGGCGAACCCGCCGTACGGTACGGCGACTTCGAGCTGCCGCTGCCCGACGCGATGCTCGACCGGGCCTTCGAGTGCTGGGTGCACGCGGAGGACATCGCGCACGCGGTGCACTATCCGTACGACCCGCCCGCACCGCGCCATCTGAGCCGGATGATCGGCCTCGCCGCCCGCATGCTGCCGGTCGTGCTCGCGGCCCGCCGACGCGCGGGGCTGGCCCCGCCGGGCGAGGGCCGCCATCTCGTGCCCGCCGGTGAACCCGGCCGCAGCCTCCGGCTGGAGATCGAGGGCTCGGGCGGCGGCGAGTGGCTGATCCCGCTCGACTCCCCGGCCGCCCTGGGCTCCGCAGACCACGAGGTCGCCCACGTCGCCCTGGACGGCGTCGAGTTCTGCCGGCTCGCGGCGGGCCACGTGTCTCCTGCGGAGGCTGCGGCGGGGCAGGTCGGTGATCGTGCGGCGATCAGGGACGTACTGTTCGCTGCGGCGGCGATGAGCCGGATGTAGGGGGTGGTGCGGGGTGCGTCGGCGGCTGCGGGCAGTCGGTGGCTGGTCGCGCAGTTCCCCGCGCCCCCAAGAGGTGGGACCAGTGCGCCTGCCTCCAGGGGCGCGGGGAACTGCGCGAACGGCCTCCACTCACCCACAGCCGCCGACGAACCCCGAGCTCCCGGGCTCCTAGGCGAAAACCACCGTCCGGCGCCCGTTCAGCAGAATCCTCCGCTCCGCGTGCCACTTGACGGCCCGCGCCAGCGCCTGGCACTCCACGTCCCGCCCGACGGCGACCAGCTGGTCCGGGGTGACGTCGTGCCTCACCCGCTCGACCTCCTGCTCGATGATCGGCCCCTCGTCGAGGTCGGCGGTGACGTAGTGCGCCGTGGCGCCGATCAGCTTCACGCCCCGCGCGTGCGCCTGGTGGTACGGCTTGGCGCCCTTGAAGCTCGGCAGGAAGGAGTGGTGGATGTTGATGATCCGGCCGCTGAGCTGCTTGCACAGGTCGTCCGAGAGGACCTGCATGTAGCGGGCGAGCACGACCAGCTCGACGCGCTCCTCGCGGACGATCTCCAGCACCCGTGCCTCGGCCTGCGCCTTGGTGTCCTTCGTGACCGGAATGTGGTGGAAGGGGATGTGGTACGACTCCACCAGCTCGGCGAAGTCGGTGTGGTTGGAGACCACGGCCGCGATCTCCACCGGCAGGGCGCCGATGCGGGCGCGGAACAGCAGGTCGTTCAGGCAGTGCCCGAACTTGCTGACCATGAGCACGATGCGCATGCGCTCGTCGGCGTGGTTGATCTGCCAGTCCATCTGGAAGGAGTCACCGATCGCCGCGAAGCTGGCGCGCAGCTTGTCCACCGTCACGGGCGCCTCGGCCGAGAAGTGGACACGCATGAAGAACAGTCCCGTGTCGTGGTCGCCGAACTGCTGGCTGTCCTCGATGTTGCAGCCGGTCATGAACAGGTAGCTCGACACGGCGTGCACGATGCCCGTTTTGTCCGGGCAGGAGAGGGTGAGGACGTACTGGTCGGCGAGGGCCGCACCGGCCCGGCTGGGCTGCTCGTTCATGCAGCACAGGGTCCCATACGAACCCCGTGCGGAGAGCGAGCGTCCGTCACGCGGACCTGGTCATGATGCGCAGCACCTCAAGGGTCCGCGGCGCGGCGTCGGGGTCGTCCCCGTCGCTGGTCGCGAGGCGTATGTGCGCGTCCCGTGCGGCCCGCACCGCCTCCGGCCACCCGTGGTGGTCGAAGTAGGCCTGGACCGGGGCGTCCGGCCCGATCTGGTGCACGATCCGCAGCACACGCAGCACGGCCGTGTCGACCAGCGCCGCCTCCTGCGAGTCCCGGAAGATCGTGCCGACGTACTTCTCCGCGGACCAGCTGTCCAGCCAGGTGTCCTCCACCAGCCGGTACACCGCGTCGGTGACGTCGCCGTACCCGTCCACGCCCGCCAGCCAGACTTCCTGCTGGAACACCGGGTCGGAGAGCATGTGCAGCGCGGAACGGACGTTGCCGCGCCAGCGCCACCAGGGCATGTCGTTGAGAGGCATGCCGCCCATGGTGGATGAGCGACGGCCGCGACGGGAAGTGTTCTCCGAACCTTGCACGGTGTCCGATCGTACGTTCCCCGGCGGGGAACACCCATTGACCCCCGTAATTCACCTTCACGCCACTTTCCGTTGAACGCAGGTCACTCCCAGGTTCGGTAGGTGGCGGAATCGTGCGTGTACATGACCCCCAGGAAAGCCACCATGCTCACCGCGGGCGCGCTGCTGGCATGCGCCGCACTCACGTCCGGATGCGGGGTCGTGCCCGGCACCTCGGGGGATTCCGGGAACGACCCGATCAAGGTCATGACCTGGGCTCCGGAGAACACCGACGCCACCAACAAGCCGGGCATGCCGGCCATGGCCAGGGCGTATGCCAAGTGGATCAACGCGCACGGCGGTATCAACGGCCGCGACCTCACGGTGCTCACCTGCAACGACCACAACGACGGCATCACCGCCGCGCGGTGCGCCCAGCGCGCCGTCGATGAGAACGTGGTCGCGGTCGTCGGCTCCTACAGCCAGTACGGTGACTCCTACCTGCCCGTGCTGCAGACCGCCGGCATCCCCTACATCGGCGGCTACGGTGTGACCAACGACGAGTTCACCAGCGTCACGTCCTACCCCGTCAACGGCGGCCAGCCCTCGCTGCTCGCGGGCCTCGGCGAGGCGCTCGCCGGGCGCTGCGGCCGCGTCGCCCTGGTCCGCCCCGACAGCATCGCGGGCGACGAGCTGGCCCCGCTTCTCGACTCCGGCCTGAAGGCGGGCGGGCACCCGGCGGCCGACGACCAGCCGGCGGCCGAGAACGCCACCGAGTACGGCGGGCCGTCCCAGCAGGCCCTGACGGCGGCGACCAAGGACCCGACGCACAAGGGGTGCGTGGTACCCGCGCTCGGCGACCGCACCGACACCTTCATGGACTCCTTCCGCCGTGACCGCGAGGACTACCGGGCGGTGCGGACCGCGACCGTGCTCGGCAACGTCGACCAGACCGTGATCAACCGGACGGGCGGGGCCCACGGGCCGTACGAGGGCGCGTACATATCCGGCTGGTACCCGGTGACCTCGGACCCCCGCTGGGACCGTATGAAGAAGGTGATCAACGAGCAGGCCTTCGGCGACAACCGCATCGACCCCGCGGACACCGGGGTGCAGACCACGTGGATCGCCTACACCGTCCTGAAGGGCGCCCTGGAGCGGCTCGCCGGCCAGGAGGTGACCGCGCGGTCCGTCCGGAACACCCTCGACCACGGCCTCAAGGTCGACACCGACGGTCTGACCCCGGCCCTTCAGTGGCCGCAGTACCGGAGCAAGCTGTCGTCCGCCGGCTTCTCCCGGCTGGTCAACACCAGCGTGACCCTCCAGGTCGTCCGGGACGGCCGGCTGGTCGCGGCCAAGGGCGGATTCGTGGACGTGACGAGGACACTGGCGAGCGCGGACCTGGACTACTGACCCCGGACCACTGCCCCGGAACCGTTACGGCTCCGGGCCGGAGCCGGGTCAGAGCTGGGTCGGCTGGCGCTGGGTCAGGCCGTACTTGTTCGCGATCGCGTTCCACAGCCGCGACGCCGAGACCTTCTGGGTGCTGGCGACACCGCTCTCCCTGTTGCCCGCCTGGGTCTGGCCGGTGGCGCGGGCATGGCCCTTCTTGCAGCCGTGCTTGCCGGAGACCTGCTGGGCCCAGGCCGCGTAGTGGTTGTCGGCCGACGCGGACGCCTGCCAGGCCTTGGTGAGGGCCGAGGTCAGCGCCGCGTTGTCCGGCAGCTTGTCGACGGACAGCTGTGACAGGCGGGTGACCAGACCGCTGCGCTGTTGGGCCGCGCTCCGCAGATCCGAGGCGGCCGCGCCCAGGTTGTTGCAGCTCTTCACGTCGGCCACGGCCTTGATCACCGAAGCGCGGCTGCTGCCGCTGTCGGCGAGCAGCTTGTCCAGGGCGACGGCCTGCTGCCGGGCGGGATCGGCCGCCGCCGGGGAGGCGGAGTCGCCGGTCGCGGGCGCCGAGGCGGCCACGTTCTTGCCGCTGTCGGTCTGCCCGCCCTTGTCGCCGCCACCACCGCTGAGCAGCGCGCCCGCGCCGACTCCGACGACGACGATGCCCACGCCGATGGCCGCGATGAGCGGCACCTTCGAACGGGTACGGCCGCCGTCGCCGCCGTCGTGACCGCCGTCGTCGTACTGCGCGTGGTCGTACTGCGGCGCGGGCCGTCCGGCATAGGCGTTCGGCGCGCTGGGGACGCGCGGCATCTGCTGGGTGGCTCCGGCCGGGGCCGGACCGGACGGCTCGCTGCGGAAGAGGCTGTCGAACTCGGCGGGCGGCCGCCGGTCCCCGCCGCCGTAGGGATCGGCCGCGACCGGCGGGATGTACTGCGTGGGCGCGTTGTCCGGATGCCCCGCGGCCCCCGCGGGCGCCGTGCGGCCGAGGAAGCGCGTCTGGTCGTCCGCCGTCTCGGGCGGCAGCGCGCCGGGCGACACCGGGGCGATGTACTGGGTCGCCGCCTCGTTCGCGGGGGCCGCGGGGACCGGCGGGAGGTACTGGGTGGCGCCGTCGGCGGTGGGCGGCAGCGGGGCGGCGGCCCGCGGGTAGCCGGCCTGCGGGAAATCGGCCTGCGGGTATCCGCCCGCCGCCGGGTAGGCGTCGGCGGCGGAGCCGTACGACTGCTGCGGCGCACCCGAGCCGTAGGACTGCGGCTGCGGCGTACCCGAGCCGTAGGGCTGCTGCTGCGGCGTACCCGAGCCGTAGGGCTGCTGCTGCGGTGCGTCGGAGCCGTAGGGCTGCTGCTGCGGTGCGTCGGAGCCGTAGGACTGCGGCTGAGCGTCGGAACCGTAGGACGACTGGTGCTGAGCGCCGGAGCCGTAGGACGGCTGCTGCTGAGCGTCGGAGCCGTAGGGCTGCTGCGCGGCGTACGGGGAGCTCGCGCCCTGGCCCTCCGTCTCCGCGGGCAGCGGGCCGGCGCCCTGCTGCTGTTCCGGGCCCCAGGGGCCGCCCCAGGCCTGGCCACCGGCCGGGGCGGGGTTCCGGCCGGTCATGCCCGGCAGCAAGGGCTCACCGCCGTCGGAGGGCAGCACTATGCCTTCGCGCGCGGAATCGCCCTGTCCACTCTGCGTCACCGGGGCTCCTACGAATGGGGGACCTTCGGAATCGTCGGCCCACGCTACCGGGTCCCCGGAGCCGGGTGCCACGCCGCTCAGGACGTGATCTTCTTCGCTGTCCCGTCCGCCGCGACAGCTGTAACGGAATCGCGCCGCGGGGCGCTGATCACATCACCTCCTGTGCGCCGCCTGTGCGGCCGCGGGCCGTTCCCCGGTCGTTCACGCGGCCTGCCGGGTCTCCAGCCGCGCCCCGAACTCCCGCACCACGGACTCCTCGCGGTACGGCTCCAGCCGCTGCTGGAAGTCCTCCAGGTACTCGGCGCCGCGGTTGGAGCGGAGCGACTCCAGCAGTTCCACGGCCTTCATCCCGGTGGCACAGGCCTGTTCGATCTCGCGCTGCTGCACCTGTGCCGTGGCGAGCAGCACATAGCCGATCGCCCGCCTTCGCGCCCGCTTCTCGGGGTGCCCGGCCAGCGCCTGCTCCGCGCACCGCGCCGCCGCCTCGCTCTGTCCCAGGTCGCGGTGGCAGTGCGCCAGCTCGTCGGCGAGATAGGCCTCGTCGAAGTGCGCGATCCACACCGGGTCGTCCCCGGCGGCCGGGTCCGCCAGCTCCATGGCGCCGATCGCCCGCCCGGAGGCCTCCTGGGCGGCCCGCACATCGCCCAGCAGGGCGTGCCCGCGCGCCTCGGCCGCGAAGAACATCGCCTCCGCGCGCGGTGTGACGCGCCCGCGTGCCCCTTCCTGGGCCGCGCGGGCCAACTGTGCGATCTCGCGCGGGTTTCCGAGCTGGGCGGCGAGGTGGCTCATGGAGGCGGCGAGCACATAGCCGCCGTATCCGCGGTCGCCCGCCGCCTGCGCGAGGCGCAGCGACTGGATGTAGTAGCGCTGGGCGAGGCCCGGTTGGCCGGTGTCGACGGCCATGTACCCGGCCAGTTCGGTCAGTCGGGCGACCGCCGCGAACAGGTCGCGGCCGACCGCCTCCCGGTAGGTGCCGGCGAGCAGCCCGGAGACCACGCTGTTGAGGTAGTGCACGACGACCGGGCGCACATGCCCGCTGCCGTACTGGTGGTCGAGGTCGGTCAGCGCCTGGGTCATCGCGCGCACGGCCGCCACGTCGGAGTGGCCCACGCGCGGTCCCGCCTGGCGTGCCACCTGCGAGTCCGGGGCCGAGATCAGCCAGTCGCGGCTCGGCTCGACCAGCGCGGACGCGGCGACCGTGGAACCGGACAGGAAGTCCCGGCGGCCCACGTCACTGCGCCACAGCTCGCAGACCTGCTCGATGGCGCCGATCACGGTCGGCGAGAACTGGAGGCCGACGCCGGAGGCGAGGTTCTTGCCGTTGGCCATGCCGATCTCGTCGATCGTGACCGTACGGCCCAGCTTGCGGCCCAGTGCCTCGGCGATGATCGCGGGCGCCCGGCCGCGCGGCTGCTGCCCGCGCAGCCAGCGCGCCACCGACGTCTTGTCGTAGCGCAGGTCGAGGCCGTGCTCGGCACCGCACATGTTGACCCGGCGGGCCAGCCCGGCGTTCGAGCACCCGGCTTCCTGGATGAGCGCCTGCAACCGTTCGTTCGGCTGCCGTGCGACGAGAGGCCTTGCGGCCATGGCATAACCCCCTGCGAACCCCTGAGTCGAAAGTTCCGGCCGTGAAGATCAGTTCCCCGCTTACATCACGAAAATGCGGCACATACGAGGATTGCCGGGACATGGGCTGCTGACGACCCCCACACCTGGCTACCCAGCCCACCCGCCGTTGCCAACCGCGCGCCCCCGCACGTGCATCCATGCGCCCCGACCGGAGAACCGATGCTCTCCCCCGCGCGCGTTACGGCCGTAACTCCAGGTGGACCCGGGAGTTGAGTGGAGCGTGGAAGAGACCATCGCGGGCACCGAAGCCGCTCAGATTCCGCAGCAGCGAGGCGACTCGCTGCTGGAGACCGCCGTGCGTTACGCCGAGGAGCGCCACTGGGACGTGTTCCCGGGCACCTGGCTGGAGGCCGACGGCGGGGCTCAGCGGTGCTCCTGCGAGGATCCCACGTGCCCGGCACCCGGCGCGCACCCCACGCGCCCGGACTGGGCGACCCAGGCCACCGGCAGCGCCACCGTCGCGAGCCGGATGTGGCAGCAGCAGCCGACGGCGTCGATCCTGCTGCCGACCGGTCGGACCTTCGACGCGCTGTGCGTCGCGGAGACCGCCGGGTTCCTCGCGCTGGCCCGGATGCAGCGGATGCGGCTGGCGCTGGGGCCGGTGATCCTCACCCCGGACCGGCGGATGCAGTTCCTCGTGCTGCCGGGCGCCTCGGCGAAGGTGCCCGAACTGGTGCGCAATCTCGGCTGGTCGCCGTCCTCGCTGGATCTCGTGGCACTGGGTGAGGGCGGTTATGTGGCCGCTCCGCCGACCCGGTTCGGCTCCCGGGGCGCGGTCCAGTGGGCCTGCGCGCCCACACCCGCCAACCGCTGGCTGCCGGACGCGGAGGAGTTGATCTCCCCGCTCACCTACGCGTGCGGCCGGGACAGATGACCGACGCGCCGCCACCGTAGGGTTCTCGTATGGAAGAGGCTGCGGTTCGGGTACGAGGGCTCTGGAAGCGGTTCGGTCAGCAGGTGGCCGTGGCCGGCATCGATCTCGATCTGCCCGCCGGGAAGTTCATCGGGCTGGTCGGTCCCAACGGGGCGGGGAAGACCACCACCCTGTCCATGGTGACCGGGCTGCTCCGGCCCGATCAGGGGTCCGTCGAGGTGGTCGGCCACGACGTGTGGCGGGATCCGGTGGAGGTCAAGTCCCGCATCGGGGTACTGCCGGAGGGGCTCCGGCTCTTCGAGCGCCTCTCCGGGCGTGAACTGCTCGCCTACTCGGGACGGTTGCGCGGCCTGCCGGGTCCCGAGGTGGACAGACGGGCCACCCAGCTCCTGGACGTCCTCGATCTGGCCGGGTCCCAGCACAAGCTCGTCGTGGACTACTCGACCGGCATGCGCAAGAAGATCGGTCTCGCGGCCGCGCTGCTCCACAATCCCGAAGTCCTCTTCCTGGACGAGCCGTTCGAGGGCGTGGACCCGGTGTCCGCGCAGACCATCCGGGGCGTCCTGGAGCGGTACACCGCGTCCGGCGCCACCGTGGTGTTCTCCTCCCATGTGATGGAGCTCGTCGAGTCGCTGTGCGACTGGGTGGCCGTACTGGCGGCGGGCCGCATCCGCGCGACCGGCACCCTGGCCGAGGTGCGCGGTGAACATCCCACGCTTCAGGGGGCTTTCCTGGAGCTGGTGGGCGCACGGGGCCGCGACGCCGTCTCCGACCTTGACTGGCTGGGGGGCGGCACCCGATGACCGGTGTCACCGCCACGGTCGTACGCCTGAAGCTGTCGCTGGTACGCAACGGCCTTCGCGGATCGGGCGGCCGACGGGCCGCGTTCGCCGTGTCGGCCGTGGTGGCCCTGCTCTTCGCGGCCCTGCAACTCCTCGGCTTCGCCATGCTGCGCGGCAACCCGCACGCCGACGCCGTGGCCGTCCTGGCGGCGGCCGTGCTGGCGCTGGGCTGGGCGGTGATGCCGCTGTTCTTCCCGAGCGGCGACGAGACCCTGGACCCGACCCGCCTGGTGCTGCTGCCGCTGCGGCCACGTCCGCTGGTGCGGGCGCTGCTGGCGGCCTCGCTGGTCGGCATCGGCCCGCTGTTCACGCTGCTGGTGCTGGCGGGGTGTGTCCTCTCGGTGGCCCACGGGGCGGCCGGGTACGCCACCGCGGTCGTCGCCCTCGCCCTGGCGCTGCTGAGCTGTGTGGCCCTGGCCCGTGTGGTGGCCACCGCCAACGTACGGCTGCTGACCAGCCGCAGGGGCCGCGACCTCGCGGTGCTCAGCGGCCTGGTGATCGCGGTCGGGGCGCAGCTGGTCAACTTCGGCGCCCAGCAGCTGGGGTCGGCCGGCCTCGGCCGCCTCGATCCGGTGGCCGACGTACTGCGCTGGCTGCCGCCCGCCTCGGCGGTCGGCGCGGTGCACTCGGTGAGCGAGGGGTCGTACGGCACCGGGGCGGCGCAGCTGCTGCTGGCCGCGGCCGCGCCGACGCTGCTGCTCGGGGCGTGGGCGCGCGGTCTGACCCGGCTGATGACCGCCCCCGACGGGTCCACCCTCCAGCCCGCCGACACCGGTGAGCGTCCGCCGGGCGGCCCGGTGCGGCTGCTGCCCCCGGGTCGCACCGGCACGGTCATGGAACGCGGGCTGCGCTATGTCTGGCGCGACCCGAAGACCAAGGCGGCGTGGGTGACGTCGCTCGCCATCGGCCTGATCGTGCCGGTGTTCAACGCGGTCCAGGGCACCGGCTCGGTCTACTTCGCGTGCTTCGCCGCGGGGATGCTCGGCATCCAGATGTACAACCAGTTCGGTCAGGACACGTCGGCGTTCTGGATGGTGGCGATGACCATCGCCTCGCCGCGGGACGCGTATGTCGAGCTGCGCGGGCGGGCGCTGGCGCTGCTGGTGATCACCTTGCCGTACGCCGCACTGGTGACCGTGCTGACCACGGCGCTGCTGGGCGACTGGGGCCGGCTCCCCGAGGTGCTCGGACTGTCCTTCGCCCTGCTCGGCGCGATGCTGGCGACCGGCGCGTGGGCCTCGGCCCGCTTCCCCTACTCGATCCCGCAGGAGGGTCACAAGAACGTGGCCCCGGGCCAGGCGGGCCTCGCCTGGATCTCCATCTTCGGCGGCATGATCGCGGCGGCGCTGCTGTGCGCCCCTGTGATCACCCTGACCATCTGGCTGAACGTGAGCGCGGGCGGGGACGCGTGGAGCTGGGTGCTGCTGCCGGTCGGGGCGGCGTACGGGGCACTGATCACCTGGGCCGGGCTGCGGCTGGCGGCACCGCGCACGTCGGCGCGGTTGCCGGAGATCCTGGGGGCGGTCAGCCGGGGGTGAGTGTCACCCCACCTCGTCGAGGAACGGCTGCACCACTCCCCGCCAGCCGCCCGGCTGGTCGTAGTGCACGAGATGTCCCGCGTCGACGACCTCCGCGTACTCGCCCCGCGGCAGCACGCGCACCATCTCCTGTGCCTCCGCGCGGCCCAGTTCGCCGTCGAGGCCGCGTACGACGAGGGTGGGGCAGCGGACCTGGGCGAGTTCCTCCCAGTGGGCGTCGTGGACCCAGGTCTCCCGGGATCTGAGCATCTGCTCGGGCTCGAAGACGGGGCGCCAGCCGTCGGGTGACTCCTGCATGACCTCGGCGTAGAACTCGCCGCGGGCGGGGTTGGAGCGCTCCACCCAGGGGTCGCCCTCGCCGAACCACTTGCGTACGTCGGCGAGCGTGGCGAACGGGACGGGCCAGGCGTTGAACCATTCGGCCCACTCGCGCTGGGAGGCCGCGCCGAGCGGCGAGGCCCGCATGTCGCAGATGACCAGGGCGCGGACCAGGTCGGGGCGTTTGGCGGCGAGTTGCCAGCCGGTGAGGGCGCCCATGGCGTGCCCGATGACGACGGCGGGGGCGATACCGAGCTGGACGACGGCCGCCTCGGCGTCCTCGACGTAGACCTCGCGGGTGAAGGCGGCCCCCGGGGGCTTGTCGCTCTGGCCGTGTCCGCGCTGGTCGAGGGCGACTGCGCGGTGCCGCTCGGCCAGCCAGCGTGCGGTGCCGGCCCAGTGCGAGGCGCGGCCCATCAGGCCGTGCAGTAACAGCACGCCGGGCGGCCGGGTGTGGTCCGGGTCCGCCTTGGGCGGGTCGGTGAACTCCCAGGCCGCGAGGCGCACGCCGCCCGCTCCTGTCACGTCGATGCGCCGTGCCATGGGCGTGGCCCCCCTAGCTGCGTTGCGGTAGTTCCGGCCCAGATTATCGAATGCGCATTCGAAAAATCCGCCTCCGCGAACAACACCCCTCAATCGAGTGACAGCTTTCGAGGCATGATCGCCGCCGACGAGGGGAGGTCTTCAGCGGGGGGCGGGCCGCTCGGGGAAAACGGTCCGCGGGGAATGACCCTGAGAGCTCGGGGCTCCGGGTCAGCAAAGGGGAGGACAGGCCCCGGTGCCACAACAAGGCGCCGGGGCCTTCCACCGCTCCGCGGTCCCCGCGGAGCATCAGCGCTTGGCGACGAAGACGTGGGAGGCGATGTCCGCCTCCAGCTCGGCGGCCTCACCACCACTGCCCACCAGCACCCCGCCCGCCGACTCCGTCACGCTCACCACCGAACCGGGCTGTACACCCGCCCGGCGCAGTGTGTACATCAACTGGGCGTCCGTCTGGATGGGCTCACCGATACGGCGTACGACCACCGTCTTTCCGTCGGTGCCCGGGTCGAGGTCGGCCAGCGACACCATGCCCGCGTCGAGGAACGGATCGGCGCCGTCCTTCTCCCCGAGCTCCTCGAGACCGGGGATGGGGTTGCCGTACGGCGACTCGGTCGGGTGCCTCAGCAGTTCCAGCACGCGGCGCTCCACCGCCTCGCTCATCACGTGCTCCCAGCGACAGGCCTCGGCGTGGACCTGCTCCCACTCCAGGCCGATCACGTCGACCAGCAGGCATTCCGCGAGCCGGTGTTTGCGCATCACGCGGGTGGCCAGTCGGCGGCCCTCGTCGGTGAGCTCCAGGTGGCGGTCACTGGCGACCGCCACCAGCCCGTCGCGCTCCATCCGCGCGACCGTCTGGCTCACCGTGGGCCCACTCTGGTCCAGCCGCTCCGCGATGCGGGCGCGCATGGGGACAACGCCTTCCTCTTCGAGCTCGAGGATGGTGCGGAGATACATCTCCGTCGTGTCGATCAGTCCGGACATACGTGCCCCTCGATTACCTCGGCCGGCAGCCCGGCGCGTGCACCGGCCCTGGTGTCAATTCTGCCGGATCCCACTGACAAGCGTGCCGCACCGGGGGAACGGGAACGGTGGGGGCCACGCAGACGACCCGCGAGCCCGGGTCCCTGCGCCTTGCGACGGAGGGGCCGGCCGGACGTGCCGGCGAGCTCGCGGGTCGGGTGACTGCTTTGGATTGGGCCGGCTGCGTGCTTCTCGCGCACGCTGGTCCGGCACCGCACTGAGTGTGATGGCGGGCCGCTAGCCCGCAGCCACCTCGCGCGTCCGGGTTTCACTCATTTACCCGATCACCTCCCTTCCACGTACTCCACACCCTAAGGAGCGACCGGGGAGGGCTCAACCTGTTTTTCGTGTCCTGTTTTTCGTGTCCTGTTTTTCGCGTCCTCGCAATGTCTGCGTCAATCTTGCGGGAACCAACTGTGTGATGCGTCACGTTCGAGTTGAATGAGGGTGAGTGAGCGAACCTTCGCGCCGTATGTCGCGGCGTATGCGTGGACGCAGCCTGCAGGGGGTCCAGGTGAGTGCTTCCCGGCGTAGTGGGACCACGGACGAGCTGGGGCCCGACGAGCCCGGGCCCGACCGGGGTGTCTTCGGCGGATCGGATCTGCTGGCCGCCCTGTTGGACGGGATGGATGCCGCCCTGTGCGCCTTCGACGCGCACGGAGTGGTGACGCACTGGAACAGGGAGGCCGAGCGCATCCTCGGCTGGAGCGCGGCCGAGGCGGTGGGGCGGCAGGGGTTCGCCGGGTGGGCGGTCCGCGAGGCGGACGCCGAAGAGGTCGAGCGGCGGCTGCTGTCCGCCATGCGCGCCCCCGGACGGCAGGTGCACGAGTTCGCCCTGCTCACCAAGGACGGCGGCCGGGTGCTGGTGCGGACGCAGTCCGCCGCGGTACGCGGGCCGGACGGGCGGCCCGCGGGCGTGTACTGCGCCTTCAGCGAGGTGCACACCCAGATCGACCTGGAGCGGTCCATCGCGCTCAGCGAGGCGCTGTTCGAGGACGCGTCCTGGGGCGTCGTGCTGGTCGACGTGGATCTGCGTCCGGCCGTGGTGAACGCGCACGCGGCCCGGTCCCTGGGCACCGGGCGCACATCGGTGCTGGGGCGGCCGCTCGGCGAGCTGCTCGCGCGGGGCGTGGAGGAGCTGGAGAGCGCGCTGACCCATGTGCTGGCCGAGGGCACTCCGCCCGCGCCCGCCGAGATGTGGGTGAGCGTGCGCACGCCGGAGGGCGAGCGCCGGCGGTGCTGGCGGAGCGGGTTCGTGCGGCTGGCCTCGCCGCTCGCGGAGGAGCCGGTGCCGCTCGGGGTGGGCTGGCTGTTCCAGGACGTGACCGAGGCCAGGCTGGCGGAGCAGGAGGCGGCGCTCGTCCGCTTCCGCGCCAACCAGCTGCACCGGGCGGCCCGCGCCGCCGCCGAGTGCGAGGACCCGCTGGAGGCGGCCTCCGCGCATCTCGACTTCGCGCTCGCCGGGTTCGCCGACCACGCGCTGATCGACCGGGTGGCGGGCGGTGCGCGGGACGCCGAGGAGGCGGGGCCGGTGTGGCTGGTGCGGGTGGCCGCGACGCCCGCCGGGACACCGGGGCCGAGTCTGCTCACCGGGCAGGCCGGACTGCCCGTGCGTTACGAGGAGGGGCATCCGGCTCTCCAGTGCGCGGACCGGGCCGGGACGGTGCGCGCGGACGCCGGTTCCGTCCCGGCCGAACGGGCCCGGGAGTGGGCGCTGGCCAGGCGGTGGCCGGAGGACTCGGTGCACGCCCTGTGCGCGGTGCTGCGCAGCCGGGGCCGCACGCTGGGCGTCGTGACGTTCCTGCGCGGGTCGGGGCGCAGCCGCTTCGAGCGGTCCGACGCGACCTACGCGGAGGATGTGGCGGTGCGCATCGGGGCGGCGCTGGACCTGGCCGGGGTGCTGGGCGAGAAGTAGGCCTCAGCGCTGGTAGAAGATCCGGTCCCGGTACTCCTCCATGATCCGGCGGTTCCACTCGTGGCCGCCGTCGACGTTCCCGGAGCGCAGCAGCGGGGGCTGGAAGCCGCGGGCGGCCAGGGTGGCGGCCGCCGTGGCCATGACCGCCTGGAGGAGGGCGGCGGTGACGACGGTGGAGGCGGGGGCGAAGGGCGCCGGGACGGTGTCGAGGGTGAGTTCCGCGTCGCCGACCGCGATCTTCGAGTCGAGGACGATGTCGCAGTGGTCCTTCAGATAGGTCCCCGAGGCGTTCCGGGACGTCGTCTCCCTGGCGTACGCCACCGACGTCACGCCGATGACCCGGACGCCCTTGGCGCGGGCGTGCGACGCCATCTCCACGGGGAGGGCGTTGCGGCCGGACAGGGAGATGATCACAAGGGCGTCGCCGGACTCGATCGGAGCGGTGTCCAGGACGGCGGCGGCGAGCCCGTCCACGCGTTCGAGCGCGGAGCCGAGCGTCGCCGGCATGACGTCGACGCCCACGGCACCGGGGACGGCGAGCAGGTTCATCAGGGCGAGGCCCCCGGCCCGGTAGACGACGTCCTGCGCGGCCAGCGAGGAGTGCCCGGCGCCGAACGCGAACAGCCGCCCGCCCGCCTCGACGGTGTCGGCCAGCAGCACACCGGCCGCCGCGACCCCCTCGGACTCCTCGTCCCGCACCCGGCGCAGCAGCCCGATCGCGGCATCGAGGAACTCCCCGGCCGGAGTGCCGTCACTCATACGGTGCCCCCTTCGCGCGGATGTGTCGCGGATCACGGTGCGGTCCGGACCAGTGCGCTGTCAACACGGCCGTACCGGGGCTCCGGGCGCGGCCCGAAGCCCCGGTACGGCCGCGCCCGACGGCGTCACGGCCGCCGCCGGTCGCGTCACGGGCTGAGCCGCTCCACCCGCCACGAGCCGTCCGGTTCGGCCGTGTAGCGCAGCCGGTCGTGCAGGCGGTTCTCCCGCCCCTGCCAGAACTCCACCGTCTCCGGTTCGACCCGGAAGCCGCCCCAGTGCGGCGGGACCGGGACCTGTTCGCCCTCGGGGTAGCGGTCGTGCAGGTCGGCGTAGGCGGCGTCCAGGTCGGCGCGGCTGGTCACCGTGGACTGGGCGCTGGCCCAGGCGCCCAGCTGGGAACCGTGCGGGCGGCTGCGGAAGTAGGCGGCGGTCTCGTCGCGGCCGGTGCGGTGGGCGGTGCCGGTGACGATGACCTGGCGAGCGATAGCCTGCCAGGGGAAGAGCAGGGAGACGCGGGGGTTCACGGCCAGGTCCCGGCCCTTGCGGGAGTCGTAGTTGGTGAAGAAGACGAAGCCCCGCGTGTCGTAGCGCTTCATGAGGACCGTGCGGGAGCTGGGCCGGCCGTCGGTGTCCGCCGTGGAGAGGATCATCGCGTTGGGCTCGTAGACCGTGCCGCCCGCCGCGGCCCGCGCGGCCTGCTCGAACCAGTGGGTGAACTGGTCCATGGGATGTGCGGCGAGGTCGCTCTCGGCGAAGCCCTCCACCCGGTAGTGCTTGCGCATGGCGGCCGGGTCGAGAATGGGTTCGAGGAAGTCACGGCCGGGATCACTGTCGGTCACGCGGTCATCTTGCCGTATGGATACATGACTTCGCCTGGCACTGAGTGCCGTACCGACTCCCCAAAGGTGACACCCGGGGATACCGTGGTGCCGTTGCGGGACCCGCTTCCAACATCAAGGAGCCGCCTGATGTCCGACTTCGTACCCGGGCTCGAAGGAGTCGTCGCGTTCGAGACGGAGATCGCCGAACCGGACAAGGAAGGCAGCGCCCTGCGCTACCGGGGCGTCGACATCGAAGACCTCGTCGGTCACGTCTCGTTCGGCAATGTGTGGGGGCTGCTGGTGGACGGCGCCTTCAATCCGGGACTGCCGCCCGCCGAGCCGTTCCCGATCCCGGTCCACTCGGGTGACATCCGGGTGGACGTGCAGTCGGCACTCGCCATGCTCGCCCCCGTGTGGGGCCTCAAACCGCTCCTCGACATCGACGTGGAGCAGGCTCGTGACGACCTCGCCCGCGCCGCCGTCATGGCGCTGTCCTACGTCGCCCAGTCCGCGCGCGGCCAGGGCCTGCCGATGGTGCCGCAGCGGGAGATCGACAAGGCCAACTCGGTCGTCGAGCGGTTCATGATCCGCTGGCGGGGCGAGCCCGACCCCAAGCATGTCGCGGCCGTGGACGCCTACTGGACGTCGGCCGCCGAGCACGGCATGAACGCCTCCACCTTCACCGCCCGGGTCATCGCCTCGACCGGCGCCGACGTGGCCGCCGCGCTGTCCGGCGCGGTGGGTGCCATGTCCGGTCCGCTGCACGGCGGTGCCCCCTCCCGGGTGCTCGGGATGATCGAGGAGATCGAGCGGACGGGTGACGCGACGGCCTACGTCAAGCAGGCCCTCGACCGGGGCGAGCGGCTGATGGGCTTCGGGCACCGGGTGTACCGGGCCGAGGACCCGAGGGCCCGGGTGCTCCGCCGTACCGCCCGTGAGCTGGGCGCTCCCCGCTTCGAGATCGCGGAGGCGCTGGAGAAGGCGGCCCTGGAGGAGCTGCACAGCCGCCGCCCGGACCGGGTCCTCGCGACGAACGTGGAGTTCTGGGCGGCGATCATGCTGGACTTCGCCGAGGTTCCGGCGCACATGTTCACGTCGATGTTCACCTGTGCCCGTACGGCGGGCTGGTCGGCGCACATCCTGGAGCAGAAGCGGACGGGCCGGCTCGTACGGCCGTCCGCCCGCTATGTGGGGCCGGGTCCGCGCAGCCCTCAGTCGATCGAGGGCTACGCAGACATCTCCCAGTGAGTGAGCTCGGTCAGGCGGGCGTGAGGAGGTCCGTGTGGTGGCGCTCGGCCACCAGCGGGTGCGCCCGCAGCTTGCCCTTCAGCTCGTTGTAGCCGTACTCGGCGAACAGCGGGTTGGCCGGGTCGTCGGTGATGCCCGGGGCGGTGGACGCGTGCGGGAAGGGCAGCGGCTCCACCCGGGCGTCCAGGCGCGGGTTGTAGAAGAACGGCACGGAGAAGCGTTCGGTGGCCCCGGGCGGGCTGACGACGCGGTGGCTGGTGGCGATCAGATAACCGTTGGTCGCCACCTCCAGCAGTTCGCCCAGGTTGACCACGAAGGCGCCCTCCAGCGGCGGCACGTCGTGGAAGCGGCCGTCCTCGCGCAGCACCTGGAGTCCGCCGACCGTGTCCTGGAGCAGCAGGGTCAGGAAGCCGTAGTCCTTGTGCGTGCCGACGCCCTGCGCGGTGCCGTCGCCCGCGCTGCCGGGGTAGCGCACCAGCTTGAGGTGCGGGTGGGCGTGCTCGCCGAAGACCGGGTCGTAGAAGCCGGCGGGGGCGCCGATGGCGGTGAGCAGTTCGCGCAGCAGCCGCTCGGCGACACCGCTGAGCCGGTCGATCCAGGCGAGCGCGGCGGTGCGCAGTTGGGGCAGGCCGGCGGGCCACTGGTTGGGGCCCTGGAGCCACCAGTAGGCGGGCTCGCCCGGGCCGGGTGTCCGGGCGGGGCGTTCGGCGCCTATGTCGAGCTGGTCGCGCCAGTCGCGGGCGCCCTGGGTGCGTTCGTCGCCGGTGCGGGTGTAGCCGCGGAAGTGCGGCGAGTTCACGTTGTCCAGGGCGAGCCGGTCGGCCTCGGGCAGCGCGAAGAAGGCGCGCATGGCGGTGAGCAGGGCGTCGGTGTCCGCCCGGGTGACACCGTGCCCGACGAGCTGGAAGAAGCCGACGTCGTGGGCGGCGGCGTGCAGCTGGGCGTGCAGCAGCGCACGGGCCTGGGGGCCGCGGTCGGCGGCCGAGAGGTCGATGATCGGGAGCTGGTCGTACGACGGGGTCGTCGCGATGTGCGTCGTCATGGATGCGTCCACAGGGTGTGTGGGCCACGGGCAGCGGGCCACCGGGTAGGCAAGGCCGCGCCCCGGATGCCGTAAGAAGGAGAAGAAAGGGGCTGGGTCAGGCCGAAGGCCGACAGCCCATGCTCGTGACGCGCACGTAGTCCACGTGGCGGCGTCGAACGAGCATCGGAAGCATGCGCCAAGGGTAACGCGCCGCCGGAGTGATCCGGCCGGGCGTCAGCCGAGCGTCTCCTCCATGAGCACCGCCCACTGGGCGACGACCCGGTGGCGGCGGGCGGTGTCGTCGGTGAGGAGGTTGGCGAGACCGAGGCCACGGGCCATGTCGAGCAGGCCCTGGACGGTTTCCCGGACGCCTGGGCGAGACTCGTCGGCGGCGAGCAGTTCGACGGCGATGCGGTGGGTCTCACGGCCGACCCGGGCCTCCAGCTCGGTCACCCGGGGGCGCAGCTGCTCCTCGTCGGACGCGGCGACCCACAGGTGGAGGGCAGCGCGGAAGAGGGGGCCGGTGTAGAGGTCGACCAGGGCGTGGACGACGGCACGGCGGTCGGCGGGGCCGTCGGGGAACAGCTCCCTGAGCGCGTTGGACCGCTGTTCGGCGACGTACTCGACGGCGGCGGTGAACAGGTCCTCGCGGGTCGGGAAGTGGTGCTGGGCGGCGCCGCGGGAGACCCCGGCGCGCTCGGCGACGACCGAGACCGTGGAGCCCGCCCAGCCGTGTTCGGCCAGGCAGGCCACGGCGGCCTCCAGGAGCCGCTGCCGGGTGGCCCGGCTGCGGTCCTGCTTGGGCACGCGGTCGCGCTGTTCCGCCGTACTCACACCACCCACGCCGCATCTCGTCTTTCCAGGAAAGCCGTCATCCCCTCCCGGGCCTGGGCGGAGGTGAACAGCCGGGCCGAGAGCGCGGTGAGTTCCGCCGCGTCCCGGTCGAATGTCTCCAGCACCCTAGCCGTGAGCAGCCGTTTCGTCTCGGCCAGAGCCTGCGGTGAGGAACGGCGCAGGCCGTCGAGGACGGGTTCGAGTACGGCGTCCACGTCGTCCCCGGCGGCGGTCAGCAGGCCGATCCGGGCGGCTTCGGCCGCGTCGAAGCGCTCGCCGGTGAGGTAGTAGCGGGCGACGGCGCGCGGGTCGGTGCGCGGCAGCACGGAGAGTGAGATCACGGCGGGCGCGACCCCGATGCGTACCTCGGTGAACGCGAAGCTGGACGCCGCGGACCCGGCGGAGATGTCGCAGCCGGCGAGCAGGCCGAGGCCGCCGGCGCGGACGTGGCCGGTGACCCGGGCGACGATCGGCTTGGGCAGCTCGGCCATCTGCCGCAGCAGGTGGCCGAGGGAGTCGGCGGGCGGGGGGTCGCGCAGGTCGGCCCCGGCGCAGAAGGTGTTGCCGCTGTGGGTGAGGACCACGGCTCGCACGTCCGGGTCCTTGCCGCACTCGGTGAGCGCCTCGGCGAGCCCGCCGACCAGCGCCGCCGACAGGGCGTTGCGGGTGTCGGCGGAGTCCAGGCTGAGGGTTTCGATGCCGCGCTCGCGCGTACGGCCTATCAACGTCATCAACGCTCCCTGGGTTCAGGTGCCTTCCGCAGCTCTCTGCGGAGGATCTTGCCGGAGGCGGCCCTCGGCACACCGGCGACGAAGGTGACGCGCCGGACGCGCTTGTAGGGGGCGACGCGTTCGGCGACGTACGTCATGACCTCGTCCTCGGTGAGGCCGTCGGCGTCCGTCTGGCGGACGATGTGGGCGTGCGGGACCTCGTTGTGGTCCTCGTCGTAGAAGCCGATCACGGCTGCGTCCGCGATGCCGGGGTGGGTGAGGAGCAGGGCCTCCAGTTCGGCGGGTGCCACCTGGTAGCCCTTGTACTTGATGAGTTCCTTCACCCGGTCCACGACGAACAGCCAGCCGTCGGCGTCCGTGTGCCCGACGTCGCCGGTGTGCACCCAGCCGTCGGTGTCGATCATGGCGGCGGTGGCGTCGGGGCGGCCCAGGTAGCCCTTCATGACCTGCGGGCCGCGGATCAGGATCTCGCCGGTCTCACCTGTGCCGAGGTCCTTGCCGGGGTCGTCCAGGGAGACGATGCGCATCTCGGTGCCCGCGATGAGCTTGCCGACCGTGCCGGGGGGCGCGTCCGCCATGGCGTCGAGCGGTACGACGTGCGTGCCGGGCGAGAGTTCCGTCATGCCGTAGGCCTGGCCGACCGGGGGCAGTCCGAGGCGTTCGGAGCAGGCGGCGGAGAGCCGGGCGTCGAGGGGGGCGGCGGCGCTGATGAGGTACCGCAGCGAGGACAGGTCGTAGCGGGCGACGGCCGGGTGCTTGGCGAGGGCGAGAACGATCGGCGGGGCCACGTACAGGCCGGTGATGCGGTGGTTCTCGACGGCCGCGAGGAAGGTCTCCAGCTCGAAGCGGGGCAGCACGACGACGGTGGCGCCGTGCCGCAGCGGCGCGTTCATCAGCGCGGTGAGGCCGTATATGTGAAAAAAGGGCAGAACTGCGAGGATCCGGTCGTCCGGTCCGGCCGGGACGGCGGGTTCGAGCTGGGCCAGGTTGGTGGCGATCTGCCGGTGGGTGAGCATCACCCCCTTGGGGACGCCGGTGGTGCCGGAGGAGTACGGCAGGGCGGCGACGTCCTCGACCGGGTCGATGGCGATGTCCGGTTCGGGGGCGGTGGAGCCGATCATGTCGATCAGGGAGCGGTGTCCGGGCGCGCTGTCGCAGACGAATATCTCCCTTATGCCGCCCGCGAGTTCGGCGGCCCGGCGGGCGGTCTGCAGCAGCGGTGAGACGGTGACGATCCAGCGGGCGCCCGAGTCGTCGAGCTGCTTGGCGAACTCCTCGGGGGTGGCGAGCGGATGCACGGTGGTGACGGCGGCGCCGGCGCGTGTGGCCGCGTAGAAGGCGGTCGGGAAGGCGACGGTGTTGGGGCTGTGCAGGGCGAGGACGTCGCCCTTGCACAGGCCCGCGTCGGCGAGGGCGGCGGCGATCCGCCGGTGGAACCGGTCCAGTTGGGCGTACGTGAGGGTGGTGCCGTCCGCCCCGTCGATCAGGGCGGGGTGGTCGCCGAACTCGGCGGCCCTGCCCAGCACTGCCTCGTGGATGGGCAGTTCCACGGCCGGGACGTCTGCGTACTCACTGCGGAACACGGTTCCTCCTCGCGCGACTGGCACAACGCTGTGCTGATCAGTACGACTTGGGCAGACCCAGGGTCTGGTGGGAGACGTAGTTCAGAATCATCTCCCGGCTCACCGGTGCGATACGAGCCACGCGCGAGCCCGTTATCAGCGAGGCCAGGCCGAACTCACGGGTGAGGCCGTTGCCGCCGAGGGTGTGCACGGACTGGTCGACGGCCTTCACGCAGGCCTCGGCGGCCGCGTACTTGGCCATGTTGGCGGCCTCGCCCGCGCCGATGTCGTCCCCGGCGTCGTAGAGGTGGGCGGCCTTCTGCATCATCAGGCGGGCGAGTTCGAGGTCGATGTGCGCCGTGGCGAGGGGGTGCGCGATGGCCTGGTGGGCGCCGATGGGGGTCTTCCAGACGCTGCGGTCGCGGGCGTAGTCGATGGCCTTGGCGAGCGCGTAGCGGCCCATGCCGATCGCGAAGGCGGCGGTCATGATGCGCTCGGGGTTGAGCCCGGCGAACAGCTGGAGGAGGCCGGCGTCCTCGTCGCCGACGAGCGCGTCCGCGGGCAGCCGGACATCGTCCAGAACGAGTTCGAACTGCTTCTCCGCCGCGTTGAGTTCCATCTCGATGGGGTTCCGCTGGAAACCCTCGGCGTCGGTCGGCACGATGAACAGACAGGGCTTGAGGCGGCCGGTGCGGGCGTCCTCGGTACGGCCGACGATCAGCACGGCGTCCGCGATGTCGACGCCCGAGATGAACACCTTGCGGCCGGTGAGCAGCCAGTCGGCGCCGTCCCGGCGGGCGGTGGTGGTGATGCGGTGGCTGTTGGACCCGGCGTCCGGCTCGGTGATGCCGAAGGCCATGGTCCGCGAGCCGTCGGCCAGTCCGGGCAGCCAGGCGCGCTTCTGCTCCTCGGTGCCGAAGCGGGCTATGACCGTTCCGCAGATGGCGGGCGAGACGACGAGCATGAGCAGCGGCGAACCGGCGGCGCCCAACTCCTCCAGGACTATGGACAGTTCGGTGATGCCTCCGCCGCCGCCCCCGTACTCCTCGGGCAGGTTGACGCCGAGGTAGCCGAGCTTGCCGGCCTCGGCCCAGAGTTCGACGGGGTGCCGGCCCTCGGCGACGGTGCGGGTGATGTATTCGCGGCCGTACCGCTTGCCGAGGGCGGCGACCGCGGCGCGGAGGGCTTTGTGCTCTTCGGTTTCCATGACGGAGGTCATAAGGGCTCCTAGGCCTGGGAAGAGTTGTCCTGCGATTCCTGCGTGACCTGCGTGTCCTGCGACTCCTGGACGACGGCGAGCAACGTGCCGGGCTCCACCTGCTGTCCGGGCGTGACGTGCAGGGTGCTGAGCGTTCCGGCGACCGGCGCGGAGATCTGGTGCTGCATCTTCATCGCCTCCAGCCAGATCAGCGGCTGCCCGGCACGGACGGCGGCGCCCTCGGCCAGCCCCTCGGCGACACGGACGACCGTGCCCGGCATCGGGGCCAGCAGGGAGCCGGGGGCGATCTGCGCGGCCGGGTCGGGGAAGCGGGGCAGGGCGGTGAGCGCGGTGGCGTTGACGTACACCTGGTCGCCGTACCGCGCCACGTCGAACTTCCGCCGTACACCGTCCACTTCGAGTACGACGAGACGCGCGTCCGCGTGCACGACGCGCACCCCGTCGGCCGCCGCGGCGAGGCCCTCCCGGGTGTGCCGGTAGCGGGCCTCGTGCTCCTCGCCCGCCATGAGATAGCGCTTCGTCTGCGGCTGCGAGGACAGGTTGCGCCAGCCGCCGAACCGGGAACGGCCGTGTGCGTCGGCGAGGGCCGCGGCGAGCGGGGCGTACGGCTCGGGGGCCGCCGCGGTCAGCCCGGTGAGGTGACGGTCGTAGAAGCCGGTGTCCATCCGGCCGTCCGTGAACTCGGCGTGCCGCAGCGAGCGCACCAGCAGCTCACGGTTGGTGACCGGGCCGTGCACCTCGGCCCGCTCCAGCGCGCCGGATAGCTTGCGGAGCGCCTCCGCGCGGGTGGGTGCGTGGGCCACCACCTTGGCGAGCATCGGGTCGTAGTGGACGCCGATGCCGTCGCCGTCGGTGTAGCCGGTGTCGAGCCGGATGCCGCCCGGTACGGCGAGCCGGTGCAGGATGCCGGTCTGCGGGGCCCAGTCGCGGGCCGGGTCCTCGGCGTAGAGGCGGGCCTCGACGGCGTGGCCGCGCGCGGGGGGCGGGTCGGCGGCGAGGGCCTGACCCTCGGCGATCCGGATCTGCTCGGCGACCAGGTCCACGCCGAACACGGCCTCCGTGACCGGGTGTTCGACCTGGAGGCGGGTGTTCATCTCCAGGAAGTGGGCCCTGCCGTCGGCGACGAGGAACTCGACGGTGCCCGCGCCGGTGTACTCGACGGAGCGAGCCGCGCGCACCGCCAACCGGTACAGCTCGTCGGTGAGTTCGGTGCCGAGCCCCGGCGCCGGGGCTTCCTCGACCACCTTCTGGTGGCGGCGCTGGAGGGAGCAGTCGCGGGTGCCGAGGGTCCAGACCGTGCCGTGGGTGTCGGCAAGGACCTGCACCTCGACATGCCGGCCGCGCTCCACGTACGGCTCGACGAACACCTCGCCGTCGCCGAAGGCGCTCGCGGCCTCGGCCCCGGCGGCCGTCAAGGCGGCTTCGAGCTCGCCGAGTTCGCGCACGATCCGCATGCCCCGGCCGCCGCCGCCGGCCGCCGCCTTCACCAGCACCGGCAGGTCCGACCCGGTGACCTCGCCGAGCGGCTCGATCCCCATCAGCTGCTTGGCGCGCGTCTTGGACGCCATCGCCTCGATCGCCTCCGGCGACGGCCCGATCCACACCAGGCCCGCGCCGAGCACGGCACGCGCGAAGTCGGCGTTCTCGGACAGGAAGCCGTACCCGGGGTGCACGGCGTCGGCGCCGGCGTCCAGGGCTGCCTTCACGATCAGGTCGCCGCGCAGATACGTCTCGGCGGGCGTCGCGCCCGGCAGCCGTACGGCCGCGTCGGCCTCGCGCGCGTGCAGGGCGTGCTCGTCGGCGTCGGAGTGCACGGCGACGGTACGGATGCCCAGCTCACGGCAGGTACGGAAGACACGGCAGGCGATCTCGCCGCGGTTGGCGACGAGCAAACTCGAAATCATGAGCCTCACATCCGGAAGACGCCGAACCCACCGCGCGCGCCCTCGTAGGGCGCCGTGTGGATGGCGGACAGGCAAAGTCCGAGGACGGTGCGGGTGTCCCGTGGGTCGATGACGCCGTCGTCGTACAGCCGCCCGGACAGGAACATCGGCAGCGACTCGGACTCGATCTGCTGCTCGACCATGGCGCGCAGCGCGGCGTCCGCGTCGTCGTCGTACGGCTGCCCCTTGGCGGCCGCCGACTGCCGGGCGACGATCGACAGCACACCGGCGAGCTGCTGCGGGCCCATGACGGCGGACTTGGCGCTGGGCCAGGCGAACAGGAACCGCGGGTCGTAGGCGCGGCCGCACATGCCGTAGTGACCGGCACCGTAGGAGGCGCCCATGAGGACGGACAGGTGGGGGACGCGACTGTTGCTGACGGCGTTGATCATCATCGCGCCGTGCTTGATGATGCCGCCCTGCTCGTACTCCCGGCCGACCATGTAGCCGGTGGTGTTGTGCAGGAACAGCAGCGGGATGTCCCGCTGGTTGGCCAGCTGGATGAACTGGGCGGCCTTCTGCGACTCCTCGCTGAACAGCACGCCCCGGGCGTTGGCGAGGATGCCGACCGGGTAGCCGTGCAGGCTCGCCCAGCCGGTCACCAGGCTCGTCCCGTACAGCGGCTTGAACTCGTCGAAGTCGGAGGCGTCCACGATCCGGGCGACGACCTCACGCGGGTCGAACGGCACCTTCAGGTCGCCCGGCACGATCCCGAGGAGCTCCTCCGGGTCGTACTTGGGCGGCGCCGCCGGACCCGGATCCGGGTACGCCTTGCGGTGGTTGAGCCGGGCGACCACGCGCCGCGCCTGCCGCAGCGCGTCCTGCTCGTCGACGGCGAAGTAGTCGGCGAGCCCGGACGTGCGCGCGTGCATCTCCGCGCCGCCCAGCGACTCGTCGTCGCTCTCCTCGCCGGTCGCCATCTTCACCAGCGGCGGACCGCCGAGGAACACCTTCGCGCGTTCCTTGACCATGATCACGTGGTCGGACATGCCGGGGACGTAGGCGCCGCCCGCCGTCGAGTTGCCGAAGACGACTGCGACGGTCGGGATGCCGGCGGCCGACAGCCGCGTCAGGTCCCGGAAGACGGCGCCCCCGGGGATGAAGATCTCCTTCTGGGAGGGCAGGTCGGCGCCGCCCGACTCCACCAGGCTGATGTGCGGCAGCCGGTTGGCGTGTGCGATCTCGTGCGCCCGCAGGGCCTTCTTCAGGCTCCACGGGTTGCTGGCACCGCCGCGCACGGTCGCGTCGTTGGCGGTGATCAGGCACTCGACGCCCTCGACCACCCCGATCCCGGCGACCACCGACGCGCCCACGGCGTACTCACTGCCCCAGGCGGCCAGCGGCGACAGTTCCAGGAACGGCGTGTCCGGGTCGAGGAGCAGTTCCACGCGCTCACGAGCCAGCAGCTTGCCGCGTTTGCGGTGCCGTTGCACATACTTCTCGCCGCCGCCCGCGAGCGCCTTGGTGTGCTCGGTCTCGAGGTCGGCGAGCTTGGCGAGCATGGCTTCGCGGTTCGCTCGGTAGTCCTGGCCGCCGGTGTCCAGGGTGGACGGAAGGACGGTCACAGCAGGGCCTCCGGTATGTCCAGGTGGCGGGAGCGCAGCCATTCGCCGAGGGCCTTGGCCTGCGGGTCGAAACGGTGCCGCGCGGCGACGCCCTCGCCGAGGATCCCCTCGACCACGAAGTTCAGGGCGCGGATGCCGGGGAGCAGATGGCGGGTCACCGGCAGCTCCGCCGTCTCGGGCAGGAGCTGCCGCAACCGCTCGGCGGTCAGCTCGTGGGCGAGCCACCGCCAGGCGTCGTCGTCGCGCACCCAGACACCGACGTTGGCGTTGCCGCCCTTGTCCCCGCTGCGGGCACCGGCGACCAGGCCGAGCGGGGCGCGGCGGGTGGGGCTCTGGGGCAGGGGCTCGGGCAGGGGTGGCTGGGGTACGTCTTCGAGTACGGCGGTGTCGTGCGGCGCGGTGACGGGGATCCGTCGGCCGTCGTCGAGTACGGCGAAGTGGCCGACGTCGGCCCGGGGGACGTACCGGGCCTCGAAGACGCCGTAGGGGTCGCCCTTCCCCGGCAGCGCGAGCACATGGAAGCCGGGGTAGCTGGCGAGCGCCAGCTCGATGGCGGCGCCGCTCAGCGCGCGTCCCACGACGCCCTGGTCGGGGTCGCGTACGACGAGCCGCAGCAGCGCGCTGGCCGTCTCCTCGGTGTCGGCGTCGGCCCGGTCGGTGCGGACCAGTTCCCACCCGACGTGGGCGGGGGCCGACTTGGCGAAGACGTCGGCCAGCTGCTCGCGCACCAGTGCGGCCTTGGCCTCGATGTCGAGGCCGGTGAGGACGAAGGTGACCTCGTTGCGGAAGCCGCCGAGCCGGTTGAGCCCGACCTTGAGGGTGGGCGGCGGAGCCTCGCCCCGCACCCCCTCGATCCGCACCCGGTCAGCCCCGTCCTGACTGAGCCGTACGGTGTCGAGGCGGGCGGTGACGTCGGGCCCCGCGTACCGGGCGCCGCCCGTCTCGTAGAGCAGCTGGGCGGTCACGGTCCCGACGCTCACGAAGCCGCCGGTGCCGGGGTGCTTGGTGATGACGCAGCTGCCGTCGGCGTGGACCTCGGCGAGGGGGAAGCCGGGACGGCGGATGTCACCCCTGGCTCCGCCCCCGCCCCCGCCCCCGGCTTCGGCTTCGGCTTCGGTGAAGAAGGAGTAGTTGCCGCCGGTGGCCTGGGTGCCGCACTCCAGTACGTGCCCGGCGACGACGGCACCCGCGAGCCGGTCGTACTCCCCCGGCTGCCAGCCGAAGTGGGCGGCGGCGGGCCCGGTGACCAGGGCCGCGTCGGTGACCCGTCCGGTGACCACGATGTCGGCGCCCGCCTTCAGGCACTCCGTGATCCCGAACCCGCCGAGGTAGGCGTGGGCGGCGAGGCTGCCTGGGTGCCGGGCGGTGAGGTCGTCGCCCTCGACATGGGCGACGCGTACCGGTATGCCGAGCCGGTCGGCGAGGGCGCGTACGGCGTCGGCGAGACCGGCGGGGTTGAGCCCGCCCGCGTTGGTGACGATCCGGACGCCCCGCTCGTGGGCGAGGCCGAGGCAGTCCTCCAGTTGCCGCAGGAAGGTGCGGGCGTATCCGGCGGAGGGGTCCTTCAGCCGGTCCCGGCCGAGGATCAGCATGGTCAGCTCGGCGAGGTAGTCGCCGGTGAGGACGTCGAGTTCGCCGCCGGTGAGCATCTCCCGCAGGGCGTCGAAGCGGTCGCCGTAGAAGCCGGAGGCGTTGGCTATGCGCAGCGGCCGGGTCACTCCCCGGCCCCCTTGGGGGTGCGCCCGGCGCCGGGCGGTCCGGCGAAGGCCTGGGCGATGTCGAGCCAGCGGTCGGCGTCGGGGCCCTCGGCGCGTACGGCGAGATCGGCACGGTGGGCGCGCTGGGTGACCAGCAGGCAGAAGTCGAGGGCGGGACCGGTGACACGCTGGGCGGCGTCCTCGGGGCCGTGGGCCCAGGTGTCGCCGGAGGGCGCCAGGACCTCGACGCGGAACGGGTCGGCCGGCGCCTGGAGTCCGCGCGCCGCGAAGGCGAAGTCCCGTGCGCGTACTCCGATGTGCACCACATGCCGGAGCCGGTCGGTGGGGGCGCGGACCACGCCGAGCGTGTCGGCGACGTCCTGGCCGTGGGCCCAGGTCTCCATCAGTCGGCCGGTGGCCACCGAAGCGGCCGACATGGGCGGCCCGTACCAGGGGAACCGCGCCCCGGGCGGGGCGGCACGCAGCGCCCCGTCGAGCGCGGCACGCCCCGCACGCCACCGTGCCAACAGCTCGGCGGGCGGCAGCTGGGCCCCCTCTTCGGCGCCGTCGTCCACGAAGGTGTCCGCCGAGGCGAGCGCCTTCTCCACCAGGGCGCGGAAGCCGTCGGCGTCGGTGACGGAGAGCAGGGCCGACTGATCGGTCCAGGCGAGGTGAGCGATCTGGTGCGCGACGGTCCACCGGGGAGCGGGCGTCGCCGACGCCCACCGCTCCGGGCTCAACTCGGCCACGAGCCGGTCGAGTTCTTCGCTTTCCTCACGCAGATCATCGAACACAGGCGTCGGATCGGACATGGGTGGGAGCATGGCAGCGCCACCAGAAACAATCAAGCGTGCTTGCATTGATTTTGGCTGCGAAAGTACGGCGGGGACCACGAAAGGCGCGAGCGGGGACTGTGGGAGGCAGGAGCTAAGGCCACGGAAGGCGTGAGGGGACTGTGGGAGGCGGGAGCGGGCGCCACAGAAGGCCCGGAGCGGGGGCCGCAGAGGCGCGAGCAGGGATACGGAAGGCGTGAGCGGGGGCCGCAGAAGGCCCGGAGCGGGGGCCGCAGAAGGCGCGAGCAGGGACTGCGGAAGGCCAACGCGGGAGCCGTGGAAGGCCGGAGCAGGGGCCGCGGGAGGCCGGAGCGGGGGCCGCGGGGGGTCGGCTTCAGCCCGTCGGAGTCTTTGGCAACCGGGCGCCCCGGCCCACCTGGGTTCGCACCGCGCCCATGCTCGCGCCGATGACCAGGGCGATCGCGGCCGCCTGGGTGGCGGAGAGGGTCTGGTCGAGGATCAGGAAGCCCGCCGCCGCGGCGAGAGCCGGTTCCAGGCTCATCAGGATGGCGAAGGTGGAGGCGGGGAGGTGGCGCAGGGCGAGGAGTTCGAGGGTGTAGGGGAGGACGGAGGAGAGGACCGCCACCGCGGAACCCAGGGCCACCGTCGTCGGGTTCAGCAGCTTGCCGCCCGACTCGGCGATCCCGAGCGGGAGGAACAGCAGCGCCGCCACCGCCATGGCGAGGGCCAGCCCGTCGGCCTGCGGGAAGCGCCGGCCGGTACGGGCACTGAAGACGATGTACGCCGCCCACATCGAGCCCGCCCCGAGCGCGAACGCGGCGCCCACCGGGTCCAGGTCGCCGAAGCCTCCGCCGCCGAGAAGGAAGACCCCGGCCAGGGCGAGGCCCGCCCAGAGGGCGTTGACCAGTCGGCGGGAGGCCAGCACCGAGAGGGCCAGCGGGCCCAGGACTTCCAGGGTGACGGCGGGACCGAGGGGGATACGGGCGACGGCCTCGTAGAAGAGGCCGTTCATCGCGCCCATGGTGATACCGAAGACGGCCACCGTGCCCCAGTCGGCCCGCGAGTGGCCGCGCAGCCGGGGGCGGCAGACCACCAGAAGGATCACCGCGGCCGCGAACAGCCGCAGGGTCACCACACCGAGTGCGCCGGTCCTGGGCATCAGGGTCACCGCGAGCGCCCCGCCGAACTGAACCGAGACACCACCGGCGAGAACCAGGCCGACCGGCCCCAGCGAGCCGAACCGGCTCGATGCGGACGCGGCTTCGGCCACGGGCGCGGGCGCGTGGGCCGACACGGGGGCGGATGTGGATGCAGGTGTGGGTGTGGTCACGACGGTCCAGATGCTCAGCTCAAGCGTTCGTTCAGCATGGTGCACTACTCAGTCCACAGTAGTGGACCCCGTCAGGTGTGTACACCTTTTTTGCGGCTGTACCGGATGGCGCCCCGGAGGCCGTCCCGGATACTGAGATCAGCCCGGTCGAGCGGCCCGGCCCTGTGCCGGCCGGGTCCATGTCCCGGCCGCAGCGTAGGCCTCGCGCTCGCTCCCGTATGCCGCCGGTATCGCCTCCTCCGTGAACAGCGGCAGCCGCAGTTCCGCCGTGTCCGTCACCGTGTTGTTCTGCGAGCGGTGCAGCCGGGAGTACGCCCCGCCGCGCGCCAGCAGTTCCTCGTGCCGGCCGGTCTCCACGACGCGGCCCCGGTCCACGACCAGGATGCGGTCGGCGTCGGGGGCGAGATTGAGGTCGTGGGTGATCATGATGGTCGTACGGCCCGCGGTCAGCCGGCGCAGCGGCTTCACGAATCTGCGTGCGGCCATCGCGTCCAGACCCGTGGTCGGCTCGTCCAGGACCAGCACCGGCGAGTCCCGCAGGATCGCGCGGGCGAGCGCCAGTCGCTGGAGCTGGCCGCCGGACAGCCGGGCCGAGTTGGGGTCGACCCGGGTGTCGTAGCCGTCGGGCAGCCGGGTGATGAACTCGTGGGCGTCGGCCGCCCTCGCCGCCTCGGTGATGGCCCGCTCACTGGCACCGGAGCGGCCGCAGGCTATGTTCGCGCGGATCGTGTCGTGCAGGACGAGGGTCTCCTGCGGCAGGAGTGTCACGTACTCGCGCAGCCGGGCCAGCGGGTAGTCCCGCAGCGGCACGCCGTCCAGGCGGATCTCCCCGCCGTCCGGGTCGTAGAAGCGCAGGAGCAGTTTCGACACCGTCGACTTGCCCGCGCCGCTCGGGCCGGTGATGATCACCAGCTCGCCCGGGGTGGCCGTGAAGGAGAGGCCCGACAGGGCGGTGCCGCCGATGCCGGGGTAGCCGAACGTCACGCCCCGGACCTCCAGGGTGCCGTCGGGACGGCCGGGCTCACGGCCGGGGCGGGGGGCGGGATCGGTGACCGAGGGCGGCACATCGAGTATCTCGATCAGCCGCTCCGCGCCCGCCGTGGCCGCGGTGACGGTGAGCCCGAGCTGGGCGAGACCGCGCACCGGCGGGTAGAGGTAGCCCAGGAAGGCGGAGAAGGCGAGGAGCTGGCCGAGGGTCATCCGGTCGGTGGAGATCTCCCAGGCCCCGATGCCGATCACCGCGAGCACACATACGGTCTCGATGACCTGCACCAGCTGTTCGTACGCCTCGTTGAGCCGCGCCGAGCGGACGGCGGCCCGGAACCAGGCGTTCGCCTCCACGTGCAGCCGCCGCCGCTCCGCGTCCCGGCGGTCGTACGCCTGAGTGAGCACGATGTTGCCGAGGGACTCCTCCACGACGGAGGTGATCGCGCCGTCGGCGACCCGGCCCGCGCGCGAGACCTCCCCGAGGGAGCCGGCGAAGCGGCGGGCCGCCAGCCAGAACAGGGGGGCGAGGACGAAGGTCGCGGCGGCCAGGTCCCAGCGCAGCCAGAAGGCGGCGCCCGCGTAGAACAGCGCACTGAAGACGGCCGAGGCGGCGCTCACGAACCCGGACACGACCATCGTCTCTATCGCCTCCACGTCGCTGGTCAGACGGGAGAGCAGATCGCCTTGCCGGTGTCTCTGGAAGAAGTGCGGGGGCAGCCGCTGCACATGGTCGAAGACCTGCTCGCGCAGCCGCATCACGAAGCGTTCCGTCACCCAGGCGGCGAGGGAGTTGCCCGCGTAACCGACGACCGCGCCGGCCACGGCGATGGCCAGCCACTTGCCGGCGGGGCTCCAGAACGCGTCGAGCGAACCCTTCTCCAGGGCGTTGTCGGTGAGGTCGCTGAAGAGCAGGATCGCCCCGGTCTCGGCGAGCGCGGCGAGCACCGTGCACAGCCAGACGAGCAGCAGCCAGTGGCGCAGACCTCTGGTCAGCGGCCAGAACCTGCGGAATGCGGTGCGCGCCGGAAGGGTCGGGGTGTCCTCGTATTCGAGCGCACCACCCTCATCCTTTTCCATTCGCATTCCCTCCACTCTCTCCATCCCCTCCACTTTTCCCCATTCCCTCGGCGCGTTCGTGAATTTCCAGGCATCCCTCGGACGGTGCTCCCGTCACAGGAAAGGGGGCCGACGGTGCGCCGTCGGCCCCCTTTCACCTGGCCTTGCCGGGGGCGCCCTGTCAGGCTCCCCGGTCAGGCTCCCTTGCCGTGGTGCGGCTTGGGCAGCGGCTTTCCGTGGTGCTTCTTCCTGGGCTTCGCCGGGGGCGGCGGGGGAAGGTGCTTCTTCGGTTTCGGGGGCAGCGGGGCGAGCTTCCTGAGGCTCATTTTACGACTCCTTCGTTGGCATTACTCATTGCGGTAGTGAATTCCGCGTCCGGAACCCGACATCAAAAAACCTACACCCCCCGCAACCACCGGAACGCCGGAATCCCCTTAGAGCTGCTGTGAATTCCCTTGGATTTGCTGAGAATTCTTTCCGTAGCCTGAGAGCGCCTCGGCGAGCACCTCGGCCAGGTGGCGCCCCCGCACTCCGGCCAGCTGTTCCAGCTGGGTTCGGCAGGAGTACCCGTCCGCCAGGACCACCGTGTCTTCGGCCGCCTCGCGCACGGCGGGCAGCAGTTGCTCCTCCGCGCAGGCCGAGGACACCTCGAAGTGGCCGCGCTCGAAGCCGAAGTTCCCCGCGAGTCCGCAGCAGCCGCCGGCCAGCTCACCGGTGAGACCGGCCGCCTCGCGCAGTCTGCGGTCGGGGGCGTCGCCGAGGACCGCGTGCTGGTGGCAGTGGGTCTGACCGGTCACGGGGCGGGCCACCGCCGGTGGGCTCCAGTCGGGCGCATACCGCTCCAGGGCCTGCGCGAAGGTGACCACCGCCGACGCCAGCCGGGCCGCACGCGGATCGTCGGGCAGCAGCTCGGGCAGGTCGGTGCGCAGCGCCGCCGCGCAGCTGGGCTCCAGGACGACGACGGGCGTGGGGGTGGAGGCGGGGACGGGGGCAGCGGTGCCGGTGACAGCGGTGGCTGTGGTGCTCAGCGCCGACTCCATGATGTCGAGGGTGCGGCGCATGACCTCGCGGGCGCGGTCCAGCTGACCGGTCGAGACATAGGTCAGCCCGCAGCACACGCCCCGCCGCCCTCGCGGGGCCGGCGGCGGCAGCGTCACCCCGACCCCGGCCGCCTCCAATACCCGCACGGCGGCCCGGCCCACCTCCGGCGAGAGGTACTCGGTGAAGGTGTCCGGCCACAACACGACCGGCCCGTCCCGGCCGATCGCGTCGCCATCGCCGTCACCGCCACCGTCGCCCGCGAAGCCTCCGCCTCTACCGCGCCACCACCGGCTGAACGTCTCCGTCGCCAGGCGGGGAATCTCCCTCTCCGGGGCGAGCCCCGCCAGCCGCATGGCGGCCCGTGCCAGTAGCCGTACCGCGGCGAGGGTGTTGAGGGGCCGGGCCGTGTGGGTGCGGGCCGCCCAGTCGAGCCAGCTGGGCAGTCGGCCGAGCGTGTAGTGGGCGGCGGGGCGCAGTCGGCCCTGGTAGTGGTGGTGCAGGAACTCCGCCTTGTAGGTGGCCATGTCGACCCCGACCGGGCAGTCGGAGCGGCAGCCCTTGCAGGACAGGCACAGGTCCAGCGCGTCCCGGACCTCGGGCGAGCGCCAGCCGTCCGTCACCAGCTCACCGGCGAGCATCTCGTGCAGGAGCCGGGCGCGGCCGCGCGTGGAGTGCTGTTCCTCGCCGGTGACCCGGAAGGAGGGGCACATGACGGCGGGCCCGGACACGGTCGTCGTACGGCACTTGGCGACCCCCACGCACCGGCGGACCGCCGCCGAGAAGTCACCGCCGTCGGCCGGGTAGCCGAAGGCGACGTCGATCGGGTGGCGGGGCAGCACGGCGAAGCGGAGGCCGACGTCGAGCGGTGCCGGGTCGACCAGCATGCCGGGGTTGAGCAGGCCGTCCGGGTCCCACACGGCCTTGGCGCGCTCGAACAGGGCGACCATCTCCGCGCCGTACATCCTCGGCAGCAGCTCCGCACGGGCCTGGCCGTCCCCGTGCTCCCCGGACAGTGAGCCGCCGTGCGCGACCACCAGGTCGGCCTGCTCCTCGGAGAAGCGGCGGAAGCGGCGGACGCCCGCGTCGGTCATCAGGTCGAAGTCGATGCGGATGTGCACGCAACCGTCGCCGAAGTGGCCGTACGGCGTACCGCGCAGTCCGTGCGCGGACAGCAGTGCCCGGAAGTCCCGCAGATAGGCGCCGAGCCGGGCGGGCGGCACCGCGCAGTCCTCCCAGCCGGGCCAGGCCTCTGTGCCGTCGGGCAGCCTGGTCGCGGTGCCGCTGGCGTCCTCGCGGAGGCGCCACAGGGTCCGCTGGGCGGCGTCCTCCGTCACCACCAGCGCGTCCACCACGTCGGCCGCGCGGACGATCGCCTCCGCACGCGCGCGTGCCTCCCCCGCCGACTCCCCGCCGGTCTCCGCGAACAGCCAGGCACCGCCCCGGGGCAGCCCCACCGGGTCCGGCACCAGGTCGGCAGCCATGCCCTCCACGGTGAGCGGGCCGTGCGGCAGCAGCCCGACGGCGGCTTCGGCGGCCGCGCTCTCGTCCGCATAGCCCAGTACGGCCAGGGCGCGGGCGCGGGGTGTCTCCACGAGCCGTACGACCGCCTCCGTGAGGATGCCGAGGGTGCCCTCCGAGCCGCAGAGGGAGCGGGCGACGTCCGCGTGTTTCTCGGGAAGCAGGGCGTCCAGCGCATAGCCGGAGATGCGGCGGGGCAGGTCGGGAAGGCCGGTGCGCAGCCGGGCCCGCTCGGCCGCCACCAGTTCTCGCAGGCCCGGCGGGGCTCCCGCCCAGTCCCGGCCGGGCCGCAGCCGCTCTCCGCGCGCGGTGATCACGGCCAGTTCCCGCACGTTGTCGGCGGTCGTCCCCCAGGCCACCGAGTGCGAGCCGCACGAGTTGTTGCCGATCATCCCGCCGAGCGTGCACCGGCCGTGCGTCGAGGGATCGGGGCCGAAGCGCAGGCCGTGCGGGGCGGCGGCCTCCTGGAGCCGGTCGAGGACCAGACCCGGTTGCACGACCGCCGTGCGGGCGGCGGGGTCCAGCGTGAGCAGCCGGTTCATGTGCCGGGTGAAGTCCAGCACCACGCCCGTGCCGGTGGCCTGTCCCGCGATCGAGGTGCCGCCACCTCGTGGCACCACCGGCACCCCGCGTTCCCGGCACACCTCCAGCGTCGCGGCCACGTCGTCAACATCCCGTGGCGACACCACCCCCAGTGGGACGCGCCGGTAGTTCGAGGCGTCCATGGTCACCAGCGCCCGGGACGTGACATCGAAAGCGACCTCACCCCGGACGGCCCTCCGCAGCTCCGCCGCCAGATCCGTCATGCGTCCAGGATGCATCCGCTCACGCAGAGTCACATCGAGTTGTCCACAGCCCCACCCATTTCGTCGTACGACTCAACAAGTCCATCGCTTGGCGATCTTGTCTCATCGGACGGACACGGCGCCGTCCGGCTCCGCCCAGCCGATACCCTCCGACTCGTGGCTGAGATCCAGATTCCCGCTGACATCAAGCCCGCCGACGGTCGATTCGGCGCGGGCCCCTCCAAGGTGCGGACGGAGGCGCTGGACGCGCTGGCCGCCACCGGTACGTCCCTGCTGGGCACCTCTCACCGCCAGGCCCCGGTCAAGAACCTGGTCGGCAGGGTCCGTGAGGGCATCTCCGAGCTGTTCTCGCTGCCCGAGGGCTACGAGGTCGTCCTCGGCAACGGCGGCTCCACCGCCTTCTGGGACATCGCGACGCACGGACTGATCGAGAACAAGTCCCAGCACCTCACGTTCGGCGAGTTCTCCTCCAAGTTCGCCAAGGCCGCGAAGCTCGCGCCGTGGCTGGCCGAGCCCACCGTCGTCTCCACCGACCCGGGCACCCACCCCGAGCCGCGGGCGGAGGCGGGCACCGACGTCTACGCCTTCACCCACAACGAGACCTCCACCGGTGTCGCCATGCCCATCAAGCGGGTGGCGGGCGCCGACGAGAACGCGCTCGTCCTCGTGGACGCCACCTCCGGCGCGGGCGGCCTCCCGGTCGACATCGCCGAGACCGACGTCTACTACTTCGCCCCGCAGAAGTCCTTCGCCTCCGACGGCGGCCTGTGGATCGGCGTCTTCTCCCCGGCCGCGATCGAGCGCGCCGAGCGCGTCCACGCGTCCGGCCGGCACATCCCGGAGTTCTTCAGCCTGCCGACTGCGATCGACAACTCCCGCAAGAACCAGACGTACAACACCCCGGCCCTGGCCACCCTGTTCCTGCTGAACGAGCAGCTGGAGTGGCTGAACGGCCAGGGCGGCCTCTCCTTCGCCACCGGCCGCACGAAGGACTCCTCGACCCGCCTGTACACCTGGGCGGAGGAGTCCAAGTACGCCACCCCGTTCGTCACCGACCCGGCCAAGCGCTCGCAGGTCATCGGCACGATCGACTTCGCCGACGAGATCGACGCGGCGGCCGTCGCCAAGGTGCTGCGCGCCAACGGCGTCGTCGACACCGACCCCTACCGCAAACTCGGCCGCAACCAGCTGCGCGTCGCGATGTTCCCGGCGATCGACCCGGCGGACGTCGAGGCGCTGACGGCGTGCGTGGACTACGTGATCGAGAAGCTGTAACCACTCGTCCCACGACCCCGAGGGGCGTCCGGTACACGCCGGGCGCCCTTCGCGTGTGCGGATATCTCCGGCGACAGGTGACAATTGGTGCCGACGAGGAGTTCCTTCGTACCGAAGGCCGAAGGAGGGGTGCCGTCATGCCGACCGCGCTCGCACACCACCGCCGCCGCTCGCTCCTGGCCGCCTCGCTGCTCCTGGGCACCCTGGGCGTCGGCGCCACCGGCGCCACCAGCACCCCGGCCGCCAACCCGGACGCCCGCTACGCGGGCCGGGCCGTGGCCGTCGGCCAGGACATGGTGGCCGTCCTGCGCGACGATCCGCGCGCGGGTGGCCCCGAGGCGTGGATTCGTGCCGTGTCGCCGCGCTGGCGGCCGGGTGACGCCTACATGTACCGCGTCCTGGCCTCGCTGGACCGCGTCCATGCCACGGCGAAGGAGCGCGGTCTCACCCTGACCCTGACGGGTACGGACGGATCCGCGCCCGCGCTCCGGGTGACCGGCGCCAGGAGTGGGGCGCGCACCTTCCCGCTCCCGGAGACCGGCACACCCGACGCGCGGGGCTGCACCATCACCGAGGAGCACGACATCGGGGCCGGAACCGTCGCCGTACTGAGCAACGGCCCGGACGGCCCGGTCGCCTTCTTCAAGAACGCGGGTGACGGCACGCGCGTCGGCGGCACCCTCGACCGGGCGCATCCCGCGCTGCCGGAGAGCGCGGGCTTCGAAGCCCGCATCATCGATCCGGACGGCACGTCCCCCAAGCTCCGGACCACCACGGAGGGCGGCGGCCACCCGGCGGACACGACGGCCTTCCCGGCCCCCGGCTGCGTGAAGTAGTCCGCTGACGGCAACGCGGGCGGGGCCGGGAGGGGCAGCTGCGAGGGGTCAGGTGCGGGGGCCCCGGCGGAGCCGCCGCAGGCCGAAGAACGCGACCGCGACCACGGCCACCGCTATGGCGCCGTTCCTGAGTACGCCGTCGCCGCCGTCGTCCCCGCCGCTGCCGGACGCCGATGAACTCCCGTTCTTCGAAGGCGACGTGGCGGATCCGCCGCCCCCTGGCGCGTCCTTGGCCACCACCGTGCTGTCGGTGCCCTCGCTGCCGTACATGAGCTTGCTGCCGTCGGCGGAGTAGGTGATCGACTCGCCCTGGCCCTGGAGCGGGACCTCCAGTCGTTCCTTGCGTTCGATCCGGCCGCCGTTCCAGTCGTAGCGGATGCCGCCGAAGTAGCCGCGCACGGCGAGTTGCGTGCCGTTGGGCGAGAACGCGGCGTCGGTGGCCCACAGGTCGACGGGGGCGACGGGCTTGAAGGTGTTGGAGCCGGACGTGGAGAGTTTCGCCGGGCCCTCGTAGAGGTGTCCGCCGTCCTCATCCTTGTCGATGATGTAGACGCGCCCGGTCTTCGGGTGCACGACCATCGACTCGGCGTTGCGGGGGCCGTCCGCGTACTTGACGACGTACTGCGTGGCCTTGACGGTCTGGTCCTTCAGTTCCTTCGGCTCGGGCAGCCGGTAGATCCACACGTAGGGCCACTTGCCGTCGTAGTTGTCACCGATGTCGCCGACGTAGATCTGGTTGTCCGGCCCGATGGAGATGGCCTCCACGTCGCGCGGGGCGCCGACCCCGCGCAGGGTCACCCGGGCGACGGTCTTCCCGGTGCCGCTGTCCACGGCGTAGATGTACGGGCCGTCGTTGCTGTCGTTGTGCGTCCAGTAGATGCCGGGGTGGAGATGGGAGGCGGCCAGGCCGCTCGACTCGGTGATCCTCGGGTCCTTGATCGTGAACCCTTCGTCACCTCCGCCGTCGGCGGACGCGGGCACGGCGAGGACGCCTGTGAGCAGGGCTCCGGCAAGGAGGGCGAGGGTACGGCGCATACCTCCAAGCCTGCCATCCCGCGCGGGCGTTCACCGGGCGTGGTGGGCCTCACACGAACCTCACACCCCACGCACCTCCGTGATCGTCCATCATGAGCGGATGCTCAGGTTCATGCCCGTAGGCGACTCCATGACGATCGGGAGCGCGGGCGAGCACACGTGGCGTTACCGCTTGTGGCGGCACCTGTGCGAGTCGTACGGCGGTCCGTTCACGTTCGTGGGCCCGCGCGAGCATCTGTACGACAAGACGACCGAGGCGCCCACGTCGGAGGCGTACGCCGAGCCCGGCTTCCCCCGCGGCCACCTGGCCGGCTGGGGCGAGGGCTGGATGCACATGGCCCCGCTCATCGAGGACGCGGTACGGCGGCACCGGCCCGACGTGCTGCTGGTCTCCCTCGGCCTCATCGACCTGGGCTTCTACACCAACGCCGAACAGACCGCGGACAACGTACGGTCCTTCGTCGCGGCCGCCCGCGCGGGCGGGCCGCGCATCCGCATGGTGGTGCTGCCGGTGATCCCGAACATCCGCGCCGCCGCCGACGCGCCCTTCGCCGAGCAGGTGGACGGCTTCAACGTGCTGCTCGCCAAGGCGATCGCCGACCTGGACGAACCCCGGTCACCGATCCTGCTGGCCTCGACACCGCGCTCGTACGACCTCCAGCGCGACACCTACGACGGCACCCACCCCAGCGCGAGCGGCGAACACAAGATCGCGGCAACCTTCGCGGAGGCGATGTGGCAGGCGTGGGGGCTCGGCGCGGAGTATCCCGAGTCCCGGTGACCGTGCGTATCGTTGTACTGCGCGGCTGTGCCTGTTCGTGGGACGGCCGGGGAGGAGCGCCACGATGACCGTCCTGGAGGACAGGATCGAGATGGCCGACGCCGACACCATGGGTCTGGACGAGTGGTTCGAACGTCTTGAGCGCATGCCCGTCCCCGAAGGATTCCGGGTCGAGATCGTCGGGGGCAACGTTTACATGACGCCGCAGCGGAACACGCACTGGCAGATCATTCGCCGGATCCTGCGGGCCCTCGAAAACAGGTTCGGCGAGGACGCCATCCTTTGCTCGGACGTCCGTATCGACTTCCCCGGGCACAAGAACGGCTTCTGCCCCGACGTCGTCAAGCTCAGCGACTCGGCGGAGGAGGACGACAGGGGCCGCTGGCGCTACCAGGACGTCGAATTCGCCGCCGAGGTCATCTCCGCGGGCACGGCGCCCAACGACTACGGCCCGAAGAAGACCGCGTACGCGGTCGCTGAGATCCCCGTCTACATCGTCGTGGATCCCTACCAGGGACGGTGCTACGTCTACACCGACCCCAAGGACAGCGACTACGCCACGATGACGAGGGTGGAGTTCGGTACGGACATCGACCTCACCGGCACCGTCGTCGACCTCGTCCTCAAGACGGACAAGTTCCCCCGCGACTGACCCCCTCCCCTTGCCTGGAGCGCACTCCAAGTCGTTGGCTGGATGACCATGGAGTACACGCAGCTCGGACGCACGGGACTCAAGGTCAGCCGACTCGTCCTCGGCACCATGAACTTCGGCCCGCAGACCGACGAGGCCGGCAGTCACGCGATCATGGACGCGGCCCTGGACGCGGGTATCAACTTCTTCGACACCGCCAATGTGTACGGCTGGGGCGAGAACAAGGGCCGTACGGAATCGATCATCGGGAACTGGCTCGCCAAGGGCGGTGACCGGCGAGACAGGGTCGTGCTCGCCACCAAGGTCTACGCCAACATGGCGCCGGACGGGCAGTCGGCCTGGCCCAACCACGACAAGCTGTCCGCCCTCAACATCCGCAGGGCGGTCGACGCCAGCCTGAAGCGGCTGCGGACGGACCACATCGACCTGTACCAGTTCCACCACGTCGACCGGCAGACGCCGTTCGAGGAGATCTGGCAGGCCATCGACGTGCTCGTACAGCAGGGCAAGATCCTCTACGCGGGTTCCAGCAACTTCCCCGGCTACAAGATCGCCCAGGCGAACGAGACCGCGGCGCGCCGGGGCTCGTACGGGCTGGTCAGCGAGCAGTGCCTCTACAACCTCGCGGAGCGCCGCGCCGAGATGGAGGTCGTCCCGGCCGCGCGGGAGTACGGGCTGGGGGTCATCCCCTGGTCGCCGCTGCACGGCGGGCTGCTCGGCGGGGTGATCAAGAAGGAGGCCGAGGGCGGCCGCCGGGCGAGCGGCCGGGCCGCCGACTCCCTCGCGAGCAGCACCATCCGCGCCCAGGTCCAGGCGTACGAGGACCTGCTCGACAAGCACGGCCTGGAACCCGGCGAGACCGCCCTGGCCTGGCTGCTCACCCGGCCCGGAGTGACCGGCCCGATCGTCGGTCCGCGCACCCCGGAACAGCTGGAGTCGGCGCTCAGGGCCGTGGAGCTGGAGCTGCCGCAGGAAGTGCTGGCGGGACTGGACGAGATCTTCCCGGGTCCGGGGCCGTCCCCGGAGGCCTTCGCCTGGTAGCCGCCGCGACCGCGGGTACGGCGGGCGGCGGACCGGATGCGGCCGCGGGCCGCGGCGTCGGCGGCCGGGGGGGGGCTACCTTCCGGCCGCCGCCGCCACCGCCACCACCACGAACATCAGCACAAGCGCACCGGCCATGATCCGGTTCCTGGTTTTCGGGTCCACGTGTCGAGCCTAACCGGCGCCACCGAGTGCCCAGCGGGCGACCGTCTCGTACCGGGGCTGCTCCCCCGGGATCCCGGACCTGGGCAGGTTGCTGCGCACCAGCGCAAGGTCGGTGACGGTCCAGGTGCGGCCGGTGAAACCGCGCAGGCCGTCCACGTACGGCCGCACGTCCACCGCGTCCCGGCTGCGTGCCACCGTCAGGTGGGCCTTGTAGCGCCGGTGCTCCTCCATCGGCACCCCGGCCTTGCGGGCCGCCGCCTCCGCCCGCTCCGCGAGCAGCCGCAGCGTCTCCAGGTCGCCCTCCGCCCCGGCCCACAGGGCCCGCCCGTGCCCGAACTGGCCACCGCCACAGACGGCCAGCGGAAAGGCGGCGGTACGGTGGGCCGCGCGCGCCAGCCGCTCCGACAGGTCCGGTACGAGGGCGTCGTCCACCTGGCCGTAGAACGCGAGCGTGAAGTGCCAGCCGGGGCGCCCGGTCCAGCGCAGCGCGTCCGCGCCGGGCAGCCCGCGCAGCACGGCCACCTCGGCCGCGAGCGCGTCGGCGACGTCCTCGGGGGGCAGCACGGCGGCGAAGAGTCTCATGGGGTCAGTGTCGCCGCCGCGCGGCCCGGGCGTCCCCGAATGGCCATGCGTATCGTTGTTGCGCGCCCGCTACCCGAAGCAGCGCCTCATGTCGGACATACGGATCGACTATCCGGGACACCTGAACGGTTTCGCGACCGACGTCAGCCTGATCGCCGAGGGCGCGGAGCTGGACGGGAAGGGCCGCTTTCACCATCGCGACGTGGAGTTCATCGCCGAGGTGATTTCCAAGGACACCGCGGCCAACGACTACGGCCCCAAGAAGACCGCCTACGCAATCGCCGAGGTCTCTGTCCACCTCGTCGCCGACCCGTACCAGGGCAGGTGTTTCCTCTACACCCATCCCAAGAACGGCGAGTACGCGACCGAGACGAAGATCCCATTCGGCGACGACATGGACCTGACGGACACGACAGTCGGTCTCGTCATCAAGACCGCCGAGTTCCCCCGCGACTGACCCCCGCCGGTCAGGCCGTCGCGACGGCCTCCGCCTCCCGCGGCACGAACCGCACCCGCGGATGCCCCCGGTTCCAGCCCACCGACAGCCGCAGGCCCCCGGCCCGGGCCAGGACCAACCCGATGACAGCGGCCGCCGCCGCCGAGATCGCGCCGCCCAGGGCGAAGCCGACCCGGGGGCCGTAGACGTCGGTGATCCAGCCGACCGCCGGTGCGCCCAGTGGGGTGCCGCCCATGAAGACCATCATGAACAGGGACATCACCCGGCCGCGCATGGCGGGGTCGGTGGCCATCTGGACCGCGGTGTTCGCGGTGACGTTGACCGTCAGGCCGAAGACCCCGATCGGGACCATGAGCAGCGCGAACAGCCAGTACGAAGGGGCCAGCGCGGCCACGGTCTCCAGTGCGCCGAAGGCCAGTGCGGCCGCGGTCAGCAGCCGTAGGCGGGCCGTGCCGCGGCGGGCGGCGAGCAGCGCGCCGGCCAGCGAACCGGCGGCGATCAGGGTGTTGAAGAGGCTGTAGGCACCCGCTCCGGCGTGGAAGACGTCGTCGGCGTAGGCCGACAGCCACACCGGGAAGTTGAAGCCGAAGGTGCCGATGAAGCCGACCAGGACGATCGGCCAGATCAGCTCGGGGCGGCCGGCGACATAGCGCAGTCCCTCACGCAACTGGCCCTTGCCGCGCGGGGCGCGCCGGTCCGTGTGCAGCTCGCGGCCGCGCATCAGGAGCAGCCCGGCGAGCGGGGCGACGAAGGACAGGCCGTTGAGGAGGAACGCCCAGCCGGTGCCCACGCCGGTGATCAGGAGCCCGGCGACGGCCGGGCCGACCAGGCGGGCGGACTGGAAGTTCGCGGAGTTCAGGCTGACCGCGTTCTGGAGCTGCTCGGGGCCGACCATCTCGGAGACGAAGGACTGCCGGGCCGGGTTGTCCACGACGGTGGCCAGGCCCACGGCGAAGGCGGCGACGTAGACGTGCCACACCTGGACGTGGCCGGTGAGGGTCAGCGCCGCGAGCGCGAGGCCGGTGACGGCCATGGCGGACTGGGTGACGAGCAGCGTGGGGCGCTTGGGGAGGCGGTCCACGAGGACGCCGCCGTAGAGGCCGAAGAGCAGCATCGGAAGGAACTGGAGGGCCGTCGTGATGCCGACGGCCGTGGACGAGCCGGTGAGGCTGAGTACCAGCCAGTCCTGGGCGATCCGCTGCATCCAGGTGCCGGTGTTGGAGACGACCTGGCCGATGAAGAAGAGGCGGTAGTTGCGGATCCTCAGCGAGCTGAACATCGAGGATCTGCCGCGGGCAGCGGTGGTGGGGGTCGTCGGTGCGGGGGCGGAAGCTGCTCCGGATCCCGTACTCAAGTGGGTTCGCCTCCTCGGGCCGTGGTTAGGGGTCCTTGCACCATGAGCGCCCGATGAGGTCGCGTGGTCTGGTGCCGTGCATCGCAAGGCGCCGGAGCGCCCTCGTGGCGGCGCCACGTGGGCGTTTCGGCAACGCGGCGAGGTGCGGTGCCAGGCCACGCGACCCGGGCGGGCATAGTGCAAGGACTCCTTACAGGTGTGCGAGCTTCTCCAGCACGGGGGCGGCGGCGCGCAGTTTCGCCCACTCGTCCTCGTCGAGCGCCTCGACAAGACCGGCCAGGAACGCGTTCCGCTTGCGGCGGCTCTCCTCGAGCATGGCCTCGGCCTGCTCGGTCCTGGTGACGACCTTCTGGCGGCGGTCCTCGGGGTGCGGCTCCAGCCGGACCAGGCCCTTGGCCTCCAGCAGTGCCACGATGCGGGTCATCGACGGCGGCTGGACGTGCTCCTTGCGGGCGAGCTCACCCGGCGTGGCCTGACCGCAGAGGGACAGGGTGCCGAGCACCGACATCTCGGTGGGGCTCAGCGACTCGTCGACGCGCTGGTGCTTGAGCCGACGGGACAGCCGCATCACGGCGGAGCGGAGGGAGTTCACGGCGGCAACGTCGTCGCCATGGCTAAGGTCCGGCATGTTCTTTAGCGTAACTCATTACCCTCGCTAAATACCAATGCGACACGCCCGGATTCCCGTGACTCGCGCCACTGAATCCCCGCACACCCCGGCGTCACCCGAACGAGTGAGTCAGGTCCGGAAAGCGACGCACGGGAGGGCGGGGTGTGGCGACCCTCGTGTGCATGGGGACCAGCGTGGGGACCAGCGTGCTCAGTCTGCGATTGGACGGGGAGCTGCTCGACCGGCTCCGGCACCATGCGGCGAAAAGGGGAATGAGCGTCCAGGACTACGTGGTCGGGACGCTCATTCGAGGCGACTTCGACGAGCGGTTCCAGGCCGCCGTCGAGGAGACGGAGAAGTTCTACGGGGTCACCTGAGCCCCGCCCACCGCTTCGGTCAGGAGAGACCCAGGGCCGGCATCAGGTAGTAGAAGAGGAACACGGCGGCGACGACGTACATCGGCGTCGGCACCTCCCGGCCGCGCCCGGCCACGAGCCGCAGCAGCACGAAGGTGATGAAGCCCATGCCGATGCCGTTGGTGATCGAGTAGGTGAACGGCATCATCACCATGGTGACGAAGGCCGGCATGGCGATGGTGTAGTCCGACCAGTCGATCTCCCTGACCGAGCCGGCCAGGATCAGGAAGCCCACCGCGAGCAGCGCCGGGGTGGCGGCCTGGGACGGCACCATCGTGGCGACCGGGGTGAGGAACAGCGCCACGGCGAACAGGGCACCGGTGACCACGTTGGCGAAACCGGTGCGCGCGCCCTCGCCGACACCGGCCGTGGACTCCACGAAGGCGGTGGTGGCCGAGGAGGAGCTGGCGCCGCCCGCGGCGACCGCGAGGCCGTCCACGAAGAGCACCCGGTTGATGCCGGGCATCTCGCCCTGGGCGTTGGTCAGCTTCGCCTCGTCACTGACGCCCATGATCGTGCCCATGGCGTCGAAGAAGCAGGACAGCAGGACGCTGAAGACGAAGAGGACGCCGGTCAGGACGCCCACCTTGCCGAAGCCGCCGAAGAGACTGACCTGGCCGATGAGCCCGAAGTCCGGGGTGGAGAAGGGGTTGCCCGGCCACTTCGGGGTGGTCAGACCCCAGGAGGGCACCTTGGCGACCGCCTCGATGATCACCGCGAGCACCGTCATGGCGACGATCGAGATGAGGATCGCGCCCGGCGTCCTGCGCACGATGAGCGCGAGCGTAAGCAGCACGCCGAGGATGAAGACCAGGACCGGCCAGCCGTTCAGATGGCTGTCGGCGCCCAGCTGGACCGGGACCGTGGTGTGCGCGACGTCCGGGACACGGCTGACGAAGCCGGAGTCGACCAGGCCGATCAGCATGATGAACAGGCCGATACCGATGGAGATGGCCTTGCGCAGGCCGTAGGGCACCGCGTTCATGACCCGCTCGCGCAGCCCGGTTGCGACGAGCAGCATGACCACGAAACCGGCGAGCACGACCATGCCCATCGCGTCGGGCCACGACATGCGCGGCGCGAGCTGGAGCGCGACGACCGAGTTCACGCCGAGTCCGGCGGCGAGTGCGATGGGCACGTTGCCGATGACACCCATGAGGAGTGTCGTGAAGGCGGCGGTGAGCGCGGTGGCCGTGACCAGCTGTGCGTTCTGGAGGTGATGCCCGTACATGTCCTTGGCACTGCCGAGGATGATCGGGTTCAGCACGATGATGTACGCCATCGCAAAGAAGGTGGCGAGACCGCCACGGATCTCGCGCGCGATCGTGCTGCCCCGCTCCGAGATCTTGAAGTAGCGGTCGAGCGCGCCGTACGAGGGCTCGTCACCCGGCTGTTCGGGAGCGGGGACCGTGGCGGTTGCCGGGGTGGGCATACTTGTACTTTCCTACGAGCAGAAGTGGTCAGAGACAAACGGTTTCAGTATGAACGTATGACCGAGAGATCGCTATCTCCGCGCGTAGAGGTTTGTGAACGGTTCGAAGACCCACCTCGTAAGCTGTCCGCATGACGAAGTGGACCCCCGAGCACGAGGCGCCGGAGCCCCTGGAGGGCCCCGTGGTCGCCACCATCACCGGCGGCACCGTCGTGTGGTTCGTCCTCTTCCTGGCCCAGCTCCCCTTCTACGGCTGGTTCGCAGACCACGGACACACCTGGTGGGTGTGGACCTGCCTGGCCGGCGGCGGCCTCGGGCTGATCGGCGTCTGGTACGTCCGCAAGCGCGACGCGGCGATCAAGCGGTCGGCGATGGCCGAATAACGGCCCGCGACGTCCCATGGCCGAGTAACGGTCCGCCCAAGGCCGGACAGCGCGTCGCACTCGGCAGGTGAACCCGCACATCCGCACGTACCGTCGAATGCATGACGCACATCGACGCGGGCGCGGAGCTGGACCCCGTACACCCGGTGCCCATGCCGAAGGTGCCCCCGTCGATCGGACTGACCTCCGCCGAGGTCGCGGAGCGCGTCGCGCGCGGGGAGGTCAACGACGTACCGGTGCGCAGCAGCCGCAGTGTCGCCGAGATCGTCCGCGCCAACGTCTTCACCCGCTTCAACGCGATCATCGGCGTGCTGTGGCTGGTCACGCTGTTCGTCGCCCCGATCCAGGACAGCCTGTTCGGCTTCGTGATCATCGCCAACACCGGCATCGGCATCGTGCAGGAGTGGCGGGCCAAGCAGACCCTGGACTCGCTGGCCGTGATCGGCGAGTCCCGCCCGACCGTCCGCCGCGACGGAGCCGCCGTCGAGGTCGCGACCTCCCGGCTGGTGCTGGACGACCTGATCGAGGTGGGCCCCGGTGACAAGATCGTCGTGGACGGGGTGTGCGCCGAGACCGACAGCCTGGAGATCGACGAGTCGCTCCTGACCGGCGAGGCCGACCCCGTCGTCAAACACCCCGGCGACCAGGTCATGTCGGGGAGCTTCGTCGTCGCGGGCGGCGGCGCCTTCAAGGCCACCAAGGTCGGCCGCGAGGCCTACGCCGCCCAGCTCGCCGAGGAGGCCTCCCGCTTCACCCTCGTCCACTCCGAGCTGCGCACCGGCATCTCGACCATCCTCAAGTACGTCACCTGGATGATGATCCCGGCCGCCGTCGGCCTGATCGTCACCCAGTTCTTCGTGAAGAACAACGGCGTCAAGGACGCCATCGCCCGCACCATCGGCGGCATCGTTCCGATGGTCCCGGAGGGCCTCGTCCTGCTCACCTCCGTGGCCTTCGCGATCGGGGTGATCCGACTTGGCCGGAAACAGTGCCTCGTCCAGGAACTTCCGGCCATCGAGGGACTCGCCCGCGTCGACACCGTCTGCCTCGACAAGACCGGCACCCTCACCGAGGGCGGCATGGACGTCAGCGAGCTGCGGCCGCTCGGCGGCAGCGACGAGTCGTACCTCCGCACGGTCCTCGGCGCGCTCGGCGAGTCGGACCCCCGGCCCAACGCCTCCCTCCAGGCCGTCATCGACGCCTACCCGGACAGCGAGGACTGGCGCTGCGTCGAGTCGCTGCCCTTCTCCTCCGCCCGCAAGTACAGCGGCGCCACCTTCAGCGAGGGCGACGGCGAGACCAGCACCTGGCTGCTCGGCGCCCCCGACGTGCTCCTCGCCGACGGCAACCCGACGCTCGCCGAGACCGAGCGGCTCAACGAGCAGGGGCTGCGCGTGCTGCTGCTCGCCCGTGCCGCCCGCGACCTGGACGACGCCGACGTGGCCAGGGGCGCCACGCCCGCCGCCCTCGTCGTACTGGACCAGCGGCTGCGCCCCGACGCCGCCGACACCCTGCGGTACTTCGCCGACCAGAACGTGCGCGCCAAGGTCATCTCCGGCGACAACGCGGTCTCGGTGGGCGCGGTCGCGGCCAAGCTGGGCCTGAACGGCAGGACGGTGGACGCGCGTCGGCTGCCCCGGGAGCGGCCGGACATGGCCGCCGCGCTGGACCGGGCCACGGTGTTCGGGCGGGTCACCCCGCAGCAGAAGCGGGACATGGTCGGCGCGCTCCAGTCGCGCGGGCACACGGTCGCGATGACCGGCGACGGCGTCAACGACGTGCTGGCGCTGAAGGACGCCGACATCGGCGTGTCGATGGGGTCGGGCTCCGAGGCCACCCGCGCGGTCGCCCAGATCGTGCTGCTCGACAACAGCTTCGCCACGCTGCCCTCGGTGGTCGCGGAGGGCCGGCGGGTCATCGGCAACATCACCCGGGTGGCCACGCTGTTCCTGGTGAAGACCGTCTACTCGGTGCTGCTGGCCGTGCTGGTGGTGTGCTGGCAGGTGGAGTACCCGTTCCTGCCGCGGCATCTGACCCTGCTGTCGACGCTCACCATCGGTGTGCCCGCGTTCTTCCTGGCCCTCGCGCCGAACCGGGAACGCGCCCGGCCCCACTTCGTGCGGCAGGTGATGCGGTACTCGGTGCCGGGCGGGCTGGTGGCCGGGGTGGCGACCTTCGCGTCGTATCTGCTCGCCCGCCACCACTACACGGGCTCGGACGCGTTGCAGGCGGAAACCAGCGCGGCCACGCTGACGCTCTTCCTGATCGCGATGTGGGTCCTGGCGATCATCGCCCGCCCCTACACCTGGTGGCGGGTGCTGCTGGTGGCGTCGATGGCCCTGGCGTTCGTGTTCGTGCTCGTCGTACCGGCCTTGCAGCGGTTCTTCGCGCTGAAGCTGGTGGGCTTGGCGATGCCGTGGACCGCGGTCGGCATCGCGGTGGTGGCGGCGGCCGCCCTGGAACTCCTGTGGAGATGGGTCGACCGCCGCTTCCCCGCGTAGGGCTGCGCCCCCGGGGTTACCTCTGGGGTTGCTTCCGGGGTTACTTCACGTCGATGAAGTCGCCCGCGGCGGTGACCGCCGGGGTGGTGGAGGTGCCCGCGAAGACGAAGCGGTAGTAGCCGTCGGCCGTCGCCTTGGTCGTGGTCTTCAGGTTGCCCCTGGAGTCCGTCTTGACGGTCTTCAGCGTGCTGTAGGTGCTGGAGCCCTTCTTGCGGAACTGGAGCTTGACCGGCTGGGCGGCGTAGCCGGAGTACTTGTGCGCGTCCCAGTTCGCCCGGGTCAGCGCGCCCGTGACGGTGATGGTCCGGCCCTTCTTCACCGGCTCCGGCGAGGCGTTGGCGGACAGCCTGGACGCGCGCTGCACCTGGAACGTCTTGGCGTTCTCCCGCACCACGTAGTTGCCGTCCTTGCCCTGGCCGACGGCCGCGACCTTCCAGGTGCCGGCCGTGGAGTTGAGCAGGTTGAAGTCCGTGTCCAGGGTGTACGTCGCCGTGCAGGTCGACGTGGTGGCGTTGACCTTGGTGCACTTCGACGAGCCGTCGCTGGTGTTGGCGATGGCGCCGGTGTCGGAGTGGTCCAGGTCGGTGCCGTGGTAGAGGATCGCCTCCGCCTTGCTGACGCCCGAGTTGTCGGTCACGGTGAAGGACACCGGGATGGTCTTGGTGCCGGTCGAGCCGACGACGACCGCCTTGCCGCCGTTCACCACGACATTGGAGATCTTGGTGTCGCCGTGGACCTCGTCCGCCTGGGCAGCCGGGACGGCGAAGGCGGACAGGGCCAGGGCGCCGACGACGGCCGCGCCCATCACTCGCATGCGCATGGGTTCCTCAATGGGTCATGGGAGTCGGATGACTCGCGATGATCAGATCCATGGCAGACGTGAACGGTTGCACGATGTTATGGATATTTGATGATGTGATTGAGGCCACGCGCGCACGCAGGAGCACGCGCGCACGTGGGGGGGCGGGTCGGTTCAGTCGAACCAGCGGTCCCGCGCCAGCTCCTCCGTCCGGGACGGATCCTCCAGCAGCGCCGCGACCTCGAACCGGCGCGGCCACTGCCCGGCCGCCCAGGCGAGACCGGCGGCCACGCCCTCCAGGGTGGCGGCGTGCAGTACGCCGTCGTCGGTCAGCCGCCAGTCGATCTCCACACCGTCGACCACCAGTTCCTCGTGCTCGACGTACGTCTCCGGGGTGCGCGGACCGAGCAGCACCCGCACCGGCTCCGGTACGTCGTGCTCGGCGCCCTCGGAGTCCACCGACCCGGTGACGGACTCGCTCAGCCGCCGGACCTGGAACAGCTCGGCCAGCCCGGCGGCCCGGGACGGCCGTACCGGCAGCAGCGGAACGCCCTCGGTGAACGGCAGCAGGTCGGGCGAGTCCACGACCACCGCCCCGGTCGCGTCCACCACCTCCACCCGCCCGTCGACCACGGCCCGCAGCTCGTCCGGGAGCGTCACCTGCTCGGGGTCCAGTTCCGCCAGCGCGCTGTAGAGACCGTGCAGCTGGGCCGGGGTGACCCGGCGGTCCGGGTCGGCGAGCCGGTCGAGCAGTTCGGCGCCGCCGCCCGGCTCGTCGAGGAGCGCGGCGACGGACGTCCGCACCCCGAGGGCCCGCAGCACCTGCTCGTCCTCGAACCCGGTGGCGTCCGCCTCGTCGTACAGCCCCCGCAGCAGCGGGTCGCCGCCGGACGCGAGCAGACCCGCGGGACGGCGGCCGTCGAGGACCGGGTGCCCGCGCAGCCACCACGCGGTGTACGGCCGCACCACCTCGTGGGTGCCGTCCGGCAGCAGGATCCGCACCGGCTGGGTGAGCGCGTCCCGCAGCGGCGGGAGGGCCAGCAGGGCGAGGGCCTGCGGCCAGCGCTCGTCGTCCACGAGGTCCAGGTCGCGCACGGCGACCAGCTCGGTGGCCACCGGCGGCACCGGGCTGTCCGGGAAGCGGTCGAGGATGTCCTCGCACCACACGTCGACGGAGTCGAGCAGACCGGCGTCGTCGGGTTCGGCGAAGTCGCCCTGCCTGGGGTCCAGTTCGTCCGGGTCGAGGACGACGTCCGTGGCCCGGACGAGAGCGAAGTCCGCGAGGACGCCGCACGCGGCGAGCGGCTGCCTCCCCCACTTCCCGGCGAGCTCGGCGTCCACCTCGGCCAGTTCACCCTCGCGGATGACCTGCGCGAAGGCGCTGCCGGGGAAGACCAGTTCACCGGCGGGGGCGAGTTCGCCGTCCTCGTCGGGCAGGGCGAGGGCGCCCAGCCAGGGCTCCTCACCGGGTTCGAGGCCCGCGTCCCGAACCAGGGCGAGGACGGTGTCGGCGAGTTCCTCGGCGTCCGGGACGTCCTCCTCCCAGCCCGTGCCGCCCTCGTCGTCCAGGGAGGCGGCGACGGCGGCCCGCACCTGGGGCGTGGTCAGCACGGCCCGCGGGGTCGCGGGCAGCGCGCCGAGCTTCTCCAGGAGCGGATGGGCCGCGTCCGGGTGGGCGACCTTCAGACCGAGCCGGGCGAGGAGCTCCGGGTCGATACCGGCGGCCTCGGTGGTGGGCAGCAGGACCTGGCGGGGGCCGATCGTGGTGCGCCGGTCGGCGAGCGGCACGGGCAGCCCGGACAGCCGGTCCGGGTCGACCCCGGCGAGGCTGTCGTAGAGCCGGTGCCACCAGTGCGGATCCTTCTCCAGACCGGCCAGCCGGTCGATCACGTCCGCGAGCGGCAGCCGGGCGACACCCAGCGTGCGCAGTTCGACGCGCCGCTCGAGACCGGCGGGCAGCAGGGTGGGCAGCACCTCCGCCAGGACCCGCACCGTGTCGGTGCCCGCGCCCTCGACGACCTCGGCCTCCCGGGGGCGCAGCGCCTCGGGGAGCTCCTCGGCGCCCTCGCCCTCGGGAACGACGGCGGGCGGCAGGAAGGCGGTGCGCGGAAGCAGTTCGAGGACCGCCTGGCGCAGTGCCCCGTCCAGTTCGCCCTTGCCCAGCGGGCCGGGCACCAGGTCGATGATCCCGTCGGCCACCGGGCGCCAGTCCGCGAGGAGTCCGGCGTAGGCCTCGGCGGCGCGCCGCACCAGGAAGTCGGTCAGCGGGCCGGGGGCGGCGTGCCGTCGGGTGGTGTCCAGCGGGAACGAGGCGATGAGCAGGGCGGGCACACCGAGGGGCTCGTCGCTGGGGGTGGGGGCGTGCACCACGGGGGTGGTGCGGGGGCGTACCGGGCTGCCGTAGGAGTCGACGGGGACCGCCCAGGTGACGGACCAATGGGGACGCAGCCGCTCCTCGACCGGGCGGTCGGCGAGCAGGTCGGGGGTGAGCGGGCCGTGCGCGGTGGAGGTTCGCCAGTGGGTGACGCCGTCGCGGGAGTCCTCCACGATCGTGAAGGGGCCGTCGGTGCGGCGGCTGATCGTGCGCAGCGGCTCGCCCTCGATCTCCACGACGACTTCCGCGAGGCCGGGCAGGGCGAGGAGGAGGGCGTCGTCGACCGCGTGCAGCAGGCGTTCGGCGAGGTCGGTGGCGGCGGTGTCGCGCAGCGGGAGGATGACGACCGTGTCGTACGGGTCGGGGGCGGTGCCCTCGGCGGCGAAGGGGACGCGGAGCAGCGGGACGTGTCCGTCGCGGCGGCGGATCTCGTCGCCGAGCCCGGGGCTGTGGCGGGCGGTGTCGGCGGCGAGTTCGCGGGCCTCGGCGAGGGACCAGCGGACTCCGCCGTGCCGTCCGACGACGGCGGGTTCGTCGGTGACGGCGACCACGGCGGCGAAGCCGACGCCGAACCGGCCGATGGCGGCGTGCCCCGTGTGCGCGGCGTGCGCCGGCTGCGCCGGTTGCGGGTCGCGTTTCGCGGAGGCGCGGAGGGTGGCGAGCGACTCGACACCGGACGCGTCCAGGGGGGCGCCGGTGTTGGCGGCGGCCAGGACGCCGTCGCGGAGGGTGAGGCGCAGTCGGCCGGGGGTGCCCGCGCGGGCGGCGGCGTCGGCGGCGTTCTGCGCCAGTTCCACGACGAGCCGGTCCCGGTAGCCGCCGAGGACCAGGTCCTCCTCGGCGTTGGCGTCCTCGCGGAAGCGGGCGGGGCTGGTGGCCCAGGCGTCGAGCACACCGCGCCGCAGACGGGCGGTGCCGAAGGGGTCGGCCCCCTCGGCGGCGGGCCGCACGGACTTGCTCACGTTGCACTCTCCTCGTCGGCGGGACGACGACGAAGGTACCGCCCGCGCGACGCGGTTCGGCCCACCCGGCCGGTCAGCGGCGGCGGGCGGGAGCCGAATGCGTCGGAAGCCCGCTGACGGCCACCAGAACCTTCTCCTTCTCGCGGAAGACCGACTGCAGTGTCTGGAAGTCCTCGACGTTCATTCCGAGGGCGGCCGGATGCGGGACGACCACGATGACGGAACGGCCGTCCGAGCACTTGCTCATCACATCGGTCCAGCCCGGGCGCTGGTCCACGGAGACGCCCTCGCCGTTCTCCGCGACGACGTCCACGACGTTCCAGGCGCGGTTCCGGGCGAACGAGGAGCAGTGCTGGGCCTGCCCGTCGTGCGTCGACTCGTCATCGGCGCAGATGTAGACCACCGTCGGCAGCGGGCCGTGCCGGCACGACTGGCCGTCCAGATTGCATCTTGATCCGCCCACGCGTGCCCTCCTCAGATCGGCGAGGTCCGGACTCCGCACCGGCCCACCAGCCTACGCACGCTACCCGCTACGAGTGACCCAGTTCCGCCGTCTCCTCGTCGCCCGCCTCCGGGACCGAGCCGGAATCGGCCGCGGGGCGCAGCGGGAAGGGGTCCAGCCTCGTCTCGTCCACGACCGGGGCGGCCGGCTGGGGCGGCTTGGGCATGACCGCGGCCTCCGAGTGGCCGCCGCAGCCGTACGAGAGCGACACGACACGCCCGTCGGCCGGGGAGAACTCGTTGGCGCACAGGCCGAAGGCCTGGCCCAGCGAGCCGCCGAGGGGCACCAGGAAGCCGCAGGTGACGCAGGCCGCGGGGGCCGCCTGGGCCATCGGGGTCTGGGCGCCGAACGCGTCGTCCCAGCGGTCCGCCGCGACATGCAGGCCGTAGCGGGACAGGACACGGGCCCGGCGCAGGCCGAGCTCCTCGGCGATCGCGGCGATGGTGCCGCGGGAGGGGGTCACGGGCAGCGCGGCGGGGGCACCGGAGGTGACCTCGGCGTCCTCCGCCTCCACCAGCTCGGCCATCTCGTGCGACACGGCGGAGGTGGGCAGCGGCTCGTCGTCGCCCGAGTAGCCGGGCTCCAGGCGCAGGTCCTCCGCGTCCGTGGGCAGCAGATCGCCGGGGCCCATGTCGCCGGGGCGCAGCCGCTCGCTCCACGGCACCCACTCCGGGGCCAGCAGCGCGTCCTGGCCCGGCAGCAGGACGACCTCGTCGAGCGTCACCAGCTTGGCGCGGGAGGCGCGGGCCACGGTGGCCGCCCAGCGCCAGCCGCGGTAGCCGAGTTCCTTGCACTCGAAGAAGTGCGTGACAACGCGGTCGCCCTCGGACACCAGGCCCACGTGCTCGCCGACCACACCGGGGGCGGCGGCCTCCTCGGCCGCGGCACGGGCGAGGTCGACCGCCTCGGCGCACAGACGGTCGGGGGTGCGGCTTCGCGTTGTCGCTGCGCTCACGGGTATCGCTTCTCTCCTACGCCGTCTCAACGAGTGCGCCGGCCTGAAGGCGGTGGGGCGGACGGAGCGGACCTGGGGGCCGCATCGACGTCCGCGTCCGATCGCGCTCGGGCGCACCTCTTCCATCCATTCTGCGGGATGGCTGAGATACGCACGCTACCTGTTCGAGGGCGCTCGGCCCACACCGACGGCACACTACGCCGGTTAGGCGCGGACTTTCCCGCCTTCGCCCCCTGTCCCGACGCCGAAGTCGCCCTGCCCCGCGCCCGACTCGCTCGGCCGCAAAGTGCACTACGACCCGCGTTCTCAGGGCACTATGAACGTCGTGGCAGCCGCGAGGTCGTCCCAGGGCGCCACCGGGGCCGGTGGGGTCAAGGGAAGCAGCCGAGGTGGCGGTGCGGTCCGGATGCGCGGTGCCGTCCGCTCGATCGGCCGTGCCCTGCACTTCCCGGTCACCGGAACCGCCCGGGGCATCCGCAAGGCGACGCACGCCCATGGTGCCGGGGAGTCCGGGCTCGGCAAGCTGATCGAGCTGCACGCGGTGAACGGCGCCGGGGACGTCATGATCACCGTGGCGCTCGCCTCCACCGTGTTCTTCTCGGTGCCCACCGACGAGGCCCGCGGCCGCGTCGCCCTCTACCTCGCCATCACCATGGCCCCCTTCACGGTCCTGGCGCCCGTGATCGGCCCCCTCCTCGACCGGCTGCCGCACGGCCGCCGGGCCGCGATGGCGGGCGCGATGCTCGCCCGGGCGATGCTGGCGCTGATCATCTCGGGGGCGGTGGCCTCCGGCAGCCTTCAGCTGTATCCGGCCGCGCTCGGCGTGCTGGTGGCCTCGAAGGCGTACGGGGTGGTGCGCAGCGCCGTGGTGCCCCGGTTGCTGCCGCCCGCCTTCTCGCTGGTCAAGGCCAACTCCCGGGTGACTCTCGGCGGGCTCCTCGCCACCGGCATCGCCGCGCCGGTCGGCGCCGGGCTCCAGACGGTCGACCCGCGCTGGCCGCTCTACGGCGCGTTCGTGATCTTCGTGGCGGGTACGTTCCTGTCGTTCTCCCTGCCGCCGAAGGTGGACTCCGCCAAGGGCGAGGACATCGCGCTGCTCGCCGCCGACGAGAACCATCTGCACGGGCCGCGGCGGGGGGCGGTGAAGCGGCCGGGGCTGCGCACGGTCGGGCCGGCCGTCACCCACGCCCTCGGCGCCAACGCGGCCCTGCGCTGCCTGTCCGGCTTCCTGATCTTCTTCCTCGCGTTCCTGCTGCGCGAGCACCCGCTGGCCGGTGAGAGCGCGGCGGTGTCGCTCGGGATCGTGGGTGTGTCGGCGGGCGTGGGCAACGCGCTGGGCACGGCGGTCGGGGCGTGGCTGCGCTCCCGGGCGCCGGAGATCATCATCGTGACCGTGGTCGCGGTGGCGCTGGGTACGGCGGTGGTCGCGGCGGTGTTCTTCGGCGCGGTCCTGGTGGCCGGCCTGGCCGCGGTCGCCGGCTTCGCCCAGGCCCTCGCGAAGCTGTCCCTGGACGCCCTGATCCAGCGGGACGTCCCGGAGCAGGTCCGCACGTCCGCCTTCGCCCGCTCCGAGACCCTGCTCCAGGTGGCCTGGGTGTTCGGCGGCGCGGTCGGCATCGTGATGCCCCTCAACGGCACCGCGGGCCTGGCGGTGGCCGCCGCGATCGTGGCGACGGGCTGGCTGACCACACTGCGCGGCCTGCTGGACTCGGCACGACACGGCGGCCGGACGCGAACGCGAGTGACGTGACGGGGCCGGGACGGCCGCACCGTGCGCGACAGCCCCCGACCGCGTCCCGCGGCGGTCCGTACCGCCGCGAGTGGCGTAACGAACCGGGCACGCCGTACCCCACGTGGGGGGACGGCCCGGGGCGCCCGATAGCCTTCGGCCATGACCACGATGCATTCCGTTGTGCGACGCCGCCGCGCCGTCGCCGCCGCCGGCGCCGTTTCTGCTGGACTGCTCGTTCTGTCGGCGTGTGACAAGCCGACCCCGATCGCGACGATCACCGTCGGCACCAACTCGGTCAATTCCGAGGCCACCTGCTACAACGACGGCAAGGCCCTGGACACCGCCACGCTCCGGGACTGCCTCAAGGACACCGACATCAAGTCGATCACGGTGGACCCGGACGAGACCGTGCGCCTCGGTGTCGACCCGAAGATCGCGGACAACGGCTGGACGATCCTGATGAACGGTCAGCCGCTCACCGAGTCCAGTAAGAAGACCTACCGCACCATCCCGGGCAGCGTGTTCTTCAACGTGCAGTACGGCGCCCAGGGCAACTCGACCCTGGTGTCGATCAAGGAGGGCGACAAGGACGTCAAGGGTCTTTGGTCCTTCAAGCTGAAGAAGGACCCCGACTCCTCGGCCGCCTCCGCCTCCTGACGCGCGTCGCCCCGTACCCCGTGCACGAAGCGCGCGTACTCGTGACCACCGCGGTCCCCGCAGAGCGGGACGCGGTGGCCCGTGCGTTCCCGCGGACCCCGGCGGGGTACGACCTGCTGGCGGTCGGGGTGGGCCCGGCCCGTGCCGCGGCCGCCACCGCCACCGCGCTCACCACCGCCGCCCTGTCCGGCACCCCGTACACCCTGGTCGTCTCCGCCGGGATCGCCGGCGGTTTCCAGCCCGGGGCGCCCGTCGGCTCCCTGGTCGTCGCCGACGAGATCACCGCGGCCGATCTGGGCGCCGACACGCCCGACGGCTTCCTCCCGGTCACCGAGCTCGGCTTCGGCACCGTGAGCCACCGCCCGCCGGAGGCCCTCGTCCGTGACGTGGCCGCCGCGACCGGAGCGCGCGCCGGAACCGTGCTCACCGTTTCGACCGTGACCGGCACGGCCGCCCGCGCCGAGCAGCTGAGCGCCCGCCACCCGCGTGCCCTCGCCGAGGCCATGGAGGGCTTCGGCGTGGCCGAGGCCGCCGCCGCGCACGGCGTCGCGGTCCTGGAGATACGCGCGGTGTCCAACCCGGTCGGACCACGCGACCGCGCCGCCTGGCGGATCGGTGACGCCCTCGCGGCCCTCACCGAGGGTTTCGGGAAGCTCCCGCCCGTCCTGGAGAGTTGGAACAGCCATGACAGCCACGACAGCTGAGCCCCTGCGGATCGCCTACTCGCCCTGCCCGAACGACACCTTCGTCTTCGACGCCCTCGCCCACGGCCGGGTGCCGGGCGCACCCGCGCTCGACGTGACGTTCGCGGACATCGACGTCACCAACGGCATGGCCGAGCGCGGCGAGTTCGACGTACTGAAGGTGTCGTACGCGGCCCTGCCGTACGTGCTCGACGAGTACGCGCTGCTGCCCTGCGGGGGCGCGCTGGGCCGGGGCTGCGGGCCGCTGGTGCTGACCCGTGAGCCGGGCGCCGACCTCACCGGGGCCAGGGTCGCGGTGCCGAGCGAGAAGTCGACGGCGTATCTGCTGTTCCGGCTGTGGGCCGCGGACACGCTGACCGGCGGGGTGGGCGAGGTCGTCGTCCTGCCGTTCCACGAGATCATGCCGGCCGTGCGGGACGGGAAGGTCGACGCGGGTCTGGTGATCCACGAGGCGCGCTTCACGTACCAGAACTACGGGCTGCACAAGCTCGCGGACATGGGCGAGCACTGGGAGCACACCACCGGGCTGCCGATCCCGCTCGGCGCGATCATCGCCCGGCGCTCACTGGGCGCGGACGCGCTGCGGCTGCTGGCGGACTCGGTCCGCACGTCCGTGCGCGCGGCCTGGGACGACCCGGAGGCCTCCCGGCCCTATGTGATGGAGCACGCCCAGGAGATGGACCCGGCCGTCGCCGACCAGCACATCGGTCTGTACGTCAACGAGTTCACGGCGCAGCTCGGCGAGGACGGCTACGCGGCGGTCCGGGGGCTGCTCACCCGCGCGGCGGCCGAGGGACTGCTCCCGCCCCTCGGCCCGCACGCGCTGGATTTCCCCTAGCGCGACCCCGGAGTGGTCACACTGGGCACACTGGTCACACGTCCAACTGGTCGGCGACCGCGCGCAGCAGACCGGCGATCTTCTTTCCGGATGCCTTTTCGGGGTAGCGGCCCTTCTCCAGCATCGGCGTGATGTTCTCCAGAAGCGTGGTCAGGTCCTGGACGATGGAGGCCAGTTCGTCCGGCTTCTTGCGCTGGGCGGCCGCGACCGACGGCGTCGGGTCGAGAACGGTCACGGAGAGTGCCTGGTCACCGCGCTGGCCGGCGACCACCCCGAACTCCACGCGCTGTCCCGGCTTGAGTACGTCGACTCCGGCGGGGAGAACCGAGGAATGGACGAAGACGTCACCGCCGTCGTCCCGGGAGAGAAAGCCGAAGCCCTTCTCACTGTTGAACCACTTGACCTTGCCGGTAGGCACGTCTGTCCTCGTCCTCGTACTCGTCGGAAAACTGCTTCGGAAAACTGCTCTTGACAGCATGAGAGCGGGTCCTCGCTGACCCGCCGGTACCCAGGCTAATGGTCTTCCGGCCGGTGACAAGACGTCGCCCGATTGTTCCTTCGCGCTGGGAACTACCCTGGTCGGGTGCGTGACAAAACCCAAGCGAATTCCGCCGGGCCCGGCGACGGACTGATCCGTGCCGGTGCCCTCGTCTTCCTCATCGGTGCCGTGGCCACTCTCGTCACCGTGACCCCGTTGTTTCTGGGCGCGAAACCCTTTCCCACCTACATGTTCGGACTGAGCATGCTGATGGGGGTCGGCTTCCTCGTGGCGGGCGCGGGCCTGCTGCGGTCCATCGCCGCGGACCGGCGTCAGGCGCGCGCCGACGCCCGGTAACCGGCCAGCCACCCCGGAAACGCGGCGAGGTCGTCGAGCACCACGTCCGCGCCCGCCGTCCGCAGTTCCTCCGCGTCGCACGGCCCGGTGGCGACGGCGACCGACAACGCTCCGGCGGTACGGGCGCCGCGCACGTCTCCCACATGGTCGCCGACGTACACCTGGGCGCCGTGCGCGCGCAGCGCGTCCGCCTTCTGCTCCGCCCACAGGTCACCCACCAGCACGTCCGGCTCCAGGCCCAGGTGGGCCAGGTGCAGCCGGGCGTTCGGCTCGTACTTCGCGGTGACGACGACCGCCTGCCCACCGGCCGCCCGGACCGCCGCGATCGACTCCCGGGCACCGGGCATCGCGGGCGAGGCGGCGACGGCGATCGCCGAGTACATCTCCCGGTACAGGTCGCTCATCTCCGCGACCCGCTCGGGCGGGAACCAGTTGGCCATCTCCTCCGCCAGCGGCGGCCCGAGCCGGGTGACCGCCAGATCGGCGTCGATGTACGTCCCCGTCCGCTCGGACAGCGCCAGATAGCAGGCCCGGATGCCCGGCCGGGAGTCGATCAGCGTCATGTCGAGGTCGAACCCGACGGTGAGCACGGCGGAGGAGTCCATGCGAGCCATTGTGCCCAGGGGCGTAGCCGCCGGGTCGCCGCCCCCTCGGACTCCTCGGACTCCCCGACCCCTCGGACTCCCCGAAGCCCGCCGGAAGCCCGCCGGAAGCCCGCGGCTAGCGGCGTCGCTGTGAGCGCCACGCCAGGTACAGCGCCGAAGCCAGCGCCGCGCCCCGCACGACCCACGGCCAGGTCTCGCCGACCGCGTCGTTCATGTGGCCCTGGGCGAGGGGGGCGCCCCACCGTCCGTCGGTCCGCCCCCACAGCCAGACCACCCCGGCGGTGACGGCCAGTGCGGGCAGGACCATCACCGCCCACCTGGTCTCGGCCGGGGTCAGCCGTCGGGAGCCGTACGCGATGAGCCAGCCCAGGGCGAGCGCGAGCCAGTTGCCGAGCACGGCGCCGGCGACGAGGAGCCCGGCCGCGAGCAGCAGCAGCGGGTTGGTCCACCCGGCGGCGGGCCCCGGGACGGCGAACCGCCGACGGCGCGGCGCGGCCTCCTCGGCGGCGGCCGCCTCCGACTCCTCCGCCTCCGTGAGTTCCCCGGGCTCCCCGGACTCCGCGGCCTCACCGGGTTCCTTCTTCGGCGGCGGAGGCCTGAGCAGCTCGGGAATCTCCACCCCGCCGACGAACCCGGGCACGCTGTCGCCCTCCCCGAACGGGCTGCTGTCCACCCGCCACCAGTCGGGTTGCAGCGCGCTGTCGCCGAGCTCGTCCTCACCGGCGAGATGCGGCGGGGACGGAGCCGGGGACGACACCTCCGGCTCGGCCGGACGCGGCTTCGGCACCCTCCAGCGCGGCCGCGCGGGCGATTCCGGCCGCACGGGTTTCACGTGTTTCACAGGCTTCACCGGCTGCACGGGCACGGTGGCCGACGGCACCGACGCCGACCCGCCCGCCTCGGACCCCGCCGCCGCGACCACCTCGTCCGGGCTGCCCAGCCTGGCGATGATGCGGCGGACGGCGGCCGGGCTGTCGACGGAGACCCTGGCGCGGTGCCGGTCGATCTCGTTGCGCAGCTCTGAGACCAGGCGCATCCTCGCGGCCGACGGCAGCTGTCGCTGCTGTGCCACGTCACCGACCCGGCTCAGATATTCGTAGACGACCTGGTCGCTTTCGATACCCACGTCGGACGAAGGTAGCGCAGGCCCGGACCGCCGGTACCGTAAGTCAGATGAGCACCGAGGACCGCCCGGCGCCCCGCTCCCTCGCGGAGGCGCTCCGCGCACGGGACGACGATTCCCTGGCCGCGCTCCTGCGCAGCCGCCCTGACCTCATCACGCCCGTCCCCACCGACCTCACCCAGCTCGCCACCCGCGCCGGAACCCGCGCCTCGGTGCTGCGCGCCCTGGAGCGGCTGGACCGCTTCGCGTTGCAGACGGCCGAGGCGCTGGCGGTGGCGGCGGACCCGGCAACGTACGGCGAACTCCTGGGCCTGATGGCCGGTGACGCCCGGACGGATCCCGCCGTGGTCGACGCCCTCCCCCGGGCTCTGGCCGACCTGCGTGAACAGGCCCTGGTCTGGGGCGACGACGAGCGGCTCCGCCTGGTGCGCACGGCCCGCGAGGTGCTGGCCCCGTCGCCGCAGCACCCCTCCCCGACGGGGCTCGGCCCGACCGTGCGGGAGGTGACCGCCGCGATGTCGCCGGGCCGGGTCCAGGAGATCGTCGCCACCGCGGGCCTGTCCTCGACGCATGACGCGGTCTCCGCCTCGGCGGCGCTGGCCGAGCTCTTCACGGACCGCGCACGGATGGCCGTACTGCTCGGCACGGCGCCCGAGGAGTCGCTGGAGGTACTGACCCGACTGGTCTGGGGGCCGCCGTACGGACAGGTCACCGCCGATCCGGCGCCCCGGCTGCGCTGGCTGCTGGACCGGGGCCTGCTGCTGCCGACGGCGCCCGGCACCGTCGTACTCCCCCGCGAGGTCGCCCTGCATCTGCGTGAGGGCCGCGCCCACCGCGCGCCCGAGGCCGTACCGCCCGCCGTCGAACCGGCCGCGGCGCACGCTCCGCAGCTGGTGGACGCGACGGCGGCCGGGCAGGCGTACGGCACGCTCGCGACCGTCGAGGAACTGCTGAAGGACTGGGACGAGGGCGGGCCCGCGGTGCTGCGGGCGGGCGGCCTGAGCGTGCGGGACCTGAAGCGGACCGCTGTCGCGCTGGACGTGTCCGAGCCCGTCGCCGCCTTCTGGGTCGAACTCGCCTACGCGGCGGGCCTGCTGGCCTCGGACGGCGAGGCCGACGAACGGTATGCCGCGACCCCCGCCTACGACGAGTGGCTGACGGCGCCCCCGGGCGAGCGCTGGGCACGGCTCGCCGGGGCGTGGCTGGTGGCGACCCGCACACCGGGGGTGGTCGGCGGGCGGGACGCGAAGGACCGCGCGCTGTCGGCGCTGGGCCCGGGGCTCGACCGCTCGGCCGCGCCGGAGGTACGGCACCGGGTGCTGTCCCTGCTGGCCGCGCTCCCGGAGGGTTCGGCACCCGTCCCCGGCTCGGTGCTGGCCCGGCTGGGCTGGGAACGCCCGCTGCGCGGCCCGCAGAACGACGACGACCTGCGCTCCCGCCTCGCCAAGTGGACGCTGGAGGAGGCCGAACTGCTCGGCGTCACCGGACGCGGGGCGCTGTCCGCGCACGGCAGGGCGCTGCTCGGCGCACCCGCGCCCGGCCGTCCCGCGCCCGCCCCGTCGGCCGGCGAACCCTCCGGCCCCGGCGACAAGCTGCCCGCCCACCACCATCACCACCGCCCGCCCGTGCCACTGGCGCCGCTCTCGCCGCCCGAGCGGGAGGTGGCCGCCGCCGCGGCCGGCCGCATCCTCGCTCCCCTCCTGCCCGAGCCGCTCGACCACGTGCTGCTCCAGGCCGATCTGACGGCGGTGGCCCCCGGCCCGCTGGAGCGTCCGCTCGCGGAGACGCTGTCGGTACTCGCGGACGTGGAGTCGAAGGGTGGTGCCACGGTCTACCGCTTCACCCCCGCCTCGGTACGCCGCGCCCTCGACGCCGGTCGCGCGGCCGCCGACCTGCACGCCTTCCTGTCCGCCCACTCCCGCACACCGGTGCCGCAGCCGCTCGCCTATCTGATCGACGACGTGGCGCGCAGACACGGCCATCTGCGGGTGGGCGCCGCCTCCGCCTACGTCCGCTGCGACGACGACGCCGTGCTGAACGAGATCCTCGCCGACAAGCGCGCGGCCGCACTGCGCCTGCGCCGTCTCGCACCGACCGTGCTGGCCGCCCAGACCGACCCGGCGACGCTCCTGGACGGCCTGCGCGCGATGGGTTACGCGCCCGCCGCCGAGTCCGCCGAGGGCGACGTCCTGATCACCCGCGCGCACGCTCACCGCACCCCGCCCCGCACGGCCCCCGAACCGGTCCCGGACGGCCCGCCGGCCCCGGACACCACCCTCCTCGCGGCAGCGATCCGGGCCATCCGCGCGGGCGACCTCGCCGCCACGACCCCGCGCAAGGCGACGGCCGGCGCCGCCCCGGCCGCGACCGGCGACCTCCCCCGCACCAGCGCGGCCGAGACCCTCGCCACCATGCAGGCCGCCGTCCTCACCGGCGAGGCCCTGTGGATCGGCTATGTCAACGCCGACGGCGCGGCCAGCCAGCGCGTCATCGCCCCGATCCGTGTGGAGGGCGGCTTCGTGACGGCGTTCGACCACACGGCGGACGAGGTCCGGACGTACCCGCTGCACCGGGTGACCGGGGTGGCGGAGCTGGCGGAGGACTGAGACGAACGACGCGGCCGGCAGCGGAGCCCGGTAGGGCACACTGGACGTTTGGGCCACACAGCTGGCCGAACTCAGATGGCCGGGGGATGGCCATACGAAAGGGTGACGCGTTGAACTCAGGACCGCTCATCGTCCAGTCAGACAAAACCCTGCTCCTGGAGGTCGACCACGAGCAGGCCGACGAGTGCCGCCGCGTCATCGCGCCGTTCGCCGAGCTGGAGCGGGCCCCTGAGCACATCCACACCTACCGGGTGACCCCGCTCGGGCTGTGGAACGCGCGGGCGGCCGGGCACGACGCCGAGCAGGTCGTCGACGCGCTGGTGAAGTACAGCCGCTATCCCGTGCCGCACGCACTGCTCGTGGACATCGCCGACACCATGGACCGGTACGGCCGGCTGACCCTCAGCAAGCACCCGGCCCACGGTCTGGTCCTGACCAGCACCGACCGGCCGGTGCTGGAAGAGGTACTGCGTTCCAAGCGGATCGCTCCCCTCGTCGGCGCCCGGATCGACCCGGACACCGTCGTCGTGCACCCCTCCGAGCGGGGGCAGATCAAGCAGACGCTGCTCAAGCTGGGATGGCCCGCCGAGGACCTCGCGGGATACGTGGACGGCGAGGCGCACCCGATCGAGCTGCGCGAGGAAGGCTGGGCGCTGCGCGCCTACCAGCGGCAGGCCGTGGAGAACTTCTGGCACGGCGGCAGCGGTGTGGTCGTCCTGCCCTGCGGCGCCGGGAAGACGCTGGTGGGCGCCGGGTCCATGGCGCAGGCCAAGTCGACCACGCTGATCCTCGTCACCAACACCGTCTCCGCCCGGCAGTGGAAGCACGAGCTGGTGAAGCGGACCACGCTCACCGAGGACGAGATCGGCGAGTACAGCGGTACGAAGAAGGAGATCCGGCCGGTCACCATCGCGACCTACCAGGTGCTGACCACCCGGCGGAAGGGTGTCTACCCCCACCTGGAGCTGTTCGACTCCCGTGACTGGGGCCTGATCGTCTACGACGAGGTGCACCTGCTGCCCGCCCCCGTCTTCAAGTTCACCGCCGACCTCCAGGCGCGCCGCCGGCTGGGGCTGACGGCGACCCTGGTGCGCGAGGACGGCCGCGAGTCGGACGTGTTCTCCCTCATCGGACCCAAGCGGTTCGACGCGCCCTGGAAGGAGATCGAGGCGCAGGGGTACATCGCGCCGGCCGACTGTGTCGAGGTACGGGTCAATCTCACCGACTCCGAACGGCTCGCCTACGCCACCGCCGAGGCGGAGGAGAAGTACCGCTTCTGCGCGACCACGGCCACCAAGCGGAAGGTCACGGAGGCGATCGTCCGGCGGTTCGCGGGGCAGCAGATCCTCGTCATCGGCCAGTACATCGACCAGCTCGACGAGCTGGGCGAGCATCTGAACGCCCCCGTGATCAAGGGCGAGACGTCCAACGCGCAGCGCGAGAAGCTGTTCGACGCCTTCCGGGAGGGCGAGATCAGCGTGCTGGTCGTCTCGAAGGTCGCGAACTTCTCCATCGACCTGCCGGAGGCCACGGTGGCCATCCAGGTGTCGGGCACCTTCGGCTCCCGCCAGGAGGAGGCCCAGCGCCTCGGCCGGGTCCTGCGCCCCAAGGCCGACGGCCACCAGGCCCACTTCTACTCCGTGGTCGCCCGCGACACCATCGACCAGGACTTCGCCGCCCACCGCCAGCGCTTCCTGGCAGAACAGGGATACGCGTACCGAATCATGGACGCGGACGAGATCCTGGCGGACGGCTGAGCGAAAGCCGACACCGGCGGACGCCGAGCGAAGACCGAACCCGGACGGACCCTGAGCGAAAGCCGAACCCGGCGGACGCCGAGCGAAGACCGAACCCGGGCAGACCCTGAGCGAAAGCCGAACCCGGCGGACGCCGAGCGAAGACCGAACCCGGACGGACCCTGAGCGAAAGCCGAACCCGGCGGACGCCGAGCGAAGACCGAACCCGGGCGGACCCTGAGCGAAAGCCGAACCCGGCGGACGCCGAGCGAAAGTCGAGTGTCGGTCCGGCCGAGGGGCGGTCATGTCGTGCGCGCCGGGTGTGGATCACGCCTCCCGGGGGCGCCGGGCCGTGGCCGGCCGTCGGCGTTGCCCGGGTCGGAGGGCACCCGACCAGCCCACCAGCAGCGCCAGGCCCAGCAGCGGATAGGGCGCTGCGGCGGGCTGTGCCCACCAGGGCAGCCGCAGGTCCAGATCGCCCTGGTGCGGGAGCAGCCACATCGTGCGGGCGGTGAAGACGGCCAGGGTCAGCGCCGCCAGGCGGGTGCGGCCCTCCGCGAGGAGTACGGCGGTCAGCGGGACGCACCACACCCAGTGGTGGGACCAGCTCACCGGTGAGACGAGCAGGGCGGTGAACGCGGTGAGCAGGATGCCGTGCCGCTCCTCCCGGGCCCGTGCCGCGAGCCACAGCCCCAGCACCCCGACCACCGCCGCCGGGATCAGCCAGGCGAGCACCGGCGCGGGGTCGCCCGTCACCCGCGCGACCAGGCCCCGCAGGGACTGGTTGTCGACGATCCAGCCCTTGCCCACCCTTCCCGTCTCGTACAGCCGCCGCGTCCAGAAGTCCGCCGAGGCGGACGGGAGCAGCAGCACCCCCAGCAGGACCGTGCCACCGAAGGCCGCCGTCGCCGTGGCGGCCTCCCGGCGGCGGCCGGTCAGCAGCAGATGGATGACGAACACGGCCGGCGTGAGCTTGATCCCGGCCGCCACTCCCAGGGCCACGCCTGCGCCCCGAGCGCCCGTCGGCCGGGTGAGGTCCCACAGGACCAGGCAGGCGATGGCCAGGTTGACCTGGCCGAAGAGCAGCGTCTGGAAGACGGGTTCGAGCCACAGGGCGGACGCGGTGGCGGTGCACAGCAGCGGCAGGGTGATCGTCCGACCCGCGAGGCGGGCGGAGAGACGGACGAGACCGGCCAGCAGAAGCACGTTGACCACGAGGAACGACGTCTTCAGGGCTGGAACGCAGACCCAGGCGGCCGGTACGAAGAGGGCTGCCGCGAAGGGCGGATAGGTGGCCGGCAGGTGCCACTCGGTGACCGTGAAGCCGTAGAGATCGCCGCCGTGGAGGACGGCCTCGCCCTCGGCGCGGTAGACCAGTACGTCGGCCATCGGCGCGCGTTGCAGGAAGCAGAGGGCGGCGAAGGACGCGAGGGACGCGACCAGGAGGAGCGGGGGGAACAGGGGGGAGTGGAGGGGGAGGTGAAGGGGTGAGTCGGGTGACCGTTTCGGCACGTAGGCGACCCTATGGGGTCACCTGCGGCGTATGCCCGCCTCCTCGCCGTACTCGCCGAGGACGACCACGCCGAACGTCGCTTCCGCGAACACCTTGATGGCTCGCAGGGCGCTGCCGAGGCGGTGGTGGTGGGTGCCGTCGACCGCCGTGGCGCCGGACGGGTGACCGTTCGTTGGGGGAATGGTTGCTGCACTCATGTCTCCATGGTCCCTCCACACCCGCGTACCACGCATCGGCCTACGGGTCCAATCCCCAGGGCCTCCTTGTCCACCCCCAGATGGACTTCGTCCCCCTAGGGGATGGCCGAAAGAATGAAGATCACTGGCCGGGAACAGCCACCCGCACGGAAATATCCATTGGCCCTCCCCACCGCATCTCACTAGAATCCCCGCTCTTGCCCGCCTCCACACCGGAGTGCCGCCGCCCGGCCGGAACCGGACGGCATCCACGTCGCACCCTCACGTCGCACCGCCCCCTGGAGGCACCCCCTTGTCCACGTCCGCCACCGACCCCCTCGCCCGTGAGCGCTCCCACCTGGCCTCCTCCCGGGCCGCGCTGCGCGCCATGCGGGAGGACGTCGAGTCGCTCGACATCCGCGACGTCACCGCGAACTGGGTGAACGCCGAGGTCCTGGCCCGCCAGATCGACGAGCGGATCAAGGCGCTGGCCGACCTCAGCGACACCCCGCTGTTCTTCGGCCGCCTCGACTACCTGCACGCCCCGGGTGCCGACCGGGCGGAGGGCGCCGAGGGCGAGCGCTTCTACATCGGCCGCCGCCATGTGCACGACCACGACGGCGACCCGATGGTGATCGACTGGCGCGCGCCGGTGTCGCAGCCGTTCTACCGGGCCTCCAAGAAGGACCCGATGGACGTCGGGCTGCGCCGCCGCTTCGGCTACACGGGCGGGGACCTCACCGCCTACGAGGACGAGCACCTGTCCGACCCGGCGGAGGCGGCGGCGACCAGCAAGCTGCTCCAGCAGGAGATCGAGCGTCCGCGTGTCGGCCCGATGCGCGACATCGTGGCGACCATCCAGCCCGAGCAGGACGAGATCGTGCGGTCCGGGCTCTCCGGCACGGTCTGTGTGCAGGGAGGTCCCGGCACCGGGAAGACCGCCGTCGGCCTGCACCGGGTCGCGTATCTCCTCTACGCCCACCGGGAGCGGCTCGCCCGCACCGGCACGCTCGTGATCGGCCCGAACAAGTCCTTCCTGCACTACATCGAGCAGGTGCTGCCCGCGCTGGGCGAGCTGACGGTACGGCAGGCGACGGTGGACGACCTGGTCGCCCATGTGGAGGTGCGCGGCACGGACGACGCGGCGGCGGCGATCGTGAAGGGCGACGCGCGTATGGCGGAGGTGCTGAGGCGGGCCGTGTACGCGCACGTGACCATGCCGACCGAGCCGGTCGTGGTGGTGCGCGGCTCGCGGCGCTGGCGCGTGTCCGCCCACGAGCAGGAGGAGATCGTCCGCGAGCTGCTGGCCCGGGACATCCGCTACGGCGCCGCCCGCGACGCGCTGCCGCAGCGCGTGGCGCACGCGGTGCTGGTGCAGATGGAGCGGGCGGGCGAGGCCCCGGACGACCGGGTGCAGGACGCGGTCGCTCGCAACAGCGCGGTGAAGGCGATGGTCAAGACGGTGTGGCCGGCCGTCGACGCGGCGAAGCTCGTCCTGCGGTTGCTGACCGACGCGGACCTCCTGGCCGAGCACGCGGCCGGGGTCCTGGACGAGACCGAGCAGAAGACGATCCTGTGGGCGAAGCCGGTGCGCAGCGTGCGGTCGGCGAAGTGGTCGGCGGCGGACGCCGTGCTGATCGACGAGGTCACCGATCTGGTCGAGCGCACGCACTCGCTGGGGCATGTGGTGCTGGACGAGGCGCAGGACCTGTCACCGATGCAGTACCGGGCGGTGGGCCGCCGCTGCACCACCGGCAGTGCCACGGTCCTCGGCGACCTGGCGCAGGGCACCACCCCGTGGGCGACGCGGAGCTGGGACGAGGCGCTGGCCCACCTGGGGAAGCCGGACGGGATGATCGAGGAACTGACGGCGGGCTTCCGCGTGCCGACGGACGTCATCACCTACGCCTCCCGGCTCCTCCCCCACATCGCCCCGGGCCTCACCCCGGTCGCGTCGGTCCGTGAGAACCCGGGCTTCTTCGATGTCCGCGAGATCACCGGCCCGGCCGAGGTCATCGCCGCCTGCGCGGAACTGCTGCGCAACGAGGGCTCGGTCGGCCTGATCACGTCCGACGCCCAGGTCCCGGCCCTGGCCGAGGCCCTCACCACCGCCGGCATCGGTTACCTGTCCCCCGGCGAGGAGACCACCCGCGAAACCCGCCTCACCCTGGTCCCGGCCTCACTCGCCAAGGGCCTGGAGTACGACTACGTCGTCCTGGACGACCCCCGCTCGGTGGTGAACGCGGAACCGGACGAACGCACCGGCCTGCGCCGCCTGTACGTCGCCCTGACCCGAGCGGTGTCGGGCCTGATCGTGACCCACACGACACCGCTGCCGGAGCAGTTGGGCTAGGTCCCGCCCCCGCCCACGACCCCCGCGTCCAGCACCCGCCGCCACTCCCCCACCGCTCCCGCCGACACCGTCCCCGTCCAGCCCTCCGGGCGGGCGGCGCTGCCGATGTGGAAGGCGTTGACGCCTGCGTTCAGGAGGGTGGGGACGTGGGTGAGGCGGAGGCCGCCGCCGGCGAGGAGGGTCTGGGCGTAGCCGGGTTCGCCGCGGCGCAGTGCCTCGGTGCGCAGTGTGGGGAGGCCGTCGTCCACTCCGGTGGGCGCACCGGCGGTGAGGTAGGTGTCGAGGCCGGGCAGGTCGGCCAGTTGCTTGCGCAGCGCGTCGCGGTCCCCGCAGTGGTCGATGGCGCGGTGGAACGTCCAACGGCAGCCGTCGAGTTCGGAGACGACCCGTTCCACCGCCGCCAGGTCCGTCGAGCCGTCCGCGCCGAGGAAGCCGAGCACGAACTGGTCGGCCCCGGCGCCGCGGAGTTCCCCCGCCGCCCGCACCAGGCCGCCGACGTCCCCGGCCGCGAACCCGTCGGTCAGCCGCAGCATCACCCGCAGGTCGATGTCGACGGCGGCCCGGATCGCGGTGAAGGTCCGGGCGGGTGGGGTCAGTCCGTCCGCCGCCATGTCGGTGACCAGCTCAAGCCGGTCCGCACCCCCCGCCTGGGCGGCGACCGCGTCCTCGGGCCCGAGGGCGATCACCTCCAGGACTGCACGCCTGCTCATGGGACCCCTTCCGTCACCTACAGGTCTAGTCCAATGTCAGGGTACAGACCTGGCGTCCGCGTCGTCGCCCCTCTCGTACCCGGCCCGTACACAGCCCGGCGCGGCGCAGGCACAATGCCCCCATGGCCGACCTCAACGCCCTCAGTGCCCTCGGCGCCCGCTGGACCCGTGCCCTGGAAGGAGCCCGGGGGCACGCCGACGGGCCGGATCCGGCGCCGTACGCCGACAACCTGCTCGCCCGCTGGCAGGAGCCGCAGCGGCGGTACCACACGGTCGCGCACCTCACCGCGGTCCTGGACCACATCGACGTACTGCACGAACACGCGGCCGACCCGGACGTCGTACGCCTCGCCGCCTGGTTCCACGACGCCGTCTACTTCCCCGACCGTTCCGAGAACGAGGAGCGGTCGGCGCGGGCCGCCGAACGCGCGCTGCCCGAGGCCGGGGTGAGTGACGAGCGGACCGCCGAGGTGGCCAGGCTGGTACGGCTCACCGTCACGCACGACCCCGCCGACGACGACCGTGACGGCCAGGTGCTGTGCGACGCCGACCTGGCGATCCTCGCCGCGCCGCCGGACGCGTACGCCGCCTACACCGCCGCCGTCCGCGAGGAGTACCACTTCGTGCCGGAGGACGCCTTCCGCGCGGGCCGTTCCGCGATTCTGCGGCAACTCCTGGACCTGCCGAGGCTGTTCCACACCCCGTACGGGCAGGCCCACTGGGAGGCCGCCGCCCGCCGCAACCTCCGTGCCGAGCTGAAAATCCTGTCGCCCCCGGCGGATCCGGCCCCATAGTCTGCGGCCCATGCGTGCATGGAGCGGGACACAGGTGGAAGAGGCCGTCGCGGGATGTCTGGCGGCGCTGCGCCCTGCGGTGGACCGGGACTGGGAAACGGTGAAGGCCGGCAGCTCCGACTGGAGTTGCCACGAGACGGCGTTCCATGTCGCCGAGTGCCTGATCGGGTACGCCGGCAATCTGGCGGGCCGTGCCCAGCACGCCTACGTCCCCTTCGAGATCAGCCTGGACGAGGGCACCGACAACGCGGGCCTGCTGCATGTGATCGAGACGACCGGCGCCCTGCTCGCCGCGACGGTCCGCACCGCCCCGCCCGGCGCCCGCGCCTTCCACCCCTACCCGTTCCGCAGCGCCGACCGCGAGGGTTTCGCCGCGATGGGCCTCGCGGAGGTGTTGCTGCACACGCACGACATCGCCGAGGGCCTCGCACTCGACTACGCGCCCCAGGAGGAACTGGCCGAGTTCGTCCTGACCCGGATCTTCCCGCACGTCCAGCCCGGCCCGGACGCCTGGTCCACCCTGCTGTGGGCGACCGGCCGCGGTGACCTGCCCGGCCGCGCCCCGGTCACCGAGTGGCGCTGGCACAACAACCTGGTCATCCCGTCCGAACGCCTCGTCCTCACCGGCGTCCGCCCCGCCGAGGCCCGCGATCTGCGCCTCGGCGGCGACGGCGGCTTCGACTGGGTCGAGGGCGGCCCGTTCGAGGGCACGCGGGACGCGGCGGGGATGCTGGTCAAGGCGTACGAGGCGGGCGTGCACCGGCCGGAGTTCGGGGTGTTCGTGATGGTGCGGCCCGAGGACGGCCGCGCGGTCGGCGGCATCGGCTTCCACGGCGCCCCGGACGAGGAGGGGCTCGCGGAGATCGGATACGACCTCGCCGAGTCCGCCCGCGGCCAGGGCTACGCCACCGAGGCCCTGCGCGCGCTGTCCGGCTGGGCGCTGGCCCGCGACGACGTACGCACGGTGTTCGCCACCGTCGAGCGGGCGAACACCCCCTCCCACGCGGTCGTCACCCGGGCCGGGTTCACCAAGGTGAGCGAGGGCGAGGACGAGTTCGCCTACGAACTCCGGCAGGCCTGAAGCGTCATCGGCGAGGTGCGTTCCACCTCCCCCGCCTCCGCGGGGTGGGAGCCTCTCAGAACGCCTGAGGCCCGCTGCCCTTGCGTCTGCGCAGGCCGGAGCCGTGCAGCAGCCGTACCACCTGGCGGCTGTCCACCTCCACCGCTCCGGCGGCCACCACGTCCGCGTACCGGTGCGACGGAATGTCGTAGTGATCACGCTCGAAGGCCCGCCGGGGTACGCCCAGCCCCGCGGCGAACGTGTGCAGTTCGTCGTACGACACGTCGCTCACCAGGTGCGACCACAGGCGCCCGTGGCCGGGCCAGGTCGGCGGGTCGATGTACAGCGTCACGAGGACGCCGTCCCGCCCGTCGCCCGCCCCAGTGAGCCCACGGCGGCGACCTTCACACCCGCCTTGTGGCACACCCAGTGCGGATCGGGACCGAGTTCCGGCTCGACGTCGAGGGCGTGTGGGTCGCCGGAGCCGCACACCGGGCACAGCGGCCAGCGGCCGTGCCGGTCGAGCAGCGCGTCCTGTACGTCCTGTGCCACCAGTCCGGCCACGTACCCGACCCCGTCGGGCCACTGCTCGACCCACCAGCGGCGCTGTACGACGGAGTCCTCGACCAGGGACACGACGTCCGCCTCGGCGACCTGGCCCGCGACCAGGTCGGAGAGCACGAGGGCGCGGGCCGCGTGCAGCGCCTGTTCCAGGGGGCTTACGGGGTCCATGGTCCTATTGTGCGCGGTCTTGACCGCCGTACGGGCCGAAAATACGTTTCGCGGGTGACGGTGACCCGGTGGCCGGCCGCTCGTAGTGGACTGTCTGTTCGTCGGAGTCGCGCAGCGGACCCACGACACCCGCCGCACCAGACGTCCCGGAAAGAGCCACCCGCATGAACAACTCCATGAACGACCGCTTGAGCCGTCCCATGAACCCCGCCGAGCTGGAGACGCTGACCACCGAGGGCTTCCGCCCGGACCTCGCGGACATCGACCGGCTCCCCACCCTCGCCATCGCCCGCCTGATGAACGGCGAGGACGCCCGGGTGCCCGCCGCCGTCGCCGAACGGCTCCCGGAGATCGCGGCGGCCATCGACGCGATCGTCCCGCGCATGTCCCGGGGCGGCCGGCTGGTGTACGCGGGGGCGGGTACGGCGGGACGGCTCGGCGTGCTGGACGCGTCCGAGTGCCCGCCCACCTTCAACACCGACCCCACGCGGGTCGTGGGCCTGATCGCGGGCGGCCCGACGGCGCTGGTCACCTCGGTGGAGGGTGCCGAGGACTCCCGGGAGCTGGCCCGCGCGGACCTGGACGCGCTGGCCCTGACCCCCGACGACACGGTGGTCGGCGTCTCGGCGTCGGGCCGCACCCCCTACGCGGTCGGCGCGGTCGAGCACGCCCGCGCGCTGGGCGCGCTGACCGTCGGCCTGTCCTGCAACCGTGGAAGCGCGCTCGCGGCGGCGGCCGAGTACGGCATCGAGGTCGTCGTGGGTCCGGAACTGCTCACCGGCTCGACCAGGCTGAAGGCGGGCACGGCGCAGAAGCTGGTCCTCAACATGATCTCGACGCTCACGATGATCCGCCTCGGCAAGACCTACGGGAACCTGATGGTGGACGTCCGCGCCTCCAACGACAAGCTCCGGGCACGCTCCCGCCGTATCGTCGCGCTGGCCACCGGCGCCACCGACGAGCAGGTCGAGCGGGCCCTGTCGGAGACGGGCGGCGAGGTGAAGAACGCGGTCCTGACCATCCTGGCCGGAGTGGACGCCCCGACGGCGGCCCGCCTCCTGAAGAAGACGGACGGCCACCTGCGTGCGGCGCTGACGGACACCGACGGCTGATGAGGGGCACGCGGGTGGGAAGCTGGTGGGCATGAACCACGCCCAGCTCACCGCTCTCGGACGGGCCCTGCGACTGCTCGGGGAGCACGGGGAGGCGCTCACCGCCGAGACCCCGGACGCCAAGCTGCACGAGGTGCGGGCCGATCTGCGGCGGGCCGTGGACCTGCTGGACGAGAGCGTCAGCGGGGGCGCGCCCACCACCCGCTGTCCCGAGCACCCGACCGGCCCGGTGGACGAGGGCGCACCGGACCTGTGTCTGCTGTGCGAGACCCGGCGCCGGGCGGCGCGCCGCTCCCAGCTGCACGGGACCCGCCCCCGGGAGGGGGGCGCCGAGCCCGTGCCCTCCCGCTACGGCGTCCGCTCCGAACGTCCACAGGCCCAGCAGCGCTGGCTGCCGGAGATGTGGAACGGACGGGAGTGGCAGTTGTGCGGCACCCCGCGCCGGGACCGCCGCGAGGCCGAGCTGTACATCGCCGCCCAGCGACGCGGCTCCCGAGCCGCCATGGCCTACCGGCTCGTGCACGAGTTCACGGACTACGAGGTCCTGCGCGTCTGGGGCACACCCGTGCAGGTGGACATCGAGCCGATGGGAAACCTGTAGGCCGGACCAGGTCGGATCAGGTCAGCTTCTTCAGGGCCGCCGCGTCGAACGCCTTGAGCTCGGAGAAGCGGTCGCCGAGGACCTTCGCCGCCCACTCGGGGTCCTGGAGCAGGGCACGGCCGACGGCGACCATGTCGAACTCGTCGGCCTCCATCCGGTCGAGCAGGTTGTCGATGCTCCCCAGACCGGCGCCCTCGCCCGCGAAGGACGAGAGGAACTCGCCGTCCAGGCCGACCGAGCCGACGGAGATGACCGGCTTGCCGGTGATCTTCTTCGTCCAGCCCGCGAGGTTGAGGTCGGAGTCGTCGAACTCCGGGAGCCAGTAGCGGCGGGTGGAGGCGTGGAAGACGTCCACACCGGCGGCGGCCAGCGGGGTGAGGATCGACTCCAGCTCCTCCGGGGTCTCCGCGAGGCGGGCCGAGTAGTCCTGCTGCTTCCACTGCGAGTAGCGGAAGATCACAGGGAACTCCGGGGACACGGCCGCGCGGACCGCCGCGACGATCTCCGCCGAGAACTGGGCGCGGGCCACCGGGTCGCCACCGTAGGCGTCGGTACGGCGGTTGGTGCCCGCCCACAGGAACTGGTCCAGCAGATAGCCGTGGGCGCCGTGCAGCTCGACGCCGTCGAAGCCGATCCGCTCGGCGGCGGCGGCCGCCTCCGCGAACGCGGCGATCACGTCGTCCACGTCCTGCTGCGTCATGGCCCGGCCGGTCTGCTCGGCGCCCTCGGCCACCAGACCCGACGGGCCGACGGCGGGAGCGTCCGCGAACGGCGGTTCGCCCGCCTTGCGGACCATGCCGATGTGCCACAGCTGCGGCACGATCGCACCGCCCGCCGCGTGCACGGCCTCCGCGACCTTCGCCCACCCGGCGAGCTGCTCCTCACCGTGGAACCGGGGCACCCGGTCGCTCTGCCCGGCCGAGTCGTGCCCGACGTACGTCCCCTCGGTGACGATCAGTCCGACACCTGCGGCGGCCCGGCGCGCGTAGTACGACAGCACGTCCTCACCCGGGATGCCGCCCGGCGAGAACATGCGGGTCATCGGCGCCATCGCGATGCGGTTGCGGACGGTCAGCCCGTTCAGCGAGACGGGACGGGAGAGGAGCTGGGCCGCTCGGGAGGCGGTGTCAGTGACGGTCACGGGAAATCTCCTGGGCAGACAAGTCGGGTACCGGTCGGTATGTGCACACGCATGCACAGTCCGACGGGCTCAACCGTGCCATCCATCGCCGCATTCCCCAACCCGACTCCTGGAGATCTACGACACGTACGCCGTGGGCTCCCGGGGCTGACGACCCCCTCACGTCCGGGGCAACCGCACCTCCCTGTTCAGCCTGCGCACGCGCTCCCGCAGCACGTCACTCGGCGTCGCCTCCCACAGCTCCCCCGGCGGACAGTCCCACTCGACCCCACCGCCCACCGGCCTGAGCTGCACACACCCACCCTCCCGCCCCATGACCTCACCGACCCTGCCACTGCGCCCGTCCACGGCATACGACCCGACGGGCACCGGCACCTCGCCACTCACGCGTCCCCGCCCCGCTCCCGCAGCGCGGCGGCCAGCCGGGAGGCGACGCCCAGGTTGCAGCGGCCGAGGTCGACCAGGGCGTACGGGTCTCCGTACGCGCCGGTCACCGGATCGATCCGCAGGGACGGCAGGATGATCCCGACCTCCTTGAGCGCGGAGCGCAACCGCTCCACCGCCTCCTGGGCCGACTTCGCCGTGTTCGCCATAGTCCGTACCTCCACTCTGAGTATTCCTGTTCTGTACCCAGCGTGGCCATCAAGTCCCTAACCTGGCCAGAGACGGCGACCCAACAACCCCACGTGATGTGACAGGGAGTTGCCATGTCCGGCTCCAAGGACCTAGATCCGTCCAGCTCTCCCCGGGCCCTCCTGGGCTCCGAGCTACGCATCGCCCGCGAACGGAAGGGCTTCAGCCAGACGGCACTGGGTGAGCTTCTGTTCGTGAGCGGGTCGTTCATCGGGCAGTTGGAGGCAGGCACTCGGCGCCTGCAACTCGAATACGCCGCCAAGATTGACGAGATCCTGGGCACGAACGGCTTCTTCACCCGCAACTGCGGCGCCCTCGCCAAGTCGAAGTACCCGGACCACTTCGCGGAGGCGGCGGACGCGGAGGCAGTCGCAAGGGGAATCAGGGAGTACGGCCAGCTTCTGATCCCCGGACTGTTGCAGACGGAGGCTTACGCGCAGGCGGTGTTTCGCGCGTACAACCCCACGGCGCCCGATGCGGAGATCGACAAGTCGGTGGCCGACCGGCTCGACCGGGCCCACATCCTCAACGACCCAACAACCCCGTTGTTGTGGGCGGTGCTGGACGAGGCCGTACTCCGCCGGCCGGTGGGCGGTCGCGCAGTCATGGCGGAAGCGCTGCGGCATGTGGCGGACCTGGCCCGCAGGCACCGGATCATCGTGCAGGTGCTGCCGTTCGGCGAAGGGGCGCATGCGGCGATGGCCGGGGCATTGAAACTGATGGAGTTCACGGACGCCCCTCCGCTCTCCTTCGTGGAGGGTCCGGACATGGGGAGGCTGGTGGACGACCCGGCCACAGTCGCCCGCCACACGCTGATGTTCAGCCTCCTCCAGGCCTCAGCGCTCTCCCCTTCCGACTCGCTGGCTCTGCTCGAGTCGGTGGTGCAGGATTACGGCCATGGAGATCAGCCCTCTTGACTACGACCTGAGCACGGCCACCTGGTACAAGTCGAGCTACAGCGGCGGCAGCGGCAGCAACTGCCTCGAAGTCGCCGACGGCAACCCCGCCGTCGTCCCCGTTCGCGACTCCAAGAACCCCCGCGGCCCGAAGCTCGCGTTCCGGCCGGAGGCCTGGTCGGCGTTTGTCGCGGGCGTCAAGCAGGGCTGAGAAGAACCCCTCCCGAGGCTCAAGTCGCCAGCCCCGAGACCTCTTTCCAAGGAACGGGTGGAGGGCCCAACCCACCCTCCCACCCTTGCGTGTTGACTTGACGCGACCGACTTGCGACGGAACGTCACAAGGCTCTGGCGTCCGCCATAGCAATCAGCCCCCACAGGTGCACCAACACCTATGGGGGGCCTGACCAAGAGATCGATGAACTGGAAGGTTCGGTCCATGGCTGACGCCAAGCTTGGTGACGCCCCCACCGTCGCGCACGAGCCCCCTCACCCGATGGCCAACCCCGGGTACGGGAAGCGCACTGCGCCGGGCCAAAGCCCCCGCACGAACGACGACTTCACGCATCTCCCGCCCCGCGAAGCGGCGATCGCGGCGTAGGTGGACCGGTTGCCCGACGGGGCCGACGTGTCGGTGAAGACGCTGGCCAAGGTGCTCCCGTACGGGCAGTGCGCGTTGCGTACGGCGCTGAACAACATCCAGCGGGCGGGGCACCTGAGGCGAGGCCGCGAGCAGCTCACCGGGACCGGGACCGTGCAGTGGATCACCCGAACGTGGTTCACGCGAACGGCGCGTGAGGACGGATGGTGCTGACGGCGCTCGGCCGTACGGCCCCGGCGCTGTCGCTCTCGGCGGCCGACTGCGCGCGGCTGGCGCCTGCTGCACCGCCGTCTGACGGACAAACTCCCCCGGAACCGATGGCACCGTTGGCACCGTCGGCGCCGACGACTCCGCCCCGCCGCCTGCTGGAGTGCTCGGAGTGCGGCGTACCCGGCCGCCCGGAAGCACTGCCGGGCGGCCTGTGCACGGCCTGCCGTGGCACCCGGCACCACACCGCCTGCTCCCCGTCACCGTCCCCCGACGTCCACGCCCGCGCCGCCGAACTGCGCACGGCGTTGGCGTCGGTCAGCCGCCGCATCCCGTGGCATCGAGCGCACGTCCCGACGGAAACGCCCGAGGGCGGTACCCCCGCCTCAGCAGGGGTACCGCCCTCGGAAAAGGACAGGTGATCCGGAAGGATCAGAAGTCCATGTCACCACCCGGCATGCCGCCACCGGCAGGCGCGGCGGACTTCTCCGGCTTGTCGGCGATGACGGCCTCGGTGGTGAGGAACAGCGCGGCGATGGAGGCGGCGTTCTGCAGCGCGGAACGGGTCACCTTCGCCGGGTCGATGATGCCTTCCTTGACCAGGTCGACGTACTCACCGGTCGCGGCGTTCAGACCGTGGCCCGGGGTCAGGTTGCGCACCTTCTCCACCACGACACCGCCCTCGAGGCCGGCGTTGACGGCGATCTGCTTCAGCGGGGCCTCGAGCGCCAGCTTGACGGCGGCGGCACCGGTGGCCTCGTCGCCCTCCAGCTCCAGCTTCTCGAAGACCTGGGAGGCCTGGAGCAGGGCCACGCCACCACCGGCGACGATGCCCTCCTCGACGGCCGCCTTCGCGTTGCGAACGGCGTCCTCGATGCGGTGCTTGCGCTCCTTGAGCTCCACCTCGGTGGCGGCGCCGGCCTTGATGACGGCCACGCCGCCGGCCAGCTTCGCCAGACGCTCCTGGAGCTTCTCGCGGTCGTAGTCCGAGTCGCTGTTCTCGATCTCGGCGCGGATCTGGTTCACCCGGCCGTTGACCTGGTCCGAGGAGCCGGCACCGTCGACGATGGTGGTCTCGTCCTTGGTGATGACGACCTTGCGGGCGCGGCCCAGGAGGTCCAGGGTCGCGTTCTCCAGCTTGAGGCCGACCTCCTCGGAGATGACCTCGCCGCCCGTGAGGATGGCGATGTCGCCGAGCATGGCCTTGCGGCGGTCACCGAAGCCCGGGGCCTTGACGGCGACGGACTTGAAGGTGCCACGGATCTTGTTGACGACCAGGGTCGACAGGGCCTCGCCCTCGACGTCCTCGGCGATGATCAGCAGCGGCTTGCCCGACTGCATGACCTTCTCCAGGAGCGGGAGCAGGTCCTTGACGGAGCCGATCTTGGAGTTGGCGATCAGGATGTACGGGTCGTCGAGCGACGCCTCCATACGCTCCATGTCGGTGGCGAAGTACGCCGAGATGTAGCCCTTGTCGAAGCGCATACCCTCGGTGAGCTCCAGCTCCAGACCGAAGGTCTGGGACTCCTCGACGGTGATGACGCCTTCCTTGCCGACCTTGTCCATGGCCTCGGCGATGAGCTCGCCGATCTGGGTGTCGGCGGCGGAGATGGAGGCCGTGGAAGCGATCTGCTCCTTGGTCTCGACATCCTTGGCCTGCTCGAGCAGGGCGGCGGAGACGGCCTCGACGGCCTTCTCGATACCGCGCTTCAGCGCCATCGGGTTGGCACCGGCGGCCACGTTGCGCAGGCCCTCGCGGACCAGCGCCTGGGCGAGCACGGTCGCGGTGGTCGTACCGTCACCGGCGACGTCGTCCGTCTTCTTGGCGACTTCCTTGACCAGCTCGGCGCCGATCTTCTCGTACGGGTCCTCCAGCTCGATCTCCTTGGCGATGGAAACACCATCGTTGGTGATCGTGGGGGCGCCCCACTTCTTCTCGAGGACGACGTTACGGCCCTTGGGGCCGAGGGTGACCTTGACGGCGTCGGCGAGCTGGTTCATACCGCGCTCAAGGCCGCGCCGCGCCTCCTCGTCGAACGCGATGATCTTGGCCATGTGAAGTGGTCCCTCCAGGACTGGGGGTGATTCCTTCGGACCGCGCCCGCGCCCGCGACGGACGGCTCGCAAGCCCGTGGATCCTTGCCCCACGCGGCCTGCGGACCTCACCGACCCGGTCCATCTTTGTCACTCTCACCTTCAGAGTGCTAACGCCAATGATTAGCACTCGCCCCTGCCGAGTGCAAGCGGCTCGGGCAAGACCCCAGGCAAGACATGGGGCAGGACGAGGGCAAGACGAGGGGCCCGCACCTGAGCGGTGCGGGCCCCTCGCGTACAAACAGACGTACGTCGGCGTTCAGTCGACGCGTGCTTCAGCTGGTCGCCAGCCGGACCATGTCCGCCTGCGGGCCCTTCTGGCCCTGCGAGATCTCGAAGTCGACCCGCTGCCCCTCTTCCAGGGTGCGGTAGCCGTCCATCTGAATCGCGCTGTAGTGGACGAAAACATCCGCACCACCGTCGACCGCGATGAAGCCGTACCCCTTCTCCGCGTTGAACCACTTGACGGTGCCCTGAGCCATGCCTAACTCCCCTATTACTGGCCCTTGCACAGATCCACACTTCGCGGATCCGGGTCAGACCTCACCCCCCGTTGGGTTGGGGGCGTGCGCCGGAACGCGTCGACCGCGGCTGAATGTATCTGTCCAACTGCCCTCTGCAACAGGTCAAACGGACGAGAATTCTGGGCGCATGCGGTCCGGAATGTGGCGAAAATTCACCCACTGTCAGGGCAAGTCAGGCTCCACAAAGGGGAAAAATGCCGCAGAAAGCACCCGCACTTTGGCTACTTCTTGTCGGGACTGCGGCATGATTCCAGGGCTTCTGACCTGTGATTGCGGCGCGGATTCCCCAAACTGTACCGCGCTCAACCACGCTGAATTACTTATTCCGCTTCCCTGAGCATTACCCAGGGTAATGTTCAGCCGCCCGCGACAGCCGGAATGATCGAGACACCGGCACCCTCGGGAGTCGCGGTTTCCAGGCCCTGCTCGAAGCGGACGTCGTCGTCGTTCACGTACACGTTGACGAAGCGGCGGAGCTTGCCCTGGTCGTCCAGGACACGGGCGGCGATCCCGGTGTGGTTGCGCTCCAGGTCCTCGATGACCTGGCCCAGAGTGGCCCCCTCGGCGCTCACCTCGGCCTGCCCGCCCGTGTACGTACGGAGGATGGTGGGAATACGGACAGTCACACTCATGCGAGGCCAGCCTCTCGGAAGGAGTCCAGGTTCGGGCGGATGGTCGCGGTCAGTCCGGTGCCGGCCACCGCGTCGAGGGTCTTGAGGCCGTCGCCGGTGTTGAGCACGACGGTGGTCTTCGCCGGATCGAGGACGCCGTCCTCGATCAGCTTCTTCGTCACGCCCACCGTCACCCCGCCCGCGGTCTCCGCGAAGATCCCCTCGGTACGGGCCAGCAGCCTGATGGCGTCCACGATCTGCTCGTCGGTCACGTCCTCCACCGCACCGCCGGTACGGCGCGCGATGTCGAGCACATACGGCCCGTCGGCCGGGTTGCCGATCGCGAGGGACTTGGCGATGGTGTCCGGCTTCTGCGGGCGGACCACGTCGTGGCCGGCCTTGAACGCGGCCGACACCGGCGAGCAGCCCTCGGCCTGGGCACCGAAGATCTTGTAGGGGCGGTCCTCCACGAGCCCGAGCGCGATCAGCTCCTTCAGCCCCTTGTCGATCTTCGTGAGCTGGGAGCCGGAGGCGATCGGCACCACGATCTGGTCCGGGAGCCGCCAGCCGAGCTGCTCGCAGATCTCGTACGCCAGGGTCTTGGAGCCCTCCGCGTAGTACGGCCGCAGGTTCACGTTGACGAAGCCCCAGCCCTCTCCGGCCGGGTCACCGATCAGCTCGGAGCAGAAGCGGTTCACGTCGTCGTAGTTGCCCTCGATGCCGACGAGCTCACCGCCGTAGACGGCGGCCATGACGACCTTGCCCTGCTCCAGGTCGTGCGGGATGAACACGCACGAGCGCAGGCCCGCGCGGGCGGCGGCGGCGCCGACCGCTCCGGCCAGGTTGCCGGTGGAGGAGCAGGAGAGCGTGGTGAAGCCGAAGGCGCGGGCGGCCTCCAGGGCCTGGGCCACGACGCGGTCCTTGAAGGAGTGCGTCGGGTTGCCGGAGTCGTCCTTCACGTACAGGCCGCCGGTGACGCCCAGCTCACGGGCCAGGTTGTCGGCCTGGACCAGCGGGGTCCAGCCGGGATTCAGGTTGGGCTTGCCCGCCACGTCCGCGGGGACCGGCAGCAGCGGCGCGTAACGCCAGACGCTGGCGGGGCCGGACTCGATGCGCCGGCGCAGTTCCTCGGTGTCGTAGCCGGAGAAGTCGTAGGCGATCTCCAGCGGCCCGAAACACTCCTCGCAGGCGAAGACGGGGCCGAGCGGGACGCGGTGCCCGCATTCGCGGCAGCTGAGGGCGGCGGCGGGGCCGAGGTCCACAGTGGAGGTGGGGGTGCTGTTCGATGCAACTGTCTGCACAGCCATGGAGGCGAGGCCCTTTCTCCTCATCTTCCTCACAGCGCATCTCGCCGTGAGACGGATTTGGCACCTTCCCGAGCCGGGAGCCTCGCGATGCGCACGAGTGACCGACTGGAGGGTTGCCGGGGCTTCATCGGGCCGTGTCCCTCTGCCCCTCTGGATGAGCGGTATTCGGTTGTGGACGTCGGCGACCCTGGATATGCGATGGTCATCCGGCGTTGCTCAGAACTGTAACCGAAGGCCAGGAACGTTGAGACAGCCGTCCGAACCGCGAGACACGTGAGGAGCCGCTGACTGTGCTGGAAGAAGTCGAGCGCTGGCTGGCCACCCGCTCCTGGTCCGTGGCCGACATCCCGCAGCACCGGGTCCTCGCCGCCAAGCGGGCCACCGGGCAGTCGGTGTCCGTGGTCCTGCCCGCGCTGAACGAGGAGCCGACGGTCGGCGACATCGTCGCCACCATCCGCCGCGACCTGGTGGAGCGGACCCCACTGGTCGACGAGATCGTGGTCGTGGACTCCGGCTCGACCGACCGCACCGCCGAGGTGGCCGCCGCCGCGGGCGCCCGCGTGGTCCACCGGGACACGATCCTGCCCCGCATACCGGCCCTCCCCGGCAAGGGCGAGGTCCTGTGGCGCTCCCTGCTGGCCACCGACGGGGACGTGGTCTGCTTCGTGGACGCCGACCTCAGGGACTTCTCCTCCGACTTCGTCGTGGGGACCGTCGGCCCGCTGCTCACCGACCCCGGCATCGACCTGGTCAAGGCCATGTACGACCGCCCGCTCGGTCAGGCCCCGGGCGAGGGCGGCCGCGTCACCGAACTGGTGGCCCGCCCGCTGCTCAACATGCACTGGCCCCGGCTGGCCGGCTTCGTACAGCCCCTCGGCGGCGAGTACGCCGCCCGCCGCTCCCTGCTCGAGCGGCTCCCGTTCCCGGTCGGCTACGGCGTCGAACTCGGCATGCTCGTGGACGCCCTCCACCTGTCCGGCCTGGACGCCCTCGCCCAGGTGGACGTCGGCGTCCGAAGACACCGCCACCAGGACAGCCAGGCCCTGGGCCGCATGGCCGCCGCCATCTACCGCACCGCCCAGCTGCGCCTCGCCCGCGGCCACCTCCTGCGCCCCACCCTCACCCAGTTCGAACGCACCACCACCGGCTTCGAGCCGCGCACCTACCAGGTGGACACGGAGGAACGCCCGCCCATGCTGGACATCACGGAGTACACGAGCCGACGGGTGGCGTGACCCGGCGCGGGCGCAGCGCCCCGCGCGCTGGAGAACGGCTGTATACGGCCCCTTCGCAGGGCTGAACGTACGTTTGGGGGTTTCCGGGGCGGGCTAGGTTGAGGGGCATGGCTTCCACGCTCGCTGCTGAAGTGCTGGTCGCGTCCAATCGCGGCCCGGTCTCCTACGAGGTGCGCGAGGACGGTGTGCTGCACGCCAGGCGGGGCGGCGGCGGGCTGGTCTCGGGGCTGTCGGCCATCGGGCCGGGCGCGGGCGCGGTGTGGGTGTGCGCCGCGCTGAGCGACGCCGACCGGGAGGCCGTACGGCGCTCGCACGGCGGCCGGCGGCTGTCCGAGGACGCGACCGGCGGCCAGCGGGTGCGGATGCTGGACATCGACCCGACGGTGTTCGCCGACGCGTACAACGGCATCGCCAACTCCGTGCTGTGGTTCGTGCACCACATGCTCTACCAGACCCCGCTGGAGCCGGTCTTCGACGCGGAGTTCCGGCGCCAGTGGGCGTCGTACCGGGCGTACAACCAGGCCTTCGCCGAGGCGCTCGCGCAGGAGGCGGCCGAGGGTGCCGCCGTGGTGATCCAGGACTACCACCTCGCCCTCGCCCCCCGGATGCTCCGCACGCTCCGCCCCGACCTGCGCATCGGCCACTTCTCCCACACCCCGTGGGCCCCGCCGGACTACTTCCGGCTGCTGCCCGACGACATCGCCGCCGAACTGCTGAACGGCATCCTCGGCGCCGACCGCGCGGGCTTCCTCACCCGGCGCTGGGCGGACGCGTTCACCGACTGCTGTCACACCGTCCTCGGCCCCGAGAGCACGTCCGGCACCCGGATCGGCGTGCACGGACTCGGCGCCGACGCGGAGTTCCTGCGCGAGCGGGCCCACCGGGCCGACGTCGCCGAGCGGATGGCCGCGCTGCGGGCGGAGATCGGCGACGAGAGCCGCAGGACCGTCGTCCGCGTCGACCGCACCGAGCTGTCGAAGAACATCGTGCGCGGGCTCCTCGCCTACCGGCAGCTGCTCGACGACCGCCCCGAATGGCGCGAACGCGTCGTGCACGTGGCCTTCGCCTACCCCTCCCGGCAGGACCTCGCCGTCTACCGCGAGTACACCGCCGCGGTCGAGCGCCTCGCCGCGGAGATCAACGCCCAGTACGGGACGCCCGGCTGGACCCCCGTCGTCCTGCACGTCAAGGACGACTTCGCCCGCTCCCTAGCCGCCTACCGGCTGGCCGACGTGGCCCTCGTCAACCCCATCCGGGACGGCATGAACCTGGTCGCCAAGGAGGTGCCGGTCGTCTCCGACGACGGGTGCGCGCTGGTGCTCTCCCGGGAGGCGGGGGCGTACGAGGAACTGGGCGAGGACGCGATCACGGTCAACCCGTACGACATCGGCGGCACCGCCGACGCCCTGCACCGGGCACTGACGATGCCCGTGACGGAGCGGGCCGAGCGGACCAAGCGGCTGGCCGCCGCGGCCACCGCGCTGCCTCCGGCCCAGTGGTTCCTCGATCAGCTCGGGGAGCTCAGCTGAGCCGCCAGCGCGCGCAGTAGGCCCACCACCCCCGCCGGACCCTCCACCACCAGGTCCGCCCGCTCCGACAGTTCGGTGACCTCCGTGCTGCCGCTGCACACCAGCAGGCCCGGGACACCGTCGGAGCGCAGCTGCTGCACGGCGGCGAAGGCGGGCAGGTCACCCAGGTCGTCGCCCGCGTACAGCACGGCGGCGGCGCCCGTCTCACGGACGTGCCGCAGCAGGGCGGCGCCCTTGTCCATGCCGGGTGGGCGCAGCTCCAGGACCAGGCGGCCCGGCTCGACGATCAGGCCGTGGCGGGCGGCGAGGTCGGTGAGCGGGGCGCGCAGGGCGTCGAAGGCGGCCTGGGGGTGGTCGGCGCGGCGGGTGTGCACGGCGACGGCCCGGCCCTTCTCCTCCACCCAGATCCCTTGCTGGGCGCCCGATCGCTCCAGGACGGCGGGCAGTTCGGCGCGGACCGCGGCGACGCCGGGGTGCGGGGGCGGCGCGGTGACGGTCGCACTCACCGCGTCCCAGCGCTCCGCGCCGTAGTGCCCGAGGACGACGAGGTGTTCCAGGCCGGGGACGCCCGCGAACCCGCCGTGCCGCACGGCGACCTCGGCCGGGCGGCCGGTGATCACGGCGACGGAGGCCACCTTCGGGGCGAGCACGGCCAGCGCGGGCACCGCCCCGGGGTGGGCGCGGGCCTGTTCGGGGTCGGCGACGATCGGGGCCAGGGTGCCGTCGAAGTCCAGCCCGATCAGCGCGCCGCCCGGCCGCGCGAGCAGCGCCGTGAGCCCGTCCCGTCCGGCCCGGGTGGCGGGGGTCGGCAGCGGGTCCGTCGTATCGATGCCCATGTCGATGCCCATACGGCGACCCTATCCACGATCCGCGTACGGCCGCTCAGCGATCCGCTCAGCGTTCGGAGCGCCTGGACTCCCTGACCCGGCGCAGCCGGTTCACCGTCACCGGGTCGTGGGCCAGCGCCCGCTCGTCGTCCAGCAGGGCGTTGAGCAGCTGGTAGTAGCGGACCGGGGCCAGGCCCAGCTCCTCCCTTATCGCCCGCTCCTTCACACCGGGGCCGGGAAAACTCCGGCGCTCCAGCGCGAGAACGGACTGCTCGCGCGGGTCCAGTTCCTCCCGCTCCATGTGCTCCATGCCCTGAACGGTAGCGCCGGCCACTGACATCCACGCGCCCCCGCGAGCCCGCGCGAGTGGACTAGACCTCTCATGGGTCGGAGGTCCACACTGTCCCCGTGAGACATGTCATCGCCCTCGACGTGGGCGGCACCGGGATGAAGGCCGCCCTGGTCGGGGACGGCGGCACACTGCTGCACCAGGACCGCCGCCCGACCTGCCGCGAGCGCGGGCCCGACGCGGTGGTGGAGGGCATCCTCGGCTTCGCCGCCGACCTGCGCGACCACGGCGCGCGCGAGCTCGGCGAACCGGGCGCCGCCCTCGGTCTCGCCGTCCCCGGCATCATCGACGAGGAACGCGGCATCGCCGCCTACTCCGCCAACCTGGGCTGGCGGGACGTCCCCCTGCGCGAGCTGCTCGCCGCCCGGATCGGCGTCCCGGTCGCCCTCGGCCACGACGTGCGCACCGGTGGCCTCGCCGAGGGCCTGATGGGAGCGGGCCGGGGGGCCGACCGGTTCCTGTTCGTCGCGCTCGGCACCGGCATCGCGGGCGCCATCGGCCGGGACGGCCGGGTGGAGGCGGGGGCGCACGGCCTCGCGGGCGAGATCGGGCACATCGTCGTACGGCCCGCCGGCACCCCCTGCCCGTGCGGGCAGCGCGGCTGCCTGGAGCGGTACGCGTCCGCCGCCGCGGTGAGCGAGGCCTGGGCGGCCGCCCGCGGGGACCGGGACGCGGACGCCGCGGACTGCGCCCGGGCCGTCGCGGCCGGCGACCAGGACGCCGTACGCGTCTGGCAGACGGCCGTGGACGCGCTCGCGGACGGACTGGTCACCGCGCTCACCCTGCTGGACCCGGGCACCCTCATCATCGGCGGCGGCCTCGCCGAGGCCGGGGACACCCTGTTCACGCCGCTGCGCGAGGCCGTCCGACGGCGCGTCACCTTCCAGCGGCCGCCGACGATCGTCCCCGCCGCCCTCGGCGACACCGCAGGATGCCTGGGCGCCGGACTCCTCGCCCGGGCCCTCCTCGAAACCACCGCCCGTGCCGGTGACCGTTCAGACCATCCAGACCGCTCAGACCGTTCGGACCGTTCGGAGGTAACCGCCTGATGGCCCCCAGCTTGGTTCTCGCCGGTGCACGGGTGGTACTGCCCACCGGGATCGTGGACGACGGGCGCGTGGCCGTCGAGGGCAGGAGGATCACGGACGCGGCGGACGCGAACGCGGAGGTCGTCGACGTGAGCGGGCACTGGCTGGTCCCCGGCTTCGTCGACCTCCACAACCACGGCGGCGGCGGAGCCTCCTTCTCCGGCACCGCCGACGAGGCCCTCACCGCCGTGCGCACCCACCGCCGGCACGGCACCACGACCCTGGTCGCCTCCACCGTCACCGACGACCTGGACTTCCTGGCCGGGCAGGCCGGGCTGCTGAGCGAGCTGGCCGAGCAGGGCGACATCGCGGGCATCCACTTCGAAGGCCCGTTCATCTCGCCGTGCCGCAAGGGCGCCCACTCCGAGGAACTGCTGCGCGACCCCGACCCGGCGGACGTCCGCAAACTGATCGACGCCGCGCACGGCCGAGCCACCATGGTCACCCTCGCCACCGAACTGCCGGGCGGACTCGACTCGGTACGGCTGCTGGCGGAGCACGGGGTCATCGCCGCCGTGGGACACACCGACGCGACGTACGAGCAGACGGTGGCGGCCATCGACGCGGGCGCGACCGTGGCCACCCACCTCTTCAACGCCATGCCCGCCCTCGGCCACCGCTCCCCCGGCCCGGTCGCCGCCCTCCTGGCGGACGAGCGGGTCACCGTCGAGCTGATCAACGACGGCACCCATCTGCATCCGGCCGCACTGGAACTGGCGTTCCGCCACGCGGGCGCGGACCGGGTCGCGTTCATCACCGACGCGATGGACGCGGCGGGCGTCGGCGACGGCCGCTATCTGCTCGGCCCGCTGGAGGTCGAGGTCAGCGACGGTGTCGCCCGTCTGGTGGAGGGCGGCTCGATCGCCGGGTCCACCCTCACCCTGGACCGCGCCTTCAAGCGGGCGGTGACCGTCGACCGGCTTCCCGTGCCGGACGTGGTCCGGGCGCTGTCCGCCAACCCGGCCCGGCTGCTGGGACGCTACGACACCATCGGCTCGCTGGAGTCCGGCAAGGACGCCGACCTGGTGCTTCTGGACGAGACGTTCGAACTCAGGGGCGTGATGCGCCGGGGGGAATGGGTGGTCGCGCCCCAACTGCCCTGATACTGCGCCGGGCTGGAAGACGGTGGCCGACCCGAGGTCTGGGCCGGTCGCCGTCTCTTTGGCATGATCGGGCCCCGCAACGGACAGCGGACGACGGCGGACGCGCGTATGCCGAGGGAGGTCGGGCCGGTGATCCTCACGGTCACGCTGAACAGCGCTCTCGACATCACCTACCGGGTACGGTCCCTGCGGCCGCACTCGGCCCACCGGGTCACGGACGTCCGTGAACGGCCGGGCGGCAAGGGCCTGAACGTGGCCCGGGTACTCGCCGCCCTCGGGCACGAGGTGACGGCCACCGGGTTCGCGGGCGGCGGCACCGGGCGTGCCGTGCGGGAACGGCTCGCGGACACCCCGGGGGTGACGGACGCGCTGCTCCCGGTCGCCGGGGCGACCCGGCGCACGGTCGCCGTGGTCGACGAGCTGACCGGCGACACCACCCAGTTGAACGAGCCCGGCCCGCAGATCGGCCCGGCCGAGTGGGCCGCCTTCCAGGACGCCTACGTCAACCTGCTGGACGGCGCGACGGCGGTGGCCCTGTGCGGCAGCCTGCCGCCGGGGGTGCCGGTGGGTGCGTACGCGGGGCTGGTGCGCGGTGCGCGGGCCGCCGGTGTGCCCGTCCTGCTGGACACCGGCGGCGAACCACTGCGGCGCGGTGTCGCGGCCCGGCCCGACATCATCAAGCCGAACTCCGGCGAACTGGCCGAACTCACCGGCTCACACGAGCCGCTGCGCGCGACCCAGGACGCCCGGCGCCGGGGAGCCCGCGCGGTGGTGGCCTCCCTGGGCGCCCAGGGCCTCCTCGCCCACACCCCGGACGGCCACTGGCGGGCCGCCCCGCCCGCCTGCCTGCGCGGCAACCCGACCGGTGCCGGCGACTCGGCGGTCGCGGGCCTGCTGTCCGGCCTGGTGGAGAACCTCCCCTGGCCGGACCGCCTGGCCCGCGCGGTCGCCCTGTCGGCGGCGACCGTACGGGCCCCGGTGGCGGGCGAGTTCGACCCCGCGGCCTACGCGGAACTGCTCGCGCGGGTCACGGTGACCGGTGAGGTCACGGCGGCGTGACCTCGGCTACTTGGTGATCGAGAACTGGTCCAGTACGGCGTCGCACTGGTTGCCGGCGGCGCAGGCGACGACGATCGTATTGGTGCCGGCGGTGAGGTTGACGTTGGCCCAGGTGGTCTTCCAGCCCTTCGCCCAGTCGCCCTTGGGCGTGTTGCCGAAGTTCTTCATGTTCAGCGGCTGCGGGCTGTCCTTGCCGTTGACCTGCAACGTCGCGCTGGCATCGGTGCCCGGGACGCCGTAGCGCACATAGAGCCGGTAGGTGCCGGCCTTCTGCACGTCCGTGGTCCAGGTGACCTTCGCCCCGACCTGGTTGAAGCCGGTCACATAGACGCCGCCGTCGGCCTTGGCGCCCTCGAACTCGGACGCCGTGGTGGTCCCGCCCTCCAGGCGGAGCGTCTTCGCGTCGGTCTTCGGCAGCTCGTCCGAGCCGGAGCCCTTGCCGGAACTGGACGGCTTCGGCGCGGAGCTCTGCGACTGGGTCGCGGTGGAACCGGCGTGGTCGCCGGACTTGTCGTCGTCCGAATTGCCGTTGATCACGGCCAGGCTGATGCCGATGACGACCGCGGCGACCACCGCGACCGCGCCGATCAGCAGACCCTTGGTGTTCGGGCCGCGACCCCGGCCGCCATCGTTGTCACCGCCGGACGGGGGCATCGGCTGCCGGGGCCCCGCGCCGCCCGGGACGGTCTCCGGGGCCTGGTAGTGCGCGTTCGGCTGACCGTGCGGGGACGGCTGACCGTAGGAAGCGGTCTGCTGCTGCGGGACCGTCTGGCCGTACTGCGCCTGCTGACCGCCGTAGGTCCGCTCGCCGACCGGACGCGCCCTGCCCACCGAGTTCGGGTAGCCGTAGCCACTGGACGGCGGCTGGGCCCCTCTGGCCTGGCCGTCGGCGTACAGATAGCCGAACGGGTCGTCGTCCTCGGGCGCGCTCGCGCCGTTGTCGCCGGGCGTCATCCCTTGGTCTCCTCAAGCAGGTGCGGGCCGATTCGTACACAGGTATCGAGTGCCGAGCCTACCCGCTCTCACTGGCCCAAACGGGTGACTCAGCTCGCTTCAACGCCCATGGCCCTGCGGTGACCTGCGACAACCTGGGGCGACATGTGACTCATCCGGCACGGCGGTGCTGCTTGGGGCGAGATCGTTTCTCGACGTACATCCGCTCGTCGGCCGATTTCAGCACCTCGTCCGCGGTCATGCCGCAGTGCGCCCACCCGATCCCGAAGCTGACGCCCACCCGCACGGCCCGGCCCTCGGCCCGGATCGGCTGGATGATCTCGTTGCGCAGCCGTACGGCGAGGTCCTGCGCGTCCGCCTTGCCGAGTCCGTCGGCCAGGATCACGAACTCGTCGCCGCCGAGCCGGGCCACGGTGTCCCCGTCGCGCACACCACGCGTCAGCCGCCGGGCGACCTCGATGAGAACCGCGTCGCCCGCGTTGTGCCCGAACCTGTCGTTGATCGACTTGAAGCCGTCGAGGTCGCAGAAGAGCACCGCGAGCCCCTTGGTGCCGTCGTCCTGCTCCCCCTCCGGCGCGACCGTGTGCACATGGTGGTCGAAGCCGTCGTACGCCTGCGCGGCGGCCATGAAGTCGAAGGCGTGGCCGTTCACGTCGAAGGCGGGGTGCTCGTAGACCGCGTCGAAGGACTCGATCACACCGGGACGGACGGGCCGCTGGCAGATCCGGGCGGACAGCCGCGAGCGCAGCTCGGCGGAGTTCGGCAGGCCGGTGAGCGAGTCGTGGGAGGCGCGGTGAGCGAGCTGGAGCTCGCGGCGCTTGCGCTCCTCTATGTCCTCGACGTGGGTGAGCAGGAAGCGGGGGCCGTCGGCGGCGTCGGCGACCACGCTGTTGCGCAGCGACACCCAGACGTACGTCCCGTCGCGCCTGCCGAGCCGCAGCTCGGCGCGCCCGCCCTCGGCGGAGGTGCGCAGCAGCGTGCCTATGTCCTCGGGATGGACGAGGTCGGAGAAGGAGTAGCGGCGCATCGCGGAGGCGGGCCGGCCGAGCAGTCGGCACAGGGCGTCGTTGGTGCGCAGGATGCGGCCGTGCTGGTCGCCGCCCATCTCGGCGATGGCCATGCCGGAGGGGGCGTACTCGAAGGCCTGCCGGAAGCTTTCCTCGCTGGCGCGCAGCGCCTGCTGTTCCCGCTCCAGGCGGACCAGGGCGCGCTGCATGTTGGCCCTGAGCCGGGCGTTGCTGATCGCGATGGCGGCCTGGAACGCGAACATCTGGAGCGCCTCGCGCCCCCACGCGCCGGGAAGGCGGCCGTTGCGCGGCCGGTCCACGGAGATCACGCCGAGCAGTTCGCCGGAGGAGCCGCCGCCCTGCACGCCGGGCGTGTACATGGGCGCGAAGAGCCGGTCGGAGGGGTGCCACTCGTCCTCGAAGCGGGGCGCGGGACCGTCGGTGAACCACTGCGGGACGTCGTCGTCGTCCAGGACCCATCCCTCGGTGTGCGGTATGAACCGCAGGTCGCCCCAGGACTCGCCCATGGCCAGACGGCGGTCCCAGGACTCGCGGGAGCCGACCCGGCCGGTGATCAGGGCTTCGGCGGCGGGGTTTCCGGCGAGGGCGGCGACGACCAGGTCGCCGTCGGGGCGCACGAGGTTGACCGCCGCCATCTCGTAGCCGAGGGCGTTGACCGCGCCGTCGGCCACGGTCTGGAGTGTGTCCGCCAGGCTGCGTGCCGTGTTGATGTCGGCCATGACCTGGTGCAACTGTCGCAGGGACGCAAGACGGACATACGGCTCCGACTCGGTCTCCATGCTCGCCCTCCCCCCGAGTTCTCGCAGCGAATCAAGGGTTCCCTTCGGCCTCTCCCCGCCACTGAATCACAGCGCGCTGCTCACTCGGTACACAGGGTCAACAATTAGTACGGCTTGTGACTCAAGTCACATGGAAACATGAACAATTGAGTGGAGTTTCTGCGTTTTCCCTGTGGATTCCCTGAGCGAAATCTTTCGCGGCCGTGGGCCCATCATGCACGAACGGCGCCCCCTCCGGCGGTCCTAGGTCCTCGGCCGCCGTTTACTCCGACCGGGGCCCGATGCGGGGCGAGCGGGCCGGGGATTAGCGTTCCAGGGTGCTGAACATCCCTCCCGCCTCCCCCTCACCCGCCCCCGCCGCCCGGCATGCTGAGGGAGTGAGCAACGACGAGTTCCGGGCCGCCATGTCCCGGCTGGCCGCGGGTGTGGTCCTGGTGACCGCGCAGGAACCGCCGCTCGACCCGGACGACCCCATGGCGCCGGGCGGCGAGGACGTCGGCATGACCGCCACCGCCTTCGTGTCGGTCTCCCTGGACCCGCCGCTGGTCCTGGTCAGCCTGCGCGAGGGCTCCCGCATGGACGACCTCCTCGCCGAGCAGCCGCTCTGGGCGGTCTCCGTCCTCCCCGACACCCAGCGCCACATCGCGGGCCGCTTCGCCATGAAGGGCCGCGTCAGCGACCGCCTGCTCTTCGCCGACCTCCCGCACGAACGCGGCGAGGTCTCCGGCGCGCTCCTGATCACCGGCACCCTGGCGAACCTGGAGTGCCGCACCGAGCAGCGGGTGACGGCCGGGGACCACACCCTGGTGATCGGCCGCGTGCTCGCCGCGCGCACGCCCACGGGCGACGACGGTCCGCTGCTGCATTTCCGGGGCAAGTACCGGCAGTTGGGCTGATCCGGGAATGGGCGCCGCGGAAATCCGCTCGCGCGCCGCGGAACCGGCGTCGTAGGTTCCCGGCATGCCTCCTCGCCTCGTGGAAATCACACCCGGAAATGTGGACGCTGCCCTCGCCATTCGCGTACGGCCCGATCAGGAACACGCGGTCGCACCCGTCGTGAAGTCACTGGCCGAGGCGTACGTCCATCCAGGGGTGGCCTGGCCGCGTCTCATCGTGGACGACACGGTGGACGACGGGGACGGCGGCGAGGACGGGGGCGGCGACGGCCGTCCGGTCGGCTTCCTGATGGCCTTCCTCGACATCGACTGGCACGGCGACGGCACGGTCCGCCGCTCCGGCCTGTGGCGCCTGAACATCGCCGAGGGCGAGCAGGGCAGGGGCTACGGCCGCTTCGCCGTCGAGTCCGTGGCCGACGAGCTCCGCCGCCTCGGCCGAAAACAGCTGTACGTCACATGGCATCCCGGCCCGACGGGCCCGGAGGAGTTCTACCGCCGGCTCGGCTTCACCCGGACCGACGAGACCAGCGGGGGACAGACGGTGGGGGTACTCGACCTCGGATAGGCCGCACCCGGGCAGGCCGCGAGCGGACCGGCCGACCTTGTCGGCTCAGCCCCAGTCCCGGCCGGACCGGCCCCGCTTGGTGTCCGCGCGCTGTTTCTTCTCACGGAGGCGGCGTTCGTTGATGCCGCGCGGGATACGGGTGGGTTTGCGGGGCTTGGGCGGCGGCGCGGTCGCTTCCGCGAGCAGGGCGGCCAGGCGTACGGCTGCGGTCTCGCGGTTGCGCCACTGGGAACGGTGCTCGGAGGCCCGTACGGTGACGACCCCGCCGACCAGCCGCCCGGCGAGCCGCTCCAGCGCCCGCCGCTTCCACACCTCGGGCAGTGCCTCGGTGTTCGCGAGGTCGAAGCGCAGCTCCACCTGGGAGTCGCTGGTGTTGACGTGCTGCCCGCCCGGACCGGACGACCGCGAGAAACGCCACACCAGCTCGGCCTCGGGCAGGGAGACGGAGCCGCGGATGACGTGAGGACCGGACATGCGTCCATGGTGACGGCTGCGTACCGTCCACGTCACCTGCATTTCCGGCACGCCGGAACCATCCGGGCCCCTCCCGGCGTTGTCCGGGGTGAGGTTAACTTCGTGCGCAAACAGAACTAGGGAAGGGACTCCCAACAATGGCTGTAAGCCTGTCCAAGGGTGGCAACGTCTCGCTCACCAAGGAGGCTCCGGGCCTGACCGCCGTCACCGTGGGCCTCGGCTGGGACGTCCGCACCACCACCGGCACGGACTTCGACCTGGACGCCTCCGCCATCGCGGTGAACACGCAGGGCAAGGTCTACTCGGACGCCCACTTCGTCTTCTTCAACAACAAGCAGACCCCGGACAACTCGATCGTCCACACCGGTGACAACCGCACCGGCGAGGGCTCCGGCGACGACGAGGCGATCAACGTCAACCTCGCCGCGCTCCCCGCCGACATCGAGAAGATCGTCTTCCCGGTCTCCATCTACGACGCGGAGAACCGCGGCCAGAACTTCGGCCAGGTCCGCAACGCCTACATCCGCATCGTCAACCAGGCCGGCGGCGCCGAGATCGCCCGCTACGACCTCTCCGAGGACGCCGCCACCGAGACGGCCATGGTCTTCGGCGAGCTGTACCGCAACGGCGCCGAGTGGAAGTTCCGCGCCGTCGGCCAGGGCTACGCCTCCGGCCTGGTGGGCATCGCCCAGGACTTCGGCGTCAACGTCTGACGAAGCCTCGTGCCGAGGGGCCGGACCGCTCGGTCCGGCCCCTCGCGCTAGCTTTCCCCGGTGATCCTTGAGGCTCTGACCCCCGGTGACGACATCCCGGGCCCCCTGCTCACCGAACTGACCGCGCTCTACGCCTCCAACCGCGACTTCCACGCGCTCAGCGGGGAGTTCCCGGATCCGGACGATGTCCGGCCGGAGCAGGTGGCGAAGGCGTTGGCCGACGAGCTGGCGCATCCCGGTGCGGAGGTGCTGCTCGCGCGGAGCGAGGGGCGGCTCGCCGGGGTCGTCGTCACTCTCGCCCACCACCCCGACCCGGCCGATCCGGATCCCTGGATCGGGCTTCTGATGGTCGACGCCGACGTGCGGCGGCAAGGGCACGGGCGGCGGATCGCGGGGCTTGTCGAGGACCGGTTCCGTGCCGCCGGGCGTACGGCCGTCCGCCTGGCCGTGCTCGACAACAACCCCGCCGCGCTCGCCTTCTGGACCTCGCTCGGCTACGAGGTCGTCGCCCACCGTCCGGACCGCCAGCGGGGCCGCCCCTGCGCCGTACTGCGCAGGGCGCTCGGCGCGCCGCCGGAGGACGAGTAGCGCCGAGACCGCTATCGGTGCGCGGGCTTGCCCTCGCCGTACAGCCAGTCGGACCAGATCGCGTCGAAGTCCTTGTCCGGTGCCATCTTCTCGACGTAGGCCGTGAAGTCGGCGGTGTTCGCGTTGCCGTGGCGGTGGGCGGCGGCCCAGCCCTGGACGATGTCGTAGAAGGCGTCGTCGCCGACCTTCTGCCGGATCTTGTGCAGGACCATCGCGCCGCGCTCGTAGACCGGACGGTCGGAGACGTGCGCGGCACCGGACGGCTTCGCGGGCGGGAACGCCCAGATGGCCTTGGCCTTTTCGGCGTCGTCGAAGTAGTCGAGGTCGCCGTCGTAGACCGCGTCGAAGGTCTGCTGCACGGTGTCGCCGTCGTGGTCCTCCTCCCAGAGCCACTCGGCGTAGGTCGCGAAGCCCTCGCTGAGCCACATGTCCTGCCAGGTCTTCGGGGTGACCGAGTCGCCGTACCACTGGTGGACCAGCTCGTGGACGAGCGTCCAGGTGTCCGGGGCGCCCGGGAAGACGGGGCGGTTCTGGGTCTCCAGGGCGTAGCCCGCGTCGTCGTGGCGGTCGACGATCGCGCCGGTGGAGGAGAAGGGGTACGGGCCGAAGTTGGTCTCCGCCCACTCCATGATCTCGGGGATCTTCGCCAGCACCGTGCGGCTCTCCTCGGTCTGCGTCGGGTCGACGGCCACGTAGGCGGGCAGCCCGCTCTTGAGGGCGGGGCGGGTGATGTCGTAGTGGCCGACGGCGAGGGTGGCGACGTAGGTGGCCATCGGTTCGGCGGTGTGCCAGGTGAAGGTGGTGCGGTTCCCTGTCGTCCGCTCGCTGCGCAACTCACCGTTGGAGACGGCCTGGAGGCCCTTGGGCACGGTGACCGTCACGTCGTAGGACGCCTTGTCCGAGGGGTGGTCGTTGCCGGGGAACCAGGCCATCGAACCGGTGGGCTCGCCGAGGGCGAGGGCGCCGTCCGCCGTGCGCAGCCAGCCCTCCTCGGAGCCGTCCGGGTCGGTGATCGTCTGCGGGGTGCCCGAGTAGCGGACGGTCGTGCTGAACGTCTCGCCCTTGTCCAGGTCGTCGTGCGGGCGGATGGTCAGCTCCTGGCCGGCCCGGTCGAAGCGGGCGGGTCTGCCCTCCACGGTGACGTCCCGGACGTCCAGGCCCTTCAGGTCCAGGTCGAACGCGGACAGGTCCTCGGTGGCGCGGGCCGTGATCACCGCCTCGCCGGTGAGGCGGTGGTTTCCGGGGTCGTAGGAGAGGGTCAGGCCGTAGTGGCCGACGTCGTAGCCGCCGTTGCCCGCCTTGGGGAAGTACGGGTCGCGCACCCCGCCGAGACCCGAGCCGCCGGGGGTGCCCCGCACTCCGCCGTCGCAGGCGGTCAGGGTGAGCGCGAGGGCGAGCACGGCGGCGACGGCCGGGGTGCCGGCCTGGACAGGACGTACGGACCTGGACATGTCAGTGATCCTACGAGGGCCGTGACACCATCAGCTACGTGCTCGACATCGGCTACGCCCTCTCCAACCGCTTCCCCGACCCGCCCCAGACCGACTACCGGCGCGCGGACGTCCACGCGCTGCGGCACGACCTGTTCTGCGGGGACGTGTACCTCGCCGACACCAAGGCGGACCGGGAGCTGTCCACAGCCTGGGGATGGGTGCCGGTGCTGGACTTCGCGTGGGCGCTGTGCGACATCGTGGAGCGGATCGACCGGGACCCGGCGGGATCGCGGGCGTCCCGGCCGCAGCGGGCGGAGCTCGACTTCACCGAGTCCACCGACTGCATGCTGTTCGAGCGGCGCTTCGGATGGGTCGACATCGAGGCCGACTGGATGCCGACCGAGGAACCGCCGCTCACCTTCTCCCACGCCGACCTGCGCCGTGAGGCGCGGGACTTCCTGCACGACCTGCTCGCCGATCTGACCGACCTGCATGACGACCTGGCCGAGAACCCGGCGATCTGGACGCTTCAGGCACGCTTCCCACGGGTGAAGTGAGCCGACGGGCGCGTGAGCCGACGGCGGCGTCGGCCGCCCGGATCGACCCCGATCACCCGACCCCGGTCACTCGACCCGGATACCGAGTTCCGCCGCCAGCACCGGCGCCAGGTCCAGCAGCTGCCCCAGCGAAACCGTCGCCCCCGCCAACCGCTCCACCCCCCGCGCGATCTCCAGCGAAGCGGCCCCGCGCAGATCCACGTCCTTCAGGGTCGCCCCGCCCAGATCCACCCCCTTCAGCACGCAGTCCACGAACTCCACCCGCTCCAGGGCGGCGTTCGCGAAGTCCGGTTCGACCAGGACGCAGCCCTCGAAGACGACGTCGGTGAGCTTCGCGGAGCGCAGGTTGAGGTAGTCGATCTTGCCGCCCCGGATCAGCACCCGTTCCAGGACGGCACCGTGCAGCTGGGTGCCGCCCAGCCGGGCGTCGGTCAGCCGGACGTCCCGCAGGGTGGACTCGGCGAGGTCGGTGCCCACGCCCCGGATGCCGGTGAGAACCGTGTCCAGCAGGCGGGCGCGGTGCAGCCGGGTCCCGTCCAGGGCGCAGCCCGTCAGCGCGCAGTCCATGAAACGGGCCCCGCTGCCGTCCTGTCCGGCCAGGTCCGTCTCCCCGAAGTCCAGGCCGTCGTAGTCCCCGTCCGGCTCCAGCTCCCCGCCGTCGAACGCCGACAGCGAGGGCAGCCGCAACTCCGGCCGCCGCGCCGGCCGCACACCCGCCCGTGCCCCTGTCCGTGCCCCCGCCCGTGCCTCTGATCCTGCCCCTGTCCCGCCGCCGGTGGCTCTCCTCGTCATGCCCCCATGCTGCACCCACCCACTGACAACGGCGGAGCGCTCAGTGCCGCCCCGCCACCCGGTCCGCCAGCCGGGCCAGACGCGAGGACTCGGCCCCCGGGTGGAGCCGCTCGCGTTCGTCGGCGGCGCGGTAGGTGGCGTACATGCCCTGGACGCCCAGCCAGCGCAGCGGCTCCGGCTCCCACTTGCGCACCTTGTGGTTCACCCACGGCAGGTCGGTCAGCTCGGTGCGGCCGCCCTGGCCGGAGTCCTGCTGGACCAGGTCGCACAGGGTGCGGGCGGCCAGGTTGGCGGTGGCGACGCCCGAGCCGACGTAGCCGCCCGCCCAGCCGAGGCCGGTCGAGCGGTCCAGGGTGACGGTCGCGCACCAGTCGCGCGGCACGCCGAGGACACCGGACCAGGCGTGCTCGATCCGCAGTCCGGCGAGGGACGGGAAGAAGCGGACCAGGATGTCGCGCAGCGCCTCGACCGTCGCCTCCTGGGTGCGGCCGTCGTTGTCGGTGCGCGAGCCGAAGCGGTACGGCACCCCGCGCCCGCCCAGCGCGATACGGCCGTCGGCGGTGCGCTGGGCGTACATGTAGGCGTGCGCCATGTCGCCCAGGGTCTCCCGGCCGTCCCAGCCGACGGCGTCCCACTGCGCGTCGGTGAGCGGCTCGGTGGCGATCATCGAGGAGTTCATCGGGAGCCAGGTGCGCTTCTGGCCCTTGAGGTTGGCGGTGAAGCCCTCGGTACAGCGCAGCACGTAGGGGGCGCGGACCGTGCCGTAGGGGGTCACGGCGTGCTTGGACCGGATCTCCGTGACCGGTGTCGACTCGTGGATCTCGACTCCGAGCGCCTCCACGGCCGCCGCGAGCCCCTTCACCAGCTTGACCGGGTGCAGGCGCGCGCCGTGCGGGGTCCAGCCGGCGCCCACCGCGTCGGCGACCCGGATCCGCTCCCGCGCCTCGCGGGCGCCGTACAGCTCGCGGTCCTTCTCGCCGTACGAGAGTTCGTGTTCGTGGAAGGCCCGCAGCCGCGCCAACTGCGCCGGTGTGGTCGCCACTTCCAGTACGCCGCCCTTGTGCAGGTCGGCGTCGATGCCCTCGGCGGCGGCGGCCGCGATCACCTCGTCCACGGTGGCGTTCATCGCCTGCTGGAGGCGTACGGCGGCCTCCTTGCCGTGCAGCCTCGCGTACCGGTCGCGGCCCGCGATGCCGTTGTAGAGCCAGCCACCATTGCGTCCGGAGGCGCCGTAGCCGCAGAACTTCTGCTCCAGGACGGTGATACGGAGGAAGGGGGCGGCCTTCTTCAGGTAGTACGCGGTCCACAGTCCCGTGTAGCCGCCGCCGACGATGACGACGTCGGCGGTCGCGTCGCCGGAGAGCGGCTCGCGGGCCTCGGGTAGGCCCTGGTCCGCGTACCAGAAGGAGACACCGCCGTTGACGACACCGCTTGCCGAGCTGTTCATGGCGGGACGTTAACCCCTGAGGGCGGCCGGTGTCTCCTTCGGATTCCATGCTTTTCCGCAGCCTCTGACCAGCGGATAGCAGCCCAGACCGATCAGTACGGCGACGAGGTGACCGAAGTCGGTGAAGGTGCGCCCGGCGGCCAGCGGGACGCCGTAGACGGCGAACACGGCCGCCAGGTACGCGTACCGCCAGGGCGCCGCGATCCGGTAGACGAGCACGGCGACGACGCCCGCCAGGGCGTAACTCACCCCGATGTCCAGGGTGTCGACCGCCGAGCGCGGGGCGTGTCCGGCGCGGACGGCCAGCAGCAGGGTGCCCTCGCTGATCAGCGTCGCGAGCACGTGCGCGGCCACGCACACGGCGAGCCAGCGTGCCGTGCCGAGCCAGTGCTCCGCCTGCGCGTGGAAGACCGTGAACAGGACGACGTACGGCAGCCAGTGCCCGCCGTCGATCCACATGGCGCTGGTGACCAGCACCCGCAGGGGATGCCGCGACAGCTCGTGGATGTTGGTGGACCGCTGCCGCAGGAAGTCGTGCTCGAAGGCCGGTGACATGTGGTGCAGGGCGACGGTCGTGACGAACAGGATCAGCAGCCAGACGTACGTTCCCGGGGCGCCGCGCACATAGGCCGCGACCGCCCGCAGCCCCCGACGAAATCCGCTGACCCGGTTCACATCCGTCAGTATCACCGGGACACGCCGCCGGATGGCTCATCCGGCCAAACTTAGGCTTATCAGTCATAACGTGCGAGATATGAAAAAATGCCATATTGCCTACCTGGGGTGCACCGCCGCACTGCTCGGCGCCGGACTCGGGGCCACCCCGGCCACCGCCGCTCACTCGACCCTCATCGTTCATCCGGGCGAGTCGATCCAGAAGGCGGTGGACGCCGCCCAGCCCGGTGACACCGTCCTGGTGCTGCCCGGCAACTACTACGAGAGCGTCAAGATCACCAAGTCCGGGCTGACGCTGCGCGGTTCGGGCCGGACCACCATGATCAAGCCGGATCCGACGGTGGCGGTGCCCGACAAGCCGAGCAAGCCGGACGGCACCACGCCGACCACCGGCAGCTGCGCCGAGAAGGGCAACGGCATCTGCGTCATCGGCACCAAGACCGCGAGCCTGGAAGGCGTCACCGTCTCCAACCTGACGGTGACCGGCTTCGCGCACAGCGGGGTGTTCGCCATGGCGACCGACGGGCTGACCGTGCGCAAGGTGCACGCCGTGGACAACAAGGTCTGGGGCATCGCCCAGGAGCGCTCCACCCGCAGCACGCTCCGGCAGAACCACGCCACCGGCAACGGCGACGCGGGCCTGTTCCTCGCCAACACCGTCTCCGCCGAGGAGGGCGCCGCCGACACCAGCGGCACCGTGATCGAGGACAACCGGCTGGAGAACAACCGGATCGGCCTCACCGTCCGGCGCCTGCGCACCCTCTCCGTCAACGACAACTACATCACCGCCAACTGCGTGGGCGTCTTCGTCGTGGGCGACGAGAACATGCCGCGGGCCGGCGCCATCAGCGTCCGCGACAACACCATCGTCAAGAACAACAAGTCCTGCCCGAAGACCGAGCGGCTGCCCGCCCTCCAGGGCTCCGGCGTCGTCCTGACCGGCGCCGAGGAGACCGAGGTCACCCGGAACGTCATCACGGACAACGTGGGCGAGTCGCCGCTGTCCGGCGGTGTCGTGCTGTTCAAGAGCTTCGTCGGCGCCACCAGCGAGCGCAACCGCGTCAGCGACAACACGCTCGACGGCAACGCCCCCGCGGACCTGGTCAACACCGACCCCGGCCGCGACAACTCCTTCACCGGCAACACCTGCCGGGCCTCCAAGCCGTCGGGCATGTGCTGAGCCGCACCGTCACCGGCCACCCGTGAACCACCGACGACAGCCACCCACGACAGCCACCGACAACCAGGAAGGAAGGCGGCACATGACCACCGCACCCACCGCCCCACCGCCGTCCATGCGGCTGCGAGAGCTCGTATTCGGCGCGGCCTGTGCCGCCGCCGTCCGCGCCGCCGCCCGGCTCGGCGTCGCCGACGCCCTCGGCGAGTCCCCGCTGGCCGTGGAGGACCTCGCGGCCGCAGTGAAGACCGAACCCAAGCCGCTGCGCCGGCTGCTGCGCGCGCTGTCCTGCTACGGCGTCTTCGAGGAGCGCCCGGACGGGATGTTCGCGCACACCGAGATGTCCCGGCTGCTGCGCGAGGACGACCCGCGGAGCCTGCGCGACATCTCGCTGTGGTGCACCGAGCCGTGGACCTGGGACGCCTGGCCCAGGCTGGACGAGGCCGTGCGCACCGGCCACAACGTCGTGGAGGACCTCTACGGCAAGGAGTTCTTCGAGTACCTCAACGAGGACGCCCCCGAGTCGGCGGACGTCTTCAACCGGGCCATGACCACCTCGAGCGAGCAGTCGGCGCGGGAGGTCGCGGCCCTGCTCGACCTGTCGCACTGCCGGTCGGTCGCGGACATCGGCGGCGGCCAGGGGCACGTGGTGGCCTGCCTCCTCGACAAGTACCCGGCGATGCGCGGCAGTCTGCTCGACCTGCCCCGCGTGGTGGAGAACGCCGTACCGAGGCTGCGCGAGGGCGGCGACCTCGCCGACCGCGCCCGGATCGTGCCCGGCGACGTCCGCGTCGCGGTCCCGGTCGAGGCCGACGTCTACGTCATCAAGAACATCCTGGAGTGGGACGACGAGAGCACCGCCAGGCTGCTGCGCAACGTCATCGAGGCGGGCGGCCCCGGCACCCGGGTCGTGGTCATCGAGAACCTCGTCGACGACACCCCGTCGATGCGGTTCAGCACCGCGATGGACCTGCTGCTGCTCCTCAACGTCGGCGGCGCCAAGCACACCACCGACAGCATGGTGAGCCGGCTGACGGAGGCGGGCCTGGTGGTGGACGAGATGCGTCCGGTCAACCCGTACCTGCACGCGTTCGAGTGCCACGTGCCCGGCTGACACCCACGGCACACAAAACCATCGGTCGCCGGGCCCGCCATCACCGCGGGCCCGGCGACCGATGGCCGTCCGGGGATGTGCCGGACGGGATGGTTCAGTGCGCGCGCTCCCGCTCCCAGAGGTAGAAGCGCTGCGCCATGGCGTCCTTCGGCGAGCGCCAGGTGGCCGGGTCGTAGGCGCTGACGTACGCGGACAGCCGCTCGCTGATGTCCCGGAACTCGGGGTGCCCGGTCACCTTGGCGATGGCCGGTCCGGGCTCGCGCTCCGACTCGACCAGGTGCATGTACACATCGCCGAACTGGAAGAGGCTGCGCCGTGTGACACCGATCAGATGCGGCAGTTCTCCCCGGTCGGACTCCTCGAAGATCTTGGCGATGTCGGGGCCCGAGCCGGGGGCCATCCGGGCGACGATGAGTGCCTGGTGCGGCGACTGGTTCGGCGACTGGTTCATCGGTTGGACCTCCGTCCGGTTCAGTCGGCCATGGCCGGCGCGGCGGGCCGATGCCCGGCGGCGGCCTGCTCGATCTTGTCCCGGATCAGAGCCATCTGGACCTTGGAGTTCCGGTTGATGTTGTCGGTCATCCAGTCGTCGTCCACGGGCGCGTCCGGCTTCATCTCGAAGTCCTGCGTCCAGACCATACGGATGCCCGCGGGCACCTCCTCGTACTGCCAGTGGATGTTCATGTAGGCGAAGGGACCCGTCTCCACGCGGCGGGCCTTGACACTCAGGGCACCGCGGTCCGGCTCGCGCTCGGAGACCCAGCTCCACACGGTGCCGTTCTCGTCCGGGTGCATGGTGAGCCGGAACGTCGTCTTCCTGCCCTCCTGGGAGAGGACCTCACAGGACGCGTACTCACTGAACAGCCGCGGCCAGTTGTCGAGATCGTTGGTCATGTCCCAGACGAGGTCCAGCGGTGCGGCGATGGTGATCTCGTTCTGCGTGTGTCCGGCCATGTCAGGCTCCTGCCATGAGTGTGCTGTTGACGAGGTCGAGGAACTGCCGGGGGGTCCTGCAGCGCTCCGCGTCCGGCGGCATCGGCGTGCCGTGCCGGTTCTCCAGCTCGCCCACGATGCCGAGCAGGCCGAGCGAGTCGACGCCGAGGACGTCGAAGCCCACGTCGCTCTGCTGCTCAAGCTCCTGTGGGGCGACGGTGACCCCAGCGGCCTTCTTCATGAGCCCGGACAGTTCCTCTACGGTGATTTGGGCGGTCATTTCCTCTCCTTTACTGCGGAGGCTGTGCTGCGAGGCGCCTCGCTACGAAGCGCCGGCGGTGCCGTGCCGGAGCACGAGCGCCGAGTTCGACCCCATGAGTCCCCTGCTGAGGACCAGCGCCGTACGCAGCTCGGCCGCACGGGCGCGGCCGGTCACGAGATCGAGGTCGTGGCAGACGTCGAAGACGTTGGGAGTGGGCGGGATCAGGCCGTGCTCCATCGCGAGCACCGCGGCGGCGCTGTCCAGCACCGGTGCCGCGCAGTAGCCCCGGCCGAAACCGGTCTTCGGCGCGGTGACCGGTACCCGCCTGCCGTGACCGCCGAGCGCGTCGGCGATCGCCAGCGCCTCGGCCCGGTCCGCCTCCGGCACCCCGAGGGCGTCGGCGAAGACGACGTCGACCTCCTCCGGGGCACAGCCGGCCTCGTCCAGGGCACCCCGGATCGCCTGCGCGAGTCCCTCCCGGGACTCCGCCCAGCGGGACGCCCCGGTGAACGTCGCCGCGTGCCCCGCGACGAAGGCCCGGACCACGGCACCCCGCTCCCGCGCCGCCCGCTCCGCCTCCACGACCAGCATCGCGCCGCCCTCGGCGGGCACGAACCCGCAGGCGGAGGAGGTGAACGGACGGTAGGCGCGAGCCGGGTCCTCGACGATGCTCAGCTCCTCGTAGCCGAGCTGACACACCATCGAGTACGGCGCGAGCGGCGCCTCGGTCGAACCGGCCACGATCGCGTCCGTGCCCCGGCGCACCGCCCGCGCCGCATGGGCGATGGCGTCCAGACCGCCCGCCTCGTCCGCGGCGACCACCGAGCAGGGCCCCTTGAAACCCCGCCGGATGGAGATCTGTCCGGTGCTCGCGGCGTAGAACCAGGCGATGGACTGGTAAGGGCCGACGAACCGGCTGCCCTTGCCCCACAACCGTTGCAGCTCCCGCTGGCCGAACTCGCCACCGCCGGAACCGGCCGCGGTCACCACGCCGATGGAGTACGGCGCGGCCGAGGTGTCCGCCGCCCCGAGCCGGGCGTCGTCCAGCGCGAGGTCGGCGGCGGCCATGGCGTAGTGGGTGAACCGGTCCGTCTGGACGAGGAAGCGCTCCTCGACCGCCGCCGCCGGGTCGAAGTCGCGGACCTCGCCCGCCACCTTCAACGGCATGTGCTCACAGCCCTCGCGGGTGATCCGGTCGAGGACGCTGAGCCCTTCCTGGGTGGCCTTCCAGAAGGTGTCGGTACTGGTCCCGTTGGGCGCGACCACACCGATGCCGGTGACGGCCGCGCGCCGTTCATGAGGTGCGCTCATCTGCCTTCTCCGCTCATCGTGCTTTCTACCTGGGACGGGTCAGGATCACCGCGGACTGGAACCCGCCGAACCCGCTGCCCACGGACAGCACGCTGTCCAGCTTCCGTTCACGGGCCACGCGCGGGACGTAGTCCAGGTCGCACTCGGGGTCGGGGGTCTCGTAGTTCGCGGTCGGCGGCACGACCTGCTTGGCCAGCGCCAGCACACACGCCACGATCTCGATCGCGCCGATCGCCCCGAGGGAGTGCCCCACCATGGACTTGATGGAGCTCATGGGCGTGTCGTAGGCGTGCTGTCCGAGCGCCCGCTTCACGGCCGCCGTCTCGTGGCGGTCGTTCTGCCGAGTGCCCGAGCCGTGCGCGTTGACGTAGTCGATCGCGGACCCGTCGAGCCGGGAGTGGTCCAGGGCGACCTCGATCGCCCGGGCCATCTCCAGACCCTCACTGGTCAGGCCGGTCATGTGGTAGGCGTTGCCGTAGGTGGCGTAGCCGCTCAGCTCGCAGTACACGTGCGCACCGCGGGCCCGTGCGTGTTCCAGCTCCTCCAGGACGAGCACCGCGCCGCCCTCGCCCATGACGAACCCGTCACGGTTGTTGTCGAAGGGCCGGGAGGCGTGCGCGGGATCGTCGTTGTTCGGGGACGTTGCCCGGATCGCGTCGAAGCAGGCCATGGTGATCGGCGAGATCGGCGAGTCCGAGGCACCCGCTATGCAGATGTCGGCCCGGCCCTCCTCGACCGTGTGCAGGGCGTAGCCCACCGCGTCCAGTCCCGAGGTGCAACCCGTGGAGACGGTCTGCACCGGACCCCGGGCACCGAACCGCTCGGCCACCGCGGAGGCCAGCGTGCTCGGCGAGAACGCCCGGTGCAGCTGGGGCTGCGCCTCCCCGTGGTCCACGTCCCAGCGCTGCCCTCGGTGGCTGACCAGGACGTAGTCGTGCTCCAGACGGGTGGTGCCGCCCACCGCGGTGCCCAGCGACACCCCGACCCGCCAGGGGTTCTCCCCGGCCAGGTCGAGACCCGAGTCGCGGACGGCCTCGTCCCCGGCGACCAGGGCGAACTGGATGTACCGGTCCGCCCGCTCGATCTCCTCGGTGTCCAGGCCGTACGCCATCGGGTCGAAGTCGCACTCGGCGGCGATCTGGGACCTGAGGCCCGACGGGTCGAAGAACGTTATGCCCCGCGTCGCGGTCCGGCCGTTGGCGAGCAAGTCCCAGAACGCCGGTACGCCGATCCCGCCCGGAGCCACGATGCCTATGCCGGTGACCGCCACGCGCCGGGTCATGACAGGACCCGGCCTTCCGTGACGACGGCGGCGGCACCGATGATCTCGGTCTGCGCCGGGGTCTCCTCCGTGTCGACATGCCCCAGCTGCGGCCGCGGCGCCAGCGGACCCAGGTGGAAGACCATCCGCGCCTCCACCTTGCCCACGTTGCGGAACCGGTGCCGCATGTGCGCGGGGATCATCAGCCCCTGCTCCGGCTGGAGCGTGTAGGGCTCGTCGTCCAGGTCCACCTCCAGCTGCCCGCAGACGACGTAGACGAACTCCTCGGAGTACGGGTGGTAGTGCTCACCGATGCGGTCACCGGGCTGCACGATGGCCACGCCCATGAAACCGCTGGTCGAGCCCACCGTGGCCGGGGTGAGCATGGCGCGCAGGTCGCCACCGCGCTTGACGTTGGGCGCGACCTCGCTCAGATCGATGATTCTCGGACGGGATTGGGTCACGACGTTCCTCCGATGGGTTGCTGCGTCGTCGGCGTGAGAGCGTGGCCGCAGGGTCAGGCGCCCGGCGAACGGCGGTCGGTGATGAGTTCCATGCGGACGGCGGCACCGTCGAGGAGCTTCTCCACCTCGGCGGTCCGGCCGGCCTTCGGCAGAACCGGTACGGCACCCGCGCCGGCGTGCACGTCCACCAGCCGCACCACGACGTCGTCCCGCTGGAAGACCGTGCTGCGCAGCACCGGACTGCCCTGGTCGTCCGCGGTCAGCTCGTCGGCCTCGGCGAGCAGCTCGGCCAGCCGCATCCCCTGACCGGCCTTCGCCGGGTAGCACAGGGCGTGCCGCTCGGCCTCCGGCTGGTCGCCCGAGGTCACGTGGTGCACAGCGGGCAGCGCCGCCCGGGTGAAGAAGACCCGCGCGGACTCCTGGTCGTCCAGGTCGCGGTCGTGCTCCAGGTACGGGTTGATGGCCTCCTCCACCGCGCGCACCTCGGGCTGCCGGGCGACGTGCCGCAGCGCCGCCATCAGGTCGCCGCGCACCTCGATCGCGCGGACCACCCGGTTGCCGTGCATGAACAGGGAGGTGCGGCACAGCCGCGTGGTGTCGTCGACCCGCGCCTCCGGCGACGAGTAGTTCTTGAGGATCTTCGCGACCTCCGCCTCACTGCCCGGCTTCACCGTGAAGGTCAGCGCGTGCCGGATGACCCCGTCACCGATCCGCGGGGACGTCTGGAGCCGGCGCTGCGACGACGAGGCCTCGGCCCCGGCCGCCGCGCCCTCGGTCTCCCGGACCACGTGGAAGCGCAGCGAGCGGGTGTCACGGACGCAGCTGTGCAGCGGCTGCACCATCCGCACGTGCTCCTCGCTGTTCACCCAGGCGAGGAACGGCGGCGCGCTCTCCCACTCGCTCGTGATGAGCCATTGGGATGGATTCTCGATGGACTGGCACAGTTGGTCGCTGACGTGTCCCGGCACAGAGGCGACCTGGTTGCACAGTTGCTCGTACGCCTCCAGGAACTGCTGCTGTGCTCCGTCGTACACCTCGACGAGCAGCACGACCCGGAGCCGGGAGCCGTCGAACACCGACTGGGAGACTTTCGACACCTGGCGCGTCAGTTCTTCTGAAACACGTTCAGACGTAGTGGTCATCCTGCGTACATCTCCTTCGCGGGGGCAGAGGCGGACGCCGGCCGCGAGTGACGCGACGTCAGCGTTCCTTGATCCTGTGACGGACCCCACCGGTGCGCGACTCGTATGAACCACGTGGGTGATTGGACGCGCGGAGGCGCTCCCGCACGGCCCCACAGGGCATGGACAGTCACAGGCGCCCCATGCGCGCACCCCTGCCACTGGAGGCTTCCATGCATCGAAAAGCCGACCACCGGGTTCCCGTCCTCATCGTGGGCGGCTCCCTGGTGGGCCTGTCCATGTCCGTGTTCCTGGGCCGTCTCGGTGTGCGGCACATGCTCGTGGAGCGACACGCCGGGACCTCGCACCACCCGCGCGGACGCGGCAACAACGTCCGAACGATGGAACTCTTCCGGGTGGCCGGCATCGAGCCGGACATCCACGAGGCGGCCTCACTGCTCGCCGACAACCACGGCATCCTGCAGACCCCGACGCTGGTCGGCGACGCCGGGGAGTGGCTGTTCAAGCACATCGACCCCGGTGGTGGGCTCGCGCGATTCAGCCCCACCTCATGGTGCCTGTGCAGCCAGAACGACCTGGAGCCGGTCCTGCTGGACAACGCCCGCGAGCTGGGCGGCGACCTGCGCTACTCCCACCACATGGAGTCCTTCGTGCAGGACGAGCGAGGGGTGACAGCGGTCGTACTGGACCGCAACACCGAGGAGCGCCACACCGTCCACGCCGACTACCTGGTCGCCGCCGACGGCCCCCGCAGCCCGGTCCGCACCAGCCTCGGCATCGGCCAGACGGGTCCCGGCGAACTCTTCGCCAACGTCAGCGTCACCTTCCGCTCGAAACTGCTCGCCGACGTGGTCGGCGACCGGCGCTTCATCTGCTGCTACCTCACCGACCCGGACGCCGACGGCGCCCTGCTCCCCGTCGACAACAAGGAACGCTGGGTCTTCCACGCCCCCTGGCACCCCGAGCACGGCGAGACTCTGGAGGAGTTCACCGAGGACCGGCTCGCCAAACACATCCGCCGCGCCATCGGCGCCCCCGACATCGATGTCGAACTCACCGGCAAGGCGTCCTGGCGGGCCGCCGAACGCGTCGCCGACCGGTACCGGCAGGGCCGCGTCTTCCTCGCCGGCGACTCCGCCCACGAGATGTCCCCCACCGGCGCGTTCGGCTCCAACACCGGCATCCAGGACGCGCACAACCTGGCCTGGAAACTCGCCGCCGTCCTCGACGGCTGGGCGGGCCCGGACCTGCTGGACACCTACGACACCGAGCGCCGCCCGGTCGCCGTCGCCACCAGCGCCCGCGCCTCCGCCCGCTCCGTCGAGCACAGCCACCCCGGCTTCGCCCCCGCCCCCGGTGTGGGCGGCGGCCAGAAGAGCGGCATCCTGGGCGTCGTCCTCGGCTACCGCTACCCGAAGGGCGCCGTCATCGACGCCGACCCCGACCAGCCGGTGGTCCCCGAGAAGATGACCCTGGACGGCCGCCCCGGCAGCCGAGCCCCCCACATGTGGCTGCACCGCGACGGCCGGCGCATCTCCACGGTCGACCTGTACGAGAACTCCCTGGTCCTGCTCACCGACGCCCCCGACGACGCCGGCTGGCACGCCGCCGCCCGCCGTATCGCCGAACAGGACGGCGTACGGCTCGACTCCTACCGCGTCGGCCGCGGCCCGGACGCCGACCTGGCCTACGGCGAGGGCGACGACACCGCCGACTGGGCGGAGGCCCACGGCACCACCGCCGACGGAGCGGTCCTGGTACGCCCCGACGGCTATGTGGCCTGGCGGGCCCAGGGCGCCGTACCGGACCCGGAGGCGTCGCTGCGCAAGGTGCTGACGGCGCTGCTGCGCACGCACTGAGCCCACGGCCGTACGACGACGGAGGCCACCGGCACCTCTCGGCGCCGATGGCCTCCGCCACGAGAAGTGCCGCTCAGCACGCTCTCAGCACGACTGAGGAATCAGCACTCCTTGAGGAACTCGATGAGCGCGGCGTTCACCTCGTCCGGCCGCTCCTGCTGGGTCCAGTGCCCGCAGCCCGCCAGCTCGAGCGGCGGACGCCGCAGGCTGGGCATCAGCTCGGGCAGCCGTGCGATGAGTTCGGGCGTGCCGGGGAACGCGGGCACCGGGTCGCAGTCGCCGTAGACGTACAGCGCGGGCGTGGTGACGGTGGCGCCCTGCCAGGGGGCGGTCAGCTCCCAGTTGCGGTCCAGGTTGCGGTACCAGTTGAGGGCGCCGGTGAAACCCCCCGAGAAGCTCTCGGTGAGCGCGTCGAGATCGGCCTCGGTGAACCACTCCGGCAGCACCTCGGGGTCGGGCATGTCCGCGAGCCAGCCCTTCTCGGGGTCGTCTACCAGCAGTTCCCTGACCGCCCCGTCGCGTGCCGCTTCCTCGGAGATGGCGTAGAACATCTTCCGCAGCGCGGTGCGCGTGTCCCGCGCGAACTCGGCGTCGGCGACACCGGGACGGTTGAAGTAGCTCCAGTAGAACCGGCCGCCGAACCGCTGCTCCATCGCCGCCAGCGGCGGCCGGGCCGGCCGGAAGGGCGGCGGCACACTCAGCCCGGCCACCCCGCGCACCAGGTCCGGCCGCAACAGCGCGGTGTGCCAGGCGACCGGCGCACCCCAGTCGTGCCCGACGACATACGCCCGCTGCTCGCCCAACGCCCCGATCAGCCCCACGACATCGCCCACCAAGTGGAAGATGCTGTACGCGTCGACATCGTCGGGATGGTCACTGCTCCCGTATCCCCGCTGGTCCGGGGCCACGACACGGTAGCCCGCCGCGGCCAGTGGCCCGATCTGCCGATGCCAGGAGTGCCACGACTCGGGAAACCCGTGCAGCAGCACCACAAGCGGCCCTTCACCCTCCTCCACCACGTGCAGCCGGATCCCGTTCACGTCGATCATCCGATGCTCAGCCATGGCATCGAGCCTACGGTCCGCCCACCCGCACCGCGCAGCCCCGTCGCCGCACTTCGCTGGGCTGTCCGGGTCGACTCGGTTTCCTGGGACCACGGAGCGTGGGAGGGCTGAGCTGATCCGAAGGATGTACGGATGTGGCGTTGAGGAGTGGCGATGGGCTGGCGGAAGATGCGGGTCGGGACTGCCGTGGCGGCAGGGACACTGCTCGCCGGAATGATGACGGTTCCGGCGCACGCGTTGACGATGGTGGGCTGTTCGGAGACGGAGCTGCGGGACGCGATCACCGCGTCCAACGGAATGCTGGGCGGCGACACCCTGCAACTCACCTCGTACTGCGTGTACACGCTGACCGACACTTTCGGCCAGCTCCCGACGCTCATCCAGCCCCTGGTCATCGTGGGCAACAACGCCACGATCCGCCGGGACCCGACGGCCCTGAGCGACTACCGCCTCTTCCAGGTCACCACCGGCGGCTCGCTGGACATGAGCACCCTGACCCTCATGAACGGCAGCTACGGTCCGGCGACCGTCGGCGGCGGCGCCGTGGCGGTCACGGAGGCCGGCGGGCCCCTGATCACCAACAACGTCAACTTCCAGGGCAACCGTGCCACGGGCCGCGGCGGCGCGGTGTACCTCAACACCACCTCGGCCGCACCCTCGTCGATCACCGGGGGCACCTTCAGCGACAACATGGCGATGAACATCGGCGGCGGCGGCATCTTCACCCAGGGGGGCACGCTGACCGTGGACTCGGCGACGATGACCCGCAACCGCGCGGGCTTCGGCGGCGGCATCTACGCGGACGGCACGAAGCTGACCGTCGAGGACAGCATCGTCAGCAACAACACCGGCGTGTTCGGCGGCGGCGGCATCATCCTCCTCGACGGCAACGCCGGCACCCCGGTGAACATCACGGACACCGCGATCACCGACAACAGCGTCACCGGGAGCGCGGAAGGCGGAGGCGGCATCGTCGCCTCGCTGGCGACCGGCAACGTGACCACGATCACCGACTCCACCATCTCCGGCAACACCGTCACCGGCTACACCGCCATCGACGGCTTCGGCAACCGGGGCGGCGGCATCAACAAGGAGACCGGCACCAGCGGCCAGCTCATCCTGGACAACACCGACGTGACAGCCAACCGGATCATCGGCGCGAGCGGCCAGGGCGCGGGCATCGCGGCGGGCGGCGGCTCCCCCGCGGGCGTCCTGACCCTCCGGAACGGGACCTCGGTGACCCGCAACCTGGCCTCCGGCCGCTACTCCCAGGGCGGCGGCCTCTACACCGAGAACGGCGAGGGTGACGCCCTGACCGTCGCCATCGACACCACCAGCATCGACACCAACAAGGTCACCGGCACCGGCTCCGCCGCCGCCGGCATCTACAACCTCGACGCCACCGTCTCCCTCAACGGCGGCAGCGTCAGCAACAACACCGCCCCCGCCGCCCCCGCCCCCGGCGGCATCTCCACGGTCGACGTGCCGATCTCCTCGGTCACCGGCACGACGATCACGGGGAACACCCCGACCAACTGCCTCCTCAGCCCCATGCCCGTCGCGACCTGCATGGGCTGAGACCCCGCCACGAAACACCACCGCCCCCCAGCACATTTCGATGTGCTGGGGGGCGGCTGCGTCGTACGACCGAGCCCCCTGTCGGATTCGAACCGACGACCTACGCTTTACAAGAGCGTTGCTCTGGCCAGCTGAGCTAAGGAGGCGTGCGCGCCCGTGGTGTGCGTGCGTGCCAGTGCAGTGTACCCAGGCCTCAGGGGTGTCCTGCCGGGAATTCCGGCGAACCTCACAGTCCCCGGCCTGCTGACAGACGCGTGAACGCCAGGTACCGTCCTGACCCAGTTCACGCTGTTCACGCTCGTGGACTACACCAACCACCTTCCTACTCGGATCGTCCGGCACGTTCCTGCCGGTAGAAGGGGGCCCATCCAGCATGGCCACTGTCTCGTTCGACAAGGCGACCCGGATCTATCCGGGCACCGACAAGCCCGCCGTCGACCAGCTCGACATTCACATCGAGGACGGCGAGTTCCTCGTACTGGTCGGCCCGTCCGGCTGTGGAAAGTCCACCTCGCTGCGGATGCTCGCGGGGCTTGAGGACGTCAACGGCGGCGCCATCCGCATCGGTGACCGCGACGTCACCCATCTGCCGCCGAAGGACCGGGACATCGCCATGGTGTTCCAGAACTACGCGCTCTACCCGCACATGACCGTCGCCGACAACATGGGCTTCGCGCTCAAGATCGCCGGTGTGAACAAGGCGGAGATCCGGCAGAAGGTCGAGGAGGCCGCGAAGATCCTCGACCTCACCGATTACCTGGGCCGCAAGCCGAAGGCGCTCTCCGGCGGTCAGCGCCAGCGGGTCGCCATGGGCCGCGCGATCGTGCGCGAACCGCAGGTCTTCCTCATGGACGAGCCGCTGTCCAACCTGGACGCCAAGCTCCGCGTCTCCACGCGTACGCAGATCGCCTCGCTCCAGCGCCGGCTCGGCATCACCACCGTCTACGTCACCCACGACCAGGTCGAGGCCATGACGATGGGCGACCGGGTGGCGGTGCTCAAGGACGGTCTGCTCCAGCAGATCGACTCGCCCCGCAACATGTACGACCGCCCGGCCAACCTCTTCGTCGCCGGGTTCATCGGCTCGCCCGCCATGAACCTGGTCGAGGTCCCGATCACCGACGGCGGCGTGAAGTTCGGCAACAGCGTCGTCCCGGTCAACCGGGAGGCCCTGAGCGCCGCCGCCGACCGGGGCGACCGCACCGTCACGGTCGGCGTCCGTCCCGAGCACTTCGACGTCGTGGAGCTGGGCGGCGCGGCCGCCGCGTCCCTGTCCAAGGACGCCGCGGACGCCCCGGCCGGTCTCGCGATCTCCGTGAACGTCGTGGAGGAGCTGGGCGCCGACGGCTATGTCTACGGCACCGCCGAGGTCGGCGGCGCGCCCAAGGACCTGGTGGTGCGCGTCGGCGGCCGGGAGGTGCCGGAGAAGGGCGCCCAGCTGCACGTCGTACCGCGGCCGGGCGAGACCCACGTGTTCTCCACCTCGACGGGCGAGCGGCTCTCCGACTGAGCGAGCACTGAGCGAGAAGGGACCCGCGGCTGCCGCGGGTCCCTTCCGCCGTCTTCCGGCAACTCAGGTCATTTCGAGGGCGTACGTCAACCCCCTACCCGGAAAACTCCCCTTTTCTGTCCCTCGATACGGTGACCAAATGTCGCCATATGGTTACCGGACGCTACCCTCTCACGCGTGAAGCACTCCACCACCCCCCAGACCCGACGCGGCCACCGGGGTCCCGCCCGCCGGATCGGCCGCTCCCTCGCCCTCGTCCTGCCCGTCGTCCTGGTGCTCTCCGGCACCCTCGCGGTCACCCGGGTCAACTGGACGGGCAGCCCCGGGAGCTCGGTGCTCGCCGCCACCGACGTCTCCTCGGCGGAGGTGACGTCCGCCAAGGCCGGCCCCGAAGCCCGCGCCCCGCAGGACGTGCTGCGCGACCAGCTGATGACCGAGCTCCAGGAGAAGAACCCGGGCGAGGTCCTCACCCACCTCCAGCAGGCGGTCAACGGCCGCCCGTCGCTGGCCCGGCACTGCACCTCCATCGCCCGCGCCCTCGGCCGTGCCGCGGTCCATGTCTACGGCGCCTCACGCGCCCAGTCGTACGCCCGCCCCGTCTGCGACACCTCCTTCGCCTCCGGGGTGCTGGCCGCCCACAGCTGAGCGCGCACAGCTGACCGACGGTGGCCGTCAACGGCCGGCCACCGTCGGCCGACCACCTCCAGCGGGGCGCCACGTACAGTTCGGGCATGACCCATCCGAGCGCCGCGTCGCGCCCCACTCAAGCCGTCGTGCTGGCCGGTGGCCAGGGCTCCCGGCTGCGCCCCTACACCGACGACCGGCCCAAGCCGATGGTCGAGATCCCCGGTACGGGCACTCCGATCATCGGCCACCAGCTGACCTGGCTCGCCGAAGAGGGCGTCACCGACGTGGTGGTCTCCTGCGGCCACCTCGCCGACGTCCTGGAGAAGTGGCTGGACTCGGCCGAACTGCCCGTCCGTGTCACCACCGTCGTGGAGACGGAGCCCCTCGGCCGCGGCGGCGGCCTGAAGTACGCCGCTGCCCGGCTGCCCCGCCCGGACCTGCCCTGGTACGCCACCAACGGCGACATCTGGACCCGCTTCTCGCTGCGCGAGATGGCCGACTTCCACACCGAGCGCGACGCCGTCGCGACCCTCGCGCTGGCCCGGCCGCGCATTCCCTGGGGCGCCGTGCAGACCGACGGGTTCGGTCACATCACCGACTTCATCGAGGCCCCGCCGTCGACCTTCGAGATCAACGCGGGCGTCTACGTGTTCTCGCCGGAGTTCGCCGACCTGCTTCCCGAGCGCGGCGACCACGAGCGGACCACCTTCCCGCACCTCGCCCGTGAGCGCCGCCTGGCCGGCTTCCCCCTCCCGCAGGGGGCCTACTGGCGGGCCATCGACACCGCCAAGGACCTCACCGAGGCGGCGAAGGAACTGGCGGCACTGAGCCGCTGACAGGACAACAGCGAACAGACCACGGCGAAGGGGTCCCGCACGGTGTCGTGCGGGACCCCTTCGCCGTAGGTCCGTCTCGGTGGGGCTGCTAGCCGAGCAGGCCCCCCACCAGTCCCGGCTGGCCGGACGACGTGCTGCCGCCGCCGCTGCCCGTGCCGCCGCCACCGGACGGGCCGCCGGTGCCGCCGCCGGTCGCGCTGCCGCCGGTGCTGGGGCCCGCGCTGGTGCTGGGGGCCTGGCCGGCCGGGGAGGTGTGCCGCGGCGGGGCCTGGCCCGCGGCGCCCCGGGTCTGGCTGGGCGCTCCGCCGGTGGCCGTGCCGGACGACGGGGTGGTCGCGCCCGGGGTGGTCGCCGCGCCGGACGGCGAGGTGGACGCCGTGGCGCCGCCGGAGGGCGAGGTGGACGCCTTCGGGGCCCTGCTGTGCCGCTTGGCGGACTCCTCGGGGAGCGGGGAGCCCGGCAGGTTGTTGCGCGGGGCCTCGCCGGGACCGGGCACGAGCACCCGTCCGGCGTCGCGGACCGCGCCGCCCAGCAGCGAGCCGACGAGCAGGGTGAGGCCGACGGTGACGGCCGTGATGAGGGCGCCGCGGCGCAGCACGTAGCGGCGCAGTTCCCAGATTTCGGAGCGGGGCCCGAGGGTGCGCCAGGCGCGGCCCGCGAGGCGACCGTCGACGGAGTAGACGGGGGCGCCCGCGATGATCAGCGGGGACCAGGCGGCGAGGCAGATGATGTCGGGCGCGTCGTAGACCGGGACGGTCTTCCAGCTGACGGTGACGATGAGCGCGGTGGAGAGCAGGACACCGAAGACCGCGGCGACCCGCTGCCAGCAGCCGAGGATCGTCAGCACGCCCACGACGACCTGGAGGAAGGCGATGACGAGTCCGGCGCCGATGGGGTGCTGGAGGGCGAACTGCCGCAGTGGCTCGGCGACTTCCCAGGGGTGCAGGGTGTTGAGCCACTTCACCATGGAGCCGCGCTCGCCGCCGTCGAAGTAGACGGGGTCGCAGAGCTTGCCCATGCCCGCGTAGATGGAGATGAAGCCCAGGAAGATCCGCAGCGGGAGGAGGACGACGCCGAGGTTCATCCGGCGGCCGGGGTAGTAGGCGTGCCGGGCGGGGTCGTCCGCGTGCCGCCGGAACCGGGATCCGGGGAGCGGCTCGGCGGACGCGCCCAGCCCGGCGGGATCCCCGAATTCGTCGAACTCGTCGTCGGCGTAGGTCTGTTCGTCGTAGGCGCTGCCGACGGGCGGCATCCGGGGGACCAGTCTGTTCTCGCCCGGGGCGGGCGGCCGCTGGCGTCCGAGCACCGGGCCCTCGGCGGTCCGTTCGAGACCGCCTCGGCCGTCGTCGCCGTACCCGTCGTATCCGTCGTATCCGACGCCGACGCGTGGGATGACCTGGGTGGCCCGGGATTCGGCGGTCCCGTCCTCGGGGTAGCGGATGCTGCCGCCCCGCACGGCCTGGAGCAGCCGGTGGGCGCCGGTGTCGTCGGGGGCGGAGCGCCCGCTCCAGACGACGGGCCGGCGCCGGGCCTGGCCGGCGGCCTGCCCGACCGGGACGCGCCCGGCGCCCTCGGCGGCACTCATCTGCCCTGCCACCCGCAGGGATCGGGCACGGCGTGCCGAGGCGCCCAACTGCACGCGGAAACTGGCGTGGTTGACGATGACCTGAGCCGGATCGCTCGGTACCTTCACCATGCTCAGCGCGGGAGCATCGTCGAATCCCGACGAGCGGTCCCCCGAGGGTGTGCGGGGTGTTCTGGTGTCCACACTCATCTAACCGAGTGACATGGAGTTAGGACACTGCTTTGACCGGCCGGAACTGTCCGGACAGCGTCAAGCTTGTCCTGAGCGCCGGAACAGACCCGTACGGGTGAGGCCGCGCACGGGTGTTCAGCCCCGTCGGCGCGCCGCCTCGTACAGCACGATCCCCGCCGCCACACCGGCGTTGAGCGACTCGGCGCCACCAGGCATCGGGATGCGGACGCGGTGGTCGCACGTCTCGCCGACCAGCCGGGACAGGCCCTTGCCCTCGCTGCCGACCACGATCACGACCGGTCCACCGAGGGCCGCCAGGTCCCCGATCTCGGCCTCTCCGTCGGCGGCGAGGCCGACGACCGCGATCCCGGCCTTCTTGTACGCCTCCAGGGCGCGCGTCAGGTTGGTGGCGCGGGCGACGGGCGTACGGGCCGCCGCACCGGCGGAGGTCTTCCAGGCACCGGCGGTCATACCGGCCGCGCGCCGCTCGGGCACCACGACACCGTGGCCGCCGAAGGCGGAGACGGAACGGACGACGGCACCGAGGTTGCGCGGGTCGGTCACCCCGTCGAGGGCGACGATCAGCGGGTCCTCGCCGTTGTCGTAGGCGGCGGCCGCGAGGTCCTCGGGGTGCGCGTACTCGTACGGCGGGACCTGGAGGACCAGGCCCTGGTGGTTGAGGCCGTTCGTCATGCGGTCCAGCTCGGGGCGCGGGGCCTCCATGAGGTTGATGCCGCCGCGCTCGGCGGCGAGCTGGAGGGCCTCACGGACGCGCTCGTCGTTGTCGATGAACTGCTGGACGTAGAGCGTGCTCGCGGGCACGCCGTCGCGCAGCGCCTCGTATACCGGGTTGCGGCCGACGACCAGCTCGGACGACGACTTGCCGCCGCCCCGGCGCTGCGGGGTGGTGCGTCCCTGCGCCCGGCGGACCTTCGCGTTCGCGGCGCGCTGCTTGGCGTGTCCCTTGCGCATCTCGGCGGGCGGGGTCGGACCCTTGCCCTCCAGGCCCCGGCGCCGCTGGCCGCCGCTGCCGACCTGCGCGCCCTTCTTGCCGGACATGCGGCGGTTGTTCGCGGCCATGACCTACCTGTTCTCTACGGAAGCGTGTCTGCGTCTGAATGTGGTGTGCATATGCAGTGTGCCGCCCGGATGGCCGGGCGGCACAATCGATCATCGGACCGGTGGCCGGACTCAGTGCCTGCCGAGGCTCCAGCGCGGTCCCTGCGGGCTGTCCTCGACGACGAGTCCCGACTGGGCGAGCTGGTCGCGGATGGCGTCGGCGGTGGCCCAGTCCTTCCGGGCGCGGGCGGACTCGCGCTGGTCGAGGACGAGCCGTACGAGGCTGTCGACGACACCGCGCAGTTCGTCCCCGCCTTCGCCGCCGTCACCGGACCACTGCGGGTCGAGCGGGTCGAGGCCGAGGACGCCGAGCATCGCGCGGACCTCGGCGAGGCGGGCGATGGCGGCTTCCTTGTCGTCGGCGGCGAGGGCGGAGTTGCCCTGCCGGACGGTGGTGTGCACGACCGCGAGGGCTCCCGGGACGCCCAGGTCGTCGTCCATGGCCTCGGCGAACGCGGGCGGCACCTCGGCGGCCGGTTCGACGGGCTTGCCGGCCAGCTCGGTGACCCGCTGCACGAATCCCTCGATCCGCGTGTACGCGGAATCGGCCTCGCGCAGCGCCTCCTCGCTGTACTCGATCATCGAGCGGTAGTGCGGGGTGCCGAGGTAGTAGCGCAGCACGACCGGCCGCCACTGCTTGACCATCTCGCTCACGAGCACCGAATTGCCCAGCGACTTGGACATCTTGTCGCCGGCCATGGTGACCCAGGCGTTGTGCACCCAGTACCGGGCGAAGTCGTCGCCGTAGGCCTTGGCCTGGGCGATCTCGTTCTCGTGGTGCGGGAAGATCAGGTCGAGGCCGCCGCCGTGGATGTCGAAGGCGGTGCCCAGGTACTTGTGCGCCATCGCCGAGCACTCCAGGTGCCAGCCGGGCCGTCCCGGTCCCCAGGGCGTCGGCCAGTTCGGCTCGCCGGGCTTGGCGGCCTTCCACATGGCGAAGTCGCGCGGGTCCCGCTTGCCGGTCTCGCCGTCGCCGGAGGGCTGGAGCAGGTTGTCCAGCTCCTGACGGGACAGCTCCAGGTAGCCGGGGAAGGAGCGCACGTCGAAGTAGACGTTGCCGTCCGCCTCGTAGGCGTGGCCGCGCTCGATGAGGCCCTGCATCATCTCGATCATCTCGGTGATGTGGCCGGTGGCGCGGGGCTCGTACGTGGGCCGCAGGCAGCCGAGGGCGTCGTAGCCGTCGTTGAACGCCCGCTCGTTCTCGTAACCGATCGACCACCACGGGCGGTTCTGCTCGGCCGCCTTGGTGATGATCTTGTCGTCGATGTCGGTGACGTTCCTGACGAACGTCACCTCGTAGCCGCGGTAGGTGAACCAGCGGCGCATGATGTCGAAGTTGAGGTACGAGCGGACATGTCCGATGTGCGGTGCGGACTGCACGGTGGCACCACACAGGTAGATCGAGACGCAGCCCGGCGTGAGCGGGGTGAAGTCACGGATCTGCCGGGCGTTGGTGTCGTACAGCCGAATAGTCACCACTCCAGGGTAGTGGGCGCCGGGTAGTGCCATGTACCGTCCGGCGGTTCGCACGTCAAATCGGTACGGCGCGTTGTGGTCGCGCGGACGGCCCCGACGGCGGACGGCGCCATCAGCCTGGCTCCCTCAGACGGCTCCCCTCGGCCGGCGCCCCTCAGCCGGCCCTGACGACCAGTGCCGTCGCCACCGCCATCAGGCCTTCGCCCCGCCCCGGGAAGCCCAGGCCGTCCGTCGTGGCTCCGGAGACGGAGACCGGGGCACCGGCCGCTTCGGAGAGGAGTTTCTGGGCCTCGTCGCGGCGTTTGCCGATCTTGGGGCGGGGACCGACGACCTGGACCGCGATGTTGCCGATGCGGAAACCCGCCTCGCGGACGATACGGGCCGCCTCGGTGAGGAGGGTGACGCCGGACGCGCCGGACCACTCGGGGCGCCCCGTGCCGAAGTGCTGTCCCAGGTCACCGAGGCCGGCCGCGGAGAACAGCGCGTTGCAAGCGGCGTGGGCGACGACGTCCGCGTCGGAGTGGCCGGCCAGCCCCGGCCCCTCCCCCTCCCACTTCAGGCCGGCGCACCACAGCTCCCGGCCCTCCTCGAAGGCGTGGATGTCGGTGCCGATGCCGACCTGGGGCAGCGGCGGAAGCGGCGGCAGCGCCCCGGAACCGGAAGCCTTCTCAGAAGCCAACGTTCAGCCTCCTCCGGGCCAGGACCGCCTCGGCGAGGACCAGGTCCAGCGGCCGGGTGACCTTGAAGGCCTCCTCGTGGCCGGGAACCACGACGACCCGCTCCCCCAGCTGCTCGACCATGCTCGCGTCGTCGGTGACATCGTCGCCGACCGTCTCGTGGGCGCGCAGCAGCGTCTGCCGGTCGAAGCCCTGGGGGGTCTGCACGGCGCGCAGCCGGGACCGCGCCGGTGTGGCCACGACCGGCTCGGGGTCTCCGGGTGCCGCCGCGGGCTCGACCTCCTTGACGGTGTCGGCGAGCGGCAGCCCGGGGACGACGGCGACGGCGCCGGCCCGTACCGCCTCGATCACGGCGTCCACCGTGTCCACGGGCACCAGCGGGCGGGCCGCGTCGTGCACGAGAACGACGCCGTAGTCGGGCGGGAGGGCGTCGAGCCCGAGCTTCACCGACTCCTGGCGGCTCTCCCCGCCGGGCACGACGACGAAGTCCGTGCGGTCGGGCAGCGCGTGCGCGTCGAGCAGCGACTTGACCTCGGCGGTGCCGTCGGGCGGGGCCACGACGATCACCAGGGACACGGCGCGCGACGCGGCGAGGGCGCGCACCGCGTGGACGAGCATGGGCGTGCCGTTCAGCGTGCGGAGCGCCTTGGGGGCGCCCGGGCCGAGGCGTACACCCCGGCCTGCGGCCGGAATCACGGCCGCCGTACGCGACTGCGCGGGTGAAGGGCGCGAATCGTCAGACATCGGTTCCTGTCAGGTTTGTGTGGCGGCCCGGCGTGGGTATGGCCTGGGAAGTGCCGGGCGCGACGCCTTGACCGGACCCTTCCGTGACACCGGTCGAGCCTGCTGCCCGAGCCCGGCACGCCAAGTATCGGGCACTTGGGCACGTGTCAGGTGTAGATGATCGGCGTACGTACGAACATCTACGCATCGGGGTACGGCATTCGGGTACCGGGTACGAACATGCCGCAGCGCCCGGCGACAGCTGTTGCGTCATCGGGCACCGCGGCATTTCGGTGTGCTGAGTGGAGCGGGCGCTGCCTGCTTCGTGTCAGGACTCGATGTCAGGACTTCTCAGCTTCTCAGGACTCGTTTCGGGACTTCGCGCCTCAGGACGCGAGGACCTCGTCGAGCAGAGCCTCGGCCTTGTCCTCGTTGGTGTTCTCCGCGAGAGCGAGTTCGCTCACCAGGATCTGGCGGGCCTTGGCGAGCATGCGCTTCTCACCTGCGGAGAGACCGCGCTCGCGCTCACGACGCCACAGGTCACGCACGACTTCCGCGACCTTGATGACGTCGCCGGAGGCGAGCTTCTCCAGGTTTGCCTTGTAACGACGCGACCAGTTCGTGGGCTCCTCGGCATACGGCGCGCGCAGCACCTCGAAGACCCGGTCCAGCCCGTCCTGACCGACCACATCACGCACACCCACGAACTCAGCATTGTCCGCTGGCACACGCACCGTCAGGTCACCCTGCGCGACCTTCAGCACCAAGTAGGTCTTGTCCACGCCTTTGATCTGACGAGTTTCGATAGCCTCGATCAGCGCGGCCCCGTGATGGGGATAGACCACGGTGTCGCCAACCTTGAACGTCATGTGACAGGTACCCCTTCCGTGGCTATCCAGAGTAACACGGATACGGCGTCTTCTGAATGGCGTTTTCGCAGGTCAGGGCATATCTCGGGGCTTGACAACAGCGACAGGAACGTGCTTCGGAAGGGGTGCCGGACCAGGTATCCGCAGGTGGGAGCGGCTCTCCGGGCGGAGGGAAACGCGTACGATACACACATCCGGAGGCCCCTCCAAGTGGCGGAACATCCCCATTTGTCCGGCTCCAGGCGTGCGACTTCCGCTACTCCGTTCGGTGGGCCGACGGCCGGTACGAGACTTTCCGGAATTGATCATCAACGCCCTACCGGCCGGTAGGTGATCAATATCAGGAGCCCTCACAGCGCATTCCTTCACGGAAATTTTGCGCCCCCTTATGTGAATGGCGGACAAATGTGAGGCCAAAGTGACTCAGGGGTCACTGGTGGGCCCCGGTTACCCCCTGCATGAGCGAAGCGTGCCGGTTCGGGGAGGGTCGGGTGCGGCGGCGCGGGAACGGCTCGGTAACCTAAGGCCGCTGACAGACACTTAGGGCGGCTCTAACAGGGAGGTCGCCCCTGCGTTCAAGGAGTTGCCGCCGCCGTGAGCAGCAGCATTCGACGCGGCGCCCTAGCCGCCTCCGCCCTCGCCTTCTCGATCGCCGCGCTCGCCGGATGCGCCGCCGGCAACAACGCCCAGACGCTGGAGGTCAAGCCGGACAACGCGGCGACCAGCGTCGGCGGCCTCAAGGTGCAGAACGCGACCGTCATCACCCAGCCCGATCTGACGTCCGACGGACCGGCCGTGATCTCGGCGACGATCTTCAACAACGGCCCCGACGAGCAGACCCTCGAGTCGCTGGCCGTTCCGGGCACCGGCAAGACCGCGACCCTCTCCCCGGCCAAGGGCGGATCGCTCACCATCAAGCCGGGCACCTCGCTGATCCTCGGCGGCAAGGGCAACGCCTCGGCCGTGCTGCCCAGCAGTCGCGAGGCGGTGAAGGACGGCAACGCGCAGAAGATCACCTTCAGCTTCAGCAAGACCGGTGACGTGAGCCTGCGCGCCTTCGTGGTCCCGGCGAAGAGCTACTTCACCGGCTGGGGCCCGAGCGAGATCCCGTCGGCGCCGGCGCAGTCGCAGCCCTCGGGGCAGCCGTCGTCGGGGCAGTCCGCGTCCTCCGGCGCCCCCGCCGCGGGCTCTTCCGGCTCCCACGCGCCTGCCTCGTCGTCTTCCTCGTCTTCCTCGTCGGACTCGTCACCGGCCGCCGGCCACTGACCGACGGCAGCACGAACGCGAAGGGGCGGCACCCGTTGGAAACTCGGGTGCCGCCCCTCGTGCGTCTCCTTGGAACGAGCGCGGTCTACGGCTCGAACTTGTACCCCAGACCCCGAACCGTCACCAGGTAGCGCGGGGCGCCCGGGTCCGGCTCGATCTTCGCGCGCAGGCGCTTGACGTGGACGTCCAGCGTCTTGGTGTCGCCCACGTAGTCGGCGCCCCAGACCCGGTCGATGAGCTGCATACGGGTCAGCACGCGCCCGGCGTTGCGCAGCAGCATCTCGAGAAGGTCGAACTCCTTGAGCGGGAGGTCCACCTTCGAGCCGGAGACCGTCACCACGTGGCGGTCGACGTCCATGCGGACCGGGCCCGCCTCCAGGGCGGCCGGGGTGACCTCCTCCGGCTCACCGCGGCGGCGCAGCACGGCCCGGATACGGGCGACCAGCTCACGAGAGGAGAAGGGCTTGGTGACGTAGTCGTCGGCTCCTATCTCCAGACCGACGACCTTGTCGATCTCGCTGTCCTTGGCGGTGACCATGATCACCGGAACGTTGGAACGGCCGCGCAGCTGACGGCACACCTCCGTACCGGGCAGCCCCGGCAGCATCAGGTCGAGGAGGACGAGGTCGGCGCCGTTGCGCTCGAACTCGTCGAGTCCGTCGGGGCCGGTGGCCGCGACGGCGACCTCGAAGCCCTCCTTGCGGAGCATGTACGACAGGGCGTCGGAGAAGGACTCCTCGTCCTCGACGACGAGCACTCGGGTCACGGAAGGACCTCCGGGGCAGGAAGCGTTTCGTACGCGGTTGAATCGGGGGGTGAGACGGGGGACGCGCCGGATCCGGACGATCCGGGAGACGAGTGTGCGGCCGGGCGGTCCTCATCATCGAGGGCCGGGTGCTGCTGGGCGCGGTCACGGGCCGCACCCGCCTCCGGCAGCCGCAGGGTGAAGGTGGAGCCCTGGCCTTCGGCGCTCCACACCGTGACCTCCCCGCCGTGCGAGGCGGCCACGTGCTTGACGATCGCGAGACCCAGACCGGTGCCCCCGGTGGCCCGGGAGCGGGCGGGATCCACGCGGTAGAAGCGCTCGAAGATGCGCTCCTTGTCCTTGTCCGAGATGCCGATGCCCTGGTCCGTGACGGCGAGTTCGATCATGTCGCCGCCCGTCGCGCCGACCCTGCGGGCTGCTATGCCCACGCGGGTGCGGGCCGGGGAGTAGTTGACGGCGTTCTCGACCAGGTTGCCGAGGGCGGCGGCGAGCTGCCCCCTGTTCCCCCACACGTGCAGGTCGGCCGCGCCGCCCGCCGCCATGGTGATCTGCTTGGCGCCGGCCTGGTGGCGGCACCGGTCGACAGCCTCGGTGACCAGTTCGTCGACCCGGATGGGCTCGGCGTCCTCCAGCGGGTCGTCGTTCTGCACCCGGGAGAGGTCGATGAGCTCCTGGACCAGGTTGGTCAGTCGGGTGGCCTCGATCTGCATGCGTCCGGCGAAGCGCTGTACGGCCTCCGGGTCGTCGGAGGCGTCCATGACGGCCTCGGACAGGAGGGAGAGCGCGCCGACGGGGGTCTTCAGCTCATGGCTGACGTTGGCGACGAAGTCGCGTCGTACCGCCTCGATCCGGCGGGCCTCGGTGAGGTCCTCGACCAGAAGCAGTACGAGCCGGGAGCCGAGCGGGGCCACCCTGGCGGACACGGCCAGGGCCTCGCCCCGTCCGGTGCCCCGCCTGGGGAGGTCCAGCTCGACCTGGCGTATCTCGCCGTCGCGCCGGGTGTCCCGGGCCATCTGGAGCATGGGCTCGATGGCCAGTTTGCCCCCTCGGACCAGCCCCAGGGCGTACGCCGCGGAGCTGGCCTTGACGACCGCGTCGCCCTCGTCGAGGACGACCGCGGACGACCGGAGCACGGACAGTACGGTGTCCACGCCCGGTGGGAGTACGGCGTCGGTGTGCAGAGAAGTCCTGGTCGGCCGCTTCTGGTCGCGTTCGCTCCAGCGGAACGCCAGCATGGCGATGACGCCGGTGAGTACCCCGGCAATCGCTGCCGCTGCGGCGACCGCCGCGTTCACGTCCATGCGTCCAGGTTAGGCATGGGAAACCTGGTGGCCACAGCCGTCGGGGTGGGAGCCGCATCACTCGTCGCCCAGAGTTCACCTTGGAGCCAGTACCGGTTCATTTGGGGTGGCGGAAACGGACGCGTACAAGCCAGAACGTGGGAGCGTGGGGTTCGCACCGGTGGTTTCACCACGGGCCTTCACCACGGGCTCCGGCCCCCCGGCACCCCGGCACCCCCGAAGAACACGTACGAGAGGGAATCCTGATGCGGGACGCGTACCACGAGGAACTGGACTCGATCGGCGACGGTCTGGTGGAGATGGCCCGGCTGGTCGGGTCGGCGATCGGGCGCGCCACGACGGCGATCCTCGACTCCGACCTGAAGCTCGCCGAGAGCGTGATCGAGGCCGACAAGAAGGTCGACGAACTCCAGCACGACCTGGAGGCGCGGGCGATAGCCCTGCTCGCCCGCCAGCAGCCGGTCGCCACCGACCTGCGGATAGTCGTGACGTCGCTGCGCATGTCGGCCGACCTGGAGCGCTCCGGCGACCTGGCCCAGCACGTGGCGAAGCTCGCCCGGCTGCGCTTCCCCCAGCGCGCGGTCCCGCAGGACCTGCACGCCACGATCCTGGAGATGGGCCAGCTCGCCCAGCGCCTGATGGCGAAGGCGGCCGAGGTGATCGTGACGAAGGACGTCGACCTGGCGCTCCAGCTGGAGTCGGACGACGACGCGATGGACCTGCTCCACCGCACGCTCTTCCAGCACCTGATCGACGACCGCTGGAAGCACGGCATCGAGACCGCCGTGGACGTCACCCTGCTCGGCCGCTACTACGAGCGCTACGCCGACCACGCGGTGGCGGTCGCCAAGCGCGTCGTCTTCCTGGTGACGGGCGAGCACGCGGACGATCTCCAGCAGGACATCCACCCGCCGACGGGAGCCGAGGACGCGTAGGCACCGGGCCCCGGTCCGTAGGCTCCGGGCCCAGGTCGCGTAGGCGCTGAGCCGAGGTTGCGTAGGCGCTGATACGCCACTGTGCGCCGTTGATGCGCCCGGGGAACGGGGCATGGAATGGGCGAAGGCATCAGGCCCTAGCCTCAAGGAGGGGACCCATGGCCGAATCCCCCAGCACCACACCCGACCCCACACAGCAGCGCGAGACCGACCGGCCCGCCGAGCCGACGAGCCTCCCGCTCTTCGGCGCGTGCGGCTGCGGCTCGGGCTGCGGTTGTGGCTGCCAGTCCGGCAATCCCTGCCAGTGCGGCTGACACCGACAGCAAGGTCCGTACGACGATGAGGGGCCCCGGCGCCGTGCACCGCTCGGCGCCGGGGCCCTTCGGCATCCCGGTGAGCAGCCGGAGTAGCACCGGCTTCCCGAACTCCGCCCACCCGACTGTGGCTTGCGTCACAATGACCTGCACGGTTCCGGGGGGAGGCCCTGATGCAGGACCAGGCAGTGGCGGTACTGGCCAGCACGAGCCAGGACATCGCGGGCGGAATCATCGCCGTGATCGTCGGCGGCTTCATCATCACGGCGATCGTGATGAAGGTGGCGGGAAACCTGGCCGACGCGGCCAGGACACCGGCCAGGGAATGGCGATTCCCCCTGATGATCGCCACCGGCGCGTTCCTCGTACTCCGGCTGATCCTGGCCGCCCTCATGCCCGACGCCACGAAAGCAGCCGCGACAGCCGGCACCGTCGTGGGCGTCCTCTTCGTGGGCGGCCTCCTCTTCGGCTGACCGCCGGAAGGCCCTGTCCGAGCCGAGGGAGGGGGATGCGATGAAGCAGATGGTCGCGAGCACGATTGGCGCCGCGTGGGGTGTCACGTCCATCGAGACCTGTGCCGAGTGGAGGGCGCACGGCAGATGCGTCGAAGGCGGTGTTCCAACCCCGCGCAATTCGACGTGCGTGGGGCAACCCGTGATACCTGCCTCGCCCAGCGCTGCCCCGGATGCACCCGGTGCGTGCGGCTGCCATGACGGGGCGGAAATAGCGTGCTGCGACATCGCTCCGTTGCTACCCTCGCATGCATGATCACGCCTTCGCCTCAGCACTGGATGATGCCCCGTCGACGGGGCTGCTGAGAACGGACGCGTACCGAATCCGAGGCCCCGGGACGGGGCCTCGTTTGTTGTGCGACCAGGCCTCGCTACCCGGTAGGAGGACTGATGACCGCACGCCGCTACATCACCACGACCATTCCCTACGTCAACGCCCGCCCGCACCTGGGCTTCGCCCTGGAGCTCGTCCAAGCTGACACGTTGGCCCGTCACCACCGCCAACGGGGCGAGCAGGTCCGGCTGCTCAGCGGAACCGACGACAACTCCCTGAAGAACGTCCTGGCCGCCGAAACGGCCGGTGTCGACGTGCAGTCGTTCGTCGACCGCAACGCCGACGCGTTCGCCGCCCTGCGTGGCCCACTGGCACTCTCATTCGACGATTTCATCCGCACCAGCAGCGACCCACGTCACCGCGTCGGAGTCGAACGACTGTGGCGCCAGTGCGAGGCGTCCGGCGACCTCTATCGCAAAGAGTACGAAGGCCTGTACTGCGTCGGCTGCGAGCAGTTCTACACCCCCGATGAACTGGTCGAAGGACGGTGCGGCGAGCACGGCACCGAACCGCAGCTCGTCGCGGAAGAGAACTGGTTCTTCCGGCTTTCCCGCTACGCCGACCGTCTCCATCGACTGATCTCGAACGGCGACCTGCGCATCGAGCCCGCGGCCCGCCGCAACGAGGTCCTCGCCCTCATCGAGCGTGGCCTGCACGACTTCTCCGTCTCCCGCTCCCACAGCCGCGCCCGCGGCTGGGGCATTCCGGTGCCGGACGACCCGAGCCAGGTCGTCTACGTGTGGTGGGACGCCCTCGGCAACTACGTCACCAGCCTCGGATACGGCACCGGTGACAGCACCTACGACCAGTGGTGGGAAACCAGCGAGCGCCGCGTCCACCTGGTCGGCAAGGGAGTGGTGCGTTTCCACGCCGTGTACTGGCCGGCCATGCTGCTGTCGGCCGGACTCCCGCTGCCCACCGACATCCTGGTCCACGACTACCTCACCGTCGACGGCCGCAAGATCAGCAAGTCCGCCGGAACCACCATCGACCCGGCTGCGCTCGCCGCAACGTATGGCACCGACGCGTTGCGCTGGTGGCTCCTGCGCGATGTGCCCCGGGTCGGGGATGCGGACTTCACGCCCGACCGGCTGACCACCCGCGCGGATGCGGATTTCGCCGGAGGGCTGGGTAACCTCGTCCACCGCATCGTGACCATGGTTCACCGCTTTCGCGGCGGAATCGTCCCTGCCTCTGCGCCGGCAGATCCGGGGGAGCCGGCGCTGGTGGACGTTTGCCGGAAGGCGCCTGGCCTCGTCGACGCCGCCTTGGCCGACTTCGACTTCCGGCGTGCCATCCACGCTGTCTGGGAGATCGTGGAGGAGGCCAATCGAAGTATCGACGCGACCCGGCCTTGGGAACTGGCTCGGGAAGAGCGCAGGGGCAACGGTGAAGCGGCGAAGCAACTCGACGTCGTCCTCGTCACGCTGGTCACAGCGTGCCGCGTGCTGGCCGATGAACTACGCCCGTTCATCCCGGATGCCGCCACGCGGATCACCGGACAGTTGACACCGGCCGAGGGGCTTCTGCCCGCAGCACAGCCGCTGTTCCCACGCCTTCACGAGGACGCGCAGCCAGCCTGACGTGTACGCGCAGACGAATACTTCTTGCTGGTGTGTGACGACGTACCCCGATCGACCGGCTGACGGCCAGCCTCACCCAAAAGCCCCCTACCAGCGGAGAACCCGCAGGTAGGGGGCTTATACGTACGGGCTTACTTCTTCTTGCCCTGGTTCTTGACCGCCTCGATCGCCGCCGCCGCGGCGGCCGGGTCGAGGTACTTGCCGCCGGGGGTGACCGGCTGGAAGTCGGCGTCGAGTTCGTAGTACAGGGGGATGCCGGTCGGGATGTTCAGGCCCGCGATGTCGGCGTCGGAGATGCCGTCCAGGTGCTTGACCAGGGCGCGGAGGCTGTTGCCGTGGGCGGCGACCAGGACCGTGCGGCCGGTGAGCAGGTCCGGGACGATGGCGTCGTACCAGTACGGGAGCATGCGGCCGACGACGTCCTTCAGGCACTCCGTGCGGGGACGCAGCTCCGGCGGGATCGTCGCGTAGCGCGCGTCGTTCGCCTGGGAGAACTCGGAGTCGTCGGAGAGCGGCGGGGGCGGGGTGTCGTACGAGCGGCGCCAGAGCATGAACTGGTCCTCGCCGAACTCGGCGAGGGTCGCCGCCTTGTCCTTGCCCTGGAGCGCGCCGTAGTGCCGCTCGTTGAGGCGCCAGCTGCGGTGGACGGGGATCCAGTGGCGGTCGGCCGACTCCAGTGCGAGCTGGGCGGTGCGGATCGCGCGCTTCTGGAGGGACGTGTGGACCACGTCGGGCAGCAGATCGGCGTCCTTCAGAAGCTCGCCGCCGCGGACTGCCTCCTTCTCGCCCTTCTCGTTGAGATTGACGTCCACCCAGCCGGTGAACAGGTTCTTCGCGTTCCACTCGCTCTCGCCGTGGCGGAGGAGGATCAGCTTGTACGGTGCGTCGGCCATGCCCCAGAGCGTAATCCACGCCCTGTGAGAGCCACCGGCGGTGGGCAGCGCCGAGCAGTCACGCCCGCAGCGATTTCCTCGCCGGGGGCGTGACAGGCGGCACGGCGGCGCTAGGAAAGCCCCTTGTAGCCGGCCCAACCGCTCGCGATCTTCGTACGGGAGCCGAAGGTGCCCTTGCCGGTGCCGTTCTGCCGGTAGAGGTTCCCCCGGGTGTCCCGGGCGACGATGTCGGCCCTGCCGTCACCGGTGATGTCCCCGACGCCGACGACCGCGTTGTACGAGCCGCCCCAGTTGCCGGCGGTCTTCACCCGGGAGGTGAAGGTTCCCTTGCCGGTGCCGTTGAGGCGGTAGAGGTTGTTGGCCTTGTCCTGGAGGAGGAGGTCGCCGATGCCGTCGCCGTTGAGGTCTCCGGCGCCGACGATCTTCTTGTAAGCCTTCCAGTTGCCGTAGAGCTTGACGGGGGAGGACAGCTTGCCGGTGCTGGTGCCCTTGTAGAGGTAGACGGCGCCCGTGGAGGCGTTGCGGGTGATCAGGTCGGGGCGGCCGTCCTTGGTCACGTCACCCGGCGCGGTCAGGACGTCGTACTGGGCCCAGCCGCTGCCGGCGAGGGTCGTGTACGGCGTCGACGGCTTCAGCGCCGCCCCGCAGACCGGCTTGTACAGGCGCAGGGCGCCGTTGCTCAGCCGGACCAGGACGTCGTTGCAGCGGTCGCCGCTGAGGTCGCCGAACGGCACGGCTCTGACCGAGGTCGACCAGCCACTCGCCGACACCTGCCCGGAGAGCTTCCCGGCCCCGTCCCCCTGGTGGAAGGTGAGCGATCCCGAGGAGCTCAGCGTCAGGAGGTCGCCGGCACCGTCGGGCAGCGACGAGCCGCCGACGTGGTCCCGCCACACCGCCACGCCACCCGTCAGCCGGACCGTGCCGGACTGGATCAGCGCCGCGCCCTGCCCGTCCGCCGGCACAGCCGTCAGCGTCCAGGTGTACGAGCCGTTGGGAAGCAGTCCGCCCGTCGTGCCACGGCCGTCCCATGCAGTCGCGATCGAGTACGCGGCCGGTCCGCCGCTGCGCGTGGCAACCACACGGCCCGTGGCCTTGTGGCGAATCTCCACCTTCCAGGCAGCCGCCGGTTCGGACAGCCACCATTCGCCGCGCCAGGCGAGCGGTGTCGCGTCCGTCTCCACCCGCGCGGCGACGTTCCGGTAGGGGGAGACCAGCGCCGCCTGGGGTCGCCCGGTGCTCAGGACATGGACGGCCTGGTCCAGCGTGGAGTACGCGAGATCGCCGTTGTGCGGGTCGAGCGCCACGAGCCCCGCGGCGTCGGTCGTCCACCGCTGGACGGCCGCCCCGGTCTGCAGGCCGTAGACAGTCAGCCGCTCCTGATCTCCCCGGACGGCGACGACACCGTCGCCGAGGTGGGCCTGCCCCGCGGAGGGAAGCGGGATGCTCCTCCTGGACTGGAGGTCGTAGACGCCTGCAGCGTTCGGAGCGTCGCCTACGTTGCACTTCCAGTACAGCCATCGGCCGACAGCCTGCAGATCGACCATGGAGGAACACCCGGTGCCCACCACGAGGGATGTCAGCGAGGTCCCGGTGCGCGCGTCCTTGGCGGTCACCGTGCCGCTCGCGGCCGAGGACCACACGGTGGTCCCCCAGATCGCACTCTTCTGGTACGGCTCCTTGTGCAGGACCTTGCCGGAGTCGATGTCGACGACCCGGAGTTCCCTGCCGCCGCCCGCAGGGCTCCCGGCGACCAGCACCAGGTTCCCGGACGCCCCGAGGATCGTCATCTGAGGATCGGCGGAATTGAAGGAATCCTGGAGGCCCGTTTCGATCGGGGCGCCGGGAAACGCCTCGCCCTTGCCCACGACGAACAGCTTCGGCTGCCAGGCGTCTCCCTCGCTCACTACCCCGCGGTACACGGTCCGGCCGTCCCCGGTGGGATACAACTCGGGACACAGGCCGTAGAAGGAACTGCACTTGCCGTAAGGGACCGGCAGGCTGCCGACCCGCACACGTTCGCCGTATCCGGGCGCGACTCCGGTGAGCGGGCGCTGGTACGCGGAGGTGGATCGATCGCCGTACTCCAGGGTCGTGACGGTGCCGTGATCCAGCGCCAGCCGCTGGAGTTGCATCGGGACCGGCAGGATGCGGAGCACACGAGTCGTGTGCGGTACGGCGTCAGCCCCGGCAGTGATGTCCTGGTAGCCGTAGTCCTCCGCGGACTGGCCGCCGACGATCTGAAGGCCGCCGTCCGGCCGGACGGCGACGCGGTCCGCCACTGCACGGGCGAGCAGCGTCCGCTCGCCGGAGCCGTCGAAGGGGACGGCCACGACCCTCCAGATGGACGCTTGGGCCTCCTTCCCGCCGAGCGAGGAGTCATAACGGCCCACGATCAACGAGTCGCCGACGACGCCGAGAACCTTGGCGTCCTTGAGGCTGACCGGAACCTCGCGCAGGGGGGTGTCGAACCGGCCCTGCTCATAGATCCGGACGCCGCCGCCGACCCTGGGGGTGACCAGGTGATGAGCGGTCACCACGGAATTCGCGTACACCGTGCCGTACGGCAGAACCGTGACTTCCGCGGTACGGAGATCGACCCAGGCGTACGGTCCGACGTCTTCCCCGGGGATCGTCAGAGGCATGAGGAACCCATGGACGCCGGCCCGGCCGAGACTGGTGAAGTGGGCTCCCTCCGGAAGGCCTGCCACACGACGGTCCACCGTGGTCCCGTCCTCATTGCTCAGCAGATGAAGCTCGGTCCACTTCCCCTCGGTGCCTCCGCCGATGGCCACCACGGTGGTCCCGATCGTTCTGGCGTACACCTGCCCCTTGGGGACAGTTACGGTTGTGGTCTCGTCGGTGACCATGTTCCGCAGCAGCACGTCGCCCGCGCCCTCCTTGGGCGGCAGCGCCACGACGTCCGATGCCGTGCCGTAGTACTCCACAGGGTCGAACGGATGCGTGCCCGCGAGCTTTCGGGTCGAGCCGTCCGCGTTCGTCCATTCCAGTCCGGAGGGACCGTTCGCGGTAATGGCTGAGTGCAGGAACCCGGAAGGTCCCACGCTCATCACCTGGCCGAAGCCCGGTGTGACGCGCATGGTCGCGGCGATCGTGGTCGTACTGAACGTCCCGGCATCGGCGGAAGCGGTCCAGGAGGCCGGACCGACAGCCAGCGACAGAGATACGACCGCTGTGACGGCGACAAGACCTGGACGCGCAAAGGCGTGACGAGCCAACTGGACCCTCCCCAAGTACCCGAGACGGAACGTGCACCGCTCTCCGGCGTCCCTGGCCCCCCGGCCAACACACCCGTCTCACAAATAGGCTGATCTTACAGTCACTTCGCAAATCTCCGGAGCGTTCAAAAACAAGTGGCTCGGCCGTGCTGTCTCTTCGTAAGGTGTCAGACTCAGAGAAGCTACTTACATCGCGCTTGTCCCGGGGGGACCCATGTCGTTGGCCAGCCTGAGACGCGCCGCCCGGGAAACCGTCTCCGGTCTCCCCCGCGAGTTCTGGTGGCTGTGGACCAGCACCCTCGTCAACCGGCTCGGCGCCTTCGTCGCCACCTTCATGGCGCTGTATCTGACCCTCGACCGCGGCTACAGCGCGTCGTACGCCGGCCTGGTCGCCTCGCTGCACGGGCTCGGCGGGGTCGTGGCCTCGCTCGGCGGAGGTGTGATGGCGGACCGGCTGGGGCGGCGGCCGACGCTGCTGGTCGCCCAGTCCGCGACGGCCGCGTCGGTGGCACTGCTCGGGTGCGTGCGCGACCCGGTCTCCATCGCCGCCGTGGCCTTCCTGGTCGGTCTGACCTCGAACGCGTCCCGGCCGGCAGTGCAGGCGATGATGGCGGACATCGTCAGGCCCGAGGACAGGGTACGAGCGTTCTCCCTGAACTACTGGGCGATCAACCTCGGCTTCGCCGTCTCCTCCGTCGCCGCCGGCTTCATCGCCGAGGTCAGTTACCTGGCGGGCTTTCTGATCGAGGCCGGAATGACGGCGGCCTGCGCGGTCGTCGTCTTCGCCAAGATCCCCGAGTCCCGCCCCGAGCCGGTCGACCGGGGGGCGGAGGAGGACATCAGCCTGGGCACGGTGCTGCGCGACGGCCGGTACATGGCCGTGGTCGGACTGTCCTTCCTCGTCGCGCTCGTCTTCCAGCAGGGCGCGGTGGGACTGCCCGTGGCGATGGGTACGGCGGGTTTCTCGCCCGCCGACTACGGCACCGCCATCGCCGTCAACGGCGTCCTGATCGTCGCCCTGCAGATCCCCCTCACCCGTGCCATCGAACACCGCGACCCGCGCCGCCTCCTGATCGTCTCCGCGCTCCTCGCGGGATACGGCTTCGGCCTCACGGCGTTCGCCGGCTCGGTCGCCGTCTTCGCGCTCACGATCTGCGTGTGGACGATCGGCGAGATGATCAACGCCCCGATGCAGACCGGCCTCGTGGTCCGCCTCTCACCCGTACACGGCCGCGGCCGCTACCAGGGCATGTACAACATGTCGTGGGCGCTCGCCGCGCTGGTCGCTCCGCTCATGTCCGGCGTGGTGATCGACAGGCTCGGCGCGGGCTGGCTGTGGGCCACATGCGCGGCGGTCGGTACGGCGGCGGCGCTCGGCTACAGCACCCTGATGCGCCGTCTGCCCAGGAAGGAACCGGCGCCGGTCGCCCTCGCCGTGGGCGATGTCGATGCCGAAGCCGACGCGGCGGCCGAGGTCCGCACCGCGTGAAGCCGACCGGATGCAGGGCCGCGCGCCGAAGGCCCGCTACTTGCCGGGGACTTCCCCGGAGCGCTCGATCAGGTGGGTGAACGCGTCCAGGTTGCGGGTGGACTCGCCGCGTGACACCCGCCAGGCGTACTCCTTGCGGATCGCGGAGGCGAAGCCGAGTTCGAGGAGGGTGTTGAAGCTGCCGTCCGCGGCCTCCAGAACCTGGCCCAGGAGGCGGTCGAGGTCGTCGGGGGTGACGGAGGTGAGGGGGAGGCGGGCGGTGACGTAGATGTCGCCGAGCCGGTCGACGGCGTAACTCACTCCGTACAGCTTGAGGTTGCGCTCCAGGAGCCAGCGGTGGACGGCGGGCTCGTTCTCGTCGGGGTGGCGGATCACGAAGGCGTTCAGGGAGAGGGTGTGGCGGCCGACGAGGAGGGACACCGTGGTGGAGAGCTTGCGGGTGCCGGGGAGCTTGACGACGTAGGTGCCGGGCTCGGGGCTCTCCCAGTCGAGTTCGGCGTCCTTCAGGAAGCCCTCGACCACCTGCGTCGCCTTGTCGCCGTCACCCATGGTGGGAGCGTACGCGACGGCGGTGGGACTGGGTCGCGGCCAGGTACACCTCGGCGGTGGCGGCGGCCGCGGTGTCCCAGCCGAAGCAACGGGCGTGCCGGGCGGCGGCCTCGCCCATGCGGTCCGGCAGGGCGGGGTCGTCGGCGAAGCGGCGCAGTACGCGCGCGTAGTCGGCCGGGTCGTGGCCGTGGACCAGGAAGCCGGTCTCGCCGTCCCGCACGGCCACCGGGAGGCCGCCGACCGCGGCGGCCAGCACGGGGGTGCCCGCCGCCTGCGCCTCTATCGCGACCAGCCCGAAGGACTCGCTGTAGGAGGGCATGACGAGAACGGACGCGGCCCGGAACCAGTCGGCGAGCTGCTCCTGCCCGACCGGCGGGCGGAACCGGACGACGTCGGCTATGCCGAGCCGCGCGGCGAGCTTCTGGAGGCCCTCGGGCTTGCTGAGGCCGCTGCCGCTCGGGCCGCCGACGATCGGCACGACGATCCTCGACCGCAGCTCCGGGCGCTCGTCGAGCAGGGCGGCCACCGCGCGCAGGAGCACGTCGGGGGCCTTGAGGGGCTGGATACGGCCCGCGAAGAGCGGGATCAGGGCGTCCCGGGGCAGGCCCAGGCGGGCGCGGGCGGCGGCACGGCCCGCGGAGACGTCGGCGGAGGTGCCCACAGAGGTGCCGACGGAGATGTCGGCCGGGTTGCCTGTGCCCTGGGGCAGGGGGCAGAAGCGCTCCAGGTTGACGCCGGGGTGGACCACGGCGACCTTGGCCCGGTCGGCCGTGTAGTGCCGGACCAGTTCGTCGGCCTCCTCGGCGGTGTTGGCGATGAGCCGGTCGGCGGCCGCGACGATCTGGGTCTCGCCTATGACACGGGCGGCGGGTTCGGGGGTGTCGCCGTCGGCCAGGCGCGCGTTCTTGACCTTGGCCATGGTGTGCATGGCGTGCACCAGGGGGACGCCCCAGCGCTCGGCGGCGAGCCAGCCGACGTGGCCGGAGAGCCAGTAGTGGGAGTGGACGAGGTCGTAGTAGCCGGGGCGGTGGCCGGCCCAGGCCTGCATCACACCGTGCGTGAAGGCGCACAGCTGGGCCGGGAGCTCCTCCTTGGCCAGTCCCTCGTAGGGGCCCGCGTCGACGTGCCGGACGAGGACGCCCGGGCTGAGCTCGACGGTGGGCGGCAGGCCGCCCGCAGTGGCCCGGGTGAAGATCTCGACCTCGATGTTGATCGCGGCGAGGCGCTGGGCCAGCTCCACGATGTAGACGTTCATGCCGCCGGCGTCGCCGGTGCCGGGCTGGTGGAGCGGTGAGGTGTGTACGGAGAGCATGGCGACGCGGCGGGGCCTGCGGTGCAGCCTGAGCCGCGAGGGGGCCGCCGGAGAGCGACGCCCGAGCCTGCTGACGTACTGGCTCACGTGGCGTTCCTCCTTGCTGCGGGCATGCCGGTGGGAGGGCCTGGACCGCCCTCCAAGGGGCTGCAACGCCGGACGTGGCCGCTCCATTTCCCGATCAACTCCCTCCCGCGCGGCTTTACCGAATCATTACCATCGACCGCTCAACCGTTCGACACAAGCGAAAGTTCCCCGTTCCGGGCCGCATACCCTCGTACGTATGACAGCCCGCGCGACCGCCCGCCCCGTGGGAACGGTGACGCGCGGCACGACCAACCCCAACCGCCTGCGGCGCATGGACCGCTGGATCACCGCCGTCCACGGGGCCGAACTGCGCCGCGCGGCCGACCCCGTCGCGATCGACCTCGGCTACGGCGCAGCCCCCTGGACCGCCGTCGAACTGCTCGGCCGGCTGCGTTCCGTCGCGCCCCGCGCGCGCGTGGTCGGCGTGGAGATCGAGCCGGAGCGGGTCGCCGCGGCGAAGCCGTACGAGCGCGAGGGCCTGGTCTTCCGGCACGGCGGCTTCGAGATCCCGGTCCCGGGGCGGCCGTATCTCATCCGGGCCGCCAACGTGCTGCGGCAGTACGACGAGGGCGAGGTCAGCGCGGTGTGGCAGCGGCTGTGCGCGCGGCTCGCGCCGGGCGACGCCGGTTCAGGTGGCGGTTCCCGCGGCGGCTCCGGTGCCGGTTCCGGCGGCAGCTCCGGCGGCGGGCTGCTCGTGGAGGGGACCTGCGACGAGATCGGACGGCGGCACGTGTGGGTCGCGCTCGGTCCCGAGGGGCCGCGGACGGTCACCTTCGCGACCCGGCTGGGCTCCCTGGAGCAGCCGTCCGACCTCGCCGAACGCCTCCCCAAGGCGCTGATCCACCGCAATGTGCCGGGAGAGCCGGTGCACGCCTTCCTCCGCGACTTCGACCGCGCGTGGGCCGCCGCCGCGCCCTACGCCTCCTACGGCGCCCGCCAGCGGTGGATCCGCGCGGTGCGCGACCTGACCGCCGACTGGCCGGTGACGGACACGGCCGCGCGTTGGCGGCAGGGCGAAGTGACGGTGGCGTGGGGGGCGTTGGCGCCCCGGAGCTGATTCGGCGGCCGTCCGGCCGCACGGGGAACGATCTTCACGCGCCGTTCGTCACAGGGGCGGGAGATCGTCACGCCCGGAGCGGAAAGTGCGAGGACACACCGGGTATCACGTCTGTCGCTTTACGCCGCGACGTGGCACGATCCCCCGGGCGACCGAAAGTTACTGACGAGAAATCAGTTGGGGGACCGAGTATGGGCACCGGCAAGCGCGGCCTTATCGCGGTGGCCGTGACCGTGGTCTGCGCGGTGACCGTACTGGCGGCACCCGGTACGGCGTTCGCCGACCCGAGCCCGAAAGCCTCGCCCACCGGCAGCACGACCGCGACGCTTCCGGCCGACAGGGACCTCGAAGCCGTCCGCGAGAAGCTCGACACGCTCTACCACGACGCGGCCGTGGCGACCGACGCGTACAACGCGGCGCAGGAGAAGACCGAGAAGCAATCCGCCGAGATCGTGGAGCTGGCGAAGAAGATCGTCGCGGGCCAGGCGAGGCTGGACGACCTCAAGAACCGCGCGGGCGCCGCGGCCCGCGCCCAGTACCGCACGGGCGGGCTGCCGCCCACGGCCCAGCTGATATTCAGCGACAACCCGCGACAGTTCCTGGACGGCGCGGGGCGGGTGCTCCAGGGTCAGCGGGCGGCCAAGGGTCTGATCGGGGAAATGACCCGCACGCAGGAGGACTTGAAGCAGTACGCCACGGACGCCTCCGACCGCTGGGACAAGCTGGAGGCCAACCGCAAGGCCAAGGCCGCCGCCCAGGAGACGATCAAGAAGCAGATCTCGGCCGCCGAGAAGCTCGAGTCCCGGCTGGAGAAGAAGCAGAAGGAGCGTCTCGCCGCGCTGGAGAAGGAGGCCGCCCACCAGGCCCAGACCGCCTGGCTGGACAGCGGCATCCTCAAGGACATCAACGGCAAGGCGTCCGAGCAGGGCAAGCAGTCGGTCGAGTTCGCGACCCAGCAGATAGGGAAGCCCTACGAGTGGGGCGCCGAGGGGCCCAACGCGTTCGACTGCTCGGGTCTGACCTCACAGGCCTGGGAGAAAGCCGGGCGCCCCATCCCGCGTACCTCGCAGGAGCAGTGGCGGCAGCTGAAGCACGTGGCCGTCGAGGACATGCGCCCCGGCGACCTGATCATCTACTTCAGCGACGCGAGCCACGTGGCGATGTACGTCGGCGGCGGCGCGATCATCCACGCCCCGCGCCCCGGCCGCACGGTGACACTCGCCGGGGCGGGCGAGATGCCGATCCTCGGTGTGGTGCGGCCGGACGCGTGAGACCGGGCGCGTGAGACCGGCGTACGGGACCGGCGTACGGGACCGGACGCCTGGAAGACGGGCGGGACGGCCGTGCCGCGACCCGGCCCATGTGACCGAGCGCACGGCCAACGTGGGCCCGAAACCGGACATGACGTGACCTTCGTCATCCCCTCCGCCGTTCCGACCTGTCCAACTGCGTTACGAAACGCGGCATATGACAGTGGCCAGTAACCGAGCGACGCGGCTCACACCATTCCGTTGCGGCGGCCGATGCCGCTATGGTCCCGGTCGGTGGGTCGAGGTCCCTCGCCCCGCCATGCCCTCGGGGGGAGGGAAGGAAACCGACAGATGCCCGTACCCGTACCGCGGCAGAGAGCGATCCCGGCCGTGGAGAGTGGTCAGGCGCAGGCCGCATCCGGCGGCCCCCTCAAGGAAGAGGCCAACCGCATCGAGACCGCCGCCGCCACCCACACGAACAACACCGTGGCCGGCACCACTCTCACCCTGCTGCTGATCGTGGACGACCCGGCCGGCTGGCCGGTGGTGCCCGAGCTGCACGACGCGAACGGCAAGCCGATCCGCGTGCGTACCGCACGGAACCTCACCGAGGCCGAGCGGCTGCTCACCGACGACGTCCACTGCATCCTGCTGGACCTCGCGCTCCCGGCCCCCGGCCGGACCGCCGACGGCGACGACGAGCTGGCCGTACTCAAGCACGTACTGGAGCTCGCGCCCCGACAGGCCGTCCTCGCCCTCACCGCCTCCGGTGACGCCGAGCGCGGCGCCGAGGCCGTACGCGTGGGTGCCCAGGACTACCTCTTCCGGGACGAACTCGACGGACGGCTGCTGAGCCGTGCCATCCGCTACGCCGTGGAGCGCAAGCGGTCCGACACGGCCGAGCGCCGACTGGCCGAGGGCCGGATGCGCGCGCAGGAGAACCGGCGCCTGGAGCGCGGCCTGCTGCCGACGCCCCTCCTGGAGGGCTCGTCGCTGCGGTTCGCCGCGCGCTACCGGCCCGGCCGGTCACGCGCGCTGCTCGGGGGCGACTTCTACGACACCGTGCGCACGCCCGACGGCACCGTGCACGCCATGATCGGCGACGTCTGCGGCCACGGCCCCGACGAGGCCGCGCTCGGTGTGGAGCTGCGCATAGCGTGGCGCACGCTGACGCTGGCCGGGCTCTGCGGCGACCAGCTGCTCAGCACGCTCCAGGAGGTACTGGAGCACGAGCGGTCGGACGAGGAGATCTTCGCGACGCTCTGCACCGTGGACATCTCCCCCGACGGCCGGCGGGCCGGCCTGTGCCTGGCCGGCCACCCGGCCCCGCTGATCGCCCGCCCCGGCCGGCTCGCGGAACTGCTCCCGCACGACAACAACGGCCCCGCCCTCGGCCTGCTCCCGGGCGCCCGCTGGCCCCGGACGCAGGTGGAGCTGGGCGCCGAGTGGAGCCTGATGCTCTACACCGACGGCCTGATCGAAGGCCGCGTCGGCGCGGGCGGGGACCGCCTGGGCCAGGAGGGCATGGTGCGGATGATCCGCCGCCAGCTGGCCGCCGGACTGCACGGCGAGGACCTGCTGCGGGCCGCGGTCCACGAGGCCCGGGACCTCAACGGCGGGGAGCTGACGGACGACGTGGCGGTGGTCCTGCTGGACCGCACGCCCTGAGCCGAGCCCCGAGGAACCTTCCCCGGGGCCTTGGGTTGGGGTCAGCGGCCGCCGTTGTACGGGCCGTACGGGCCGTCGCTGCTGCTTCCCCGGCCGCCGCGGCCCCAGCCGCGCCCGCCGCCGGAGAGCCGCTTGACCGCGGGCCGCACGTCGACGATGTACACGATGCTCGCGATCACGCCCGCGATGGGCAGGAACGAGAGGATCGAGAAGAGGTAGCTCACCACGAGCGCGATGGCCAGGATGACCAGCCAGAACGGCTTGGTCTGCTTGTCCGCCGCGCGGAAGGCGTCCTCACGCCGGAACGCGGCGTCGAACAGCCCGAACGCGGCCAGGGCCATCAGGACGATCTTCAGCAGTCCCAGGAATCCCGCGAAGCCCAACATCAGCATGCCGCCACCGCCCGATCTCTCCCGTCCCGTACCGCCCTACGCGGCCACCGTACCCGTACAACGGGCCGGGCACCCCTGAGGTGCCCGGCCCGCGCGCATGCCCGTCGTTCTTGCCTGGCCTACTTGGACGGCGGCGGGGTGCTCTTCTTGGCGGCCGCCTTGCGCGGGGCCGGGGTCTTGCGGCCGGCGGGCTTCTTCGCCTCGGCGGTACCGGCGGATCCGGCCTGGGCCTCGGCGGGCTTCGGCTCGGCCTTGACCGTGGTCGTGGCCGGCTCCACCTTGCCCTCGACGGCGACGGCGAGTTCCTCGATCTCCTCGGCGGCCTCGCCGCGCCAGGTCTTCACGGCCTGCTCGCCGTGCTCGGCGACCTTCTCGTAGGTCTCACGGGCCTTGACGGCGTACTCGGCGGCGACGCCGACACCGCGCAGGGCGAGGTCCTGGGCGGACTCGCTGAGCTTCTTCAGGTCGCCGTCCAGGGCGCCGATGAACCCGCTGACCCGGGTCTGGAGCGCCTCCTGCGCCTCCTTCGCCCTGACACCGGCCTCCTTGGCGCGCGCGGCGGCCTTCTCCTGCACGGCCTTGGCGTCGGTGTTGCGCACGGCCTCGATACGGGCCGGGGCCTCGGTGCGCAGCTGCTCGACCAGGCCGGGCACCTTCCTGGCCTGCTGGATCGCCAGATCGGCGGTACCGGCCGCGAAGTAGAGGGGGGTCGGGTCGCTGAAGGTCTTGCGCAGATCGTCGGTGATGGCCATGGTGAGGGTCCTCCCGGATTCACATTCGGCTGAGGGTTCTGAGGTCCGCGGCGCGGCGGCCGGGGCTGACTTCCCGGTACGGCTAACCGGCCGTCCGCTGTGGACCGGAGTCTCTGGCATCGTCCGCGTCGGCCGTGCGGGTGCCTCGCACGGCGGTGTCGTCACCCTCGCCCGCGAATCCGTTCTCCTTGCGGAAGGACTCGTAGATCTGGAGAAGCACCTGCTTCTGCCGCTCGTTGAGCGTGGGATCGGCGAGGATGACGGCGCGCGTCTCCACCTCGTCCATGTCCCGCTCGGCGTCCAGGATCCCGGCACGGACATACAGCGTCTCGGCGGAGATGCGCAGCGCCTTGGCGACCTGCTGAAGCACCTCCGCGCTCGGCTTGCGCAGCCCGCGCTCGATCTGACTCAGGTACGGATTCGACACCCCGGCGGCGTCGGCGAGCTGCCTGAGCGACAGCTGCGCGTTGCGCCGCTGTTCGCGCAGATACTCACCGAGATTGCCGACGTTGAGCGATGCCATGCCCCCACCTTGCCGCACCCCCGCTAACAATTGCAAGCACCTTGCTTGCAAAAGCGTGTCGAGCCCGGGTGTGGGCGGGTGAGCCTGAGCACGATAGGTGTCGTATTTGGCAGGACATCCGTCGTCATCCGCGTCCGGTCCCCTGGTGCAGGTGCTCTCGGGTCGGCTTCTGCGGGTCGGCCGTGTCCGGTCTCAAATGATCTGGTTCCGAGTCGGGTCGCTGACCCGCGGCGACCAGTTCAGTTGAGATGTGGGGAAGCCAGGAATCTCAAGTGATGTGGTCCCGGGCGAGCGGATGCCAAAGGCTGCTCAGTTGATGTGGTTCGACTTCGCCGCGCCGTCGGCCGCAACCGGACCGCTGGCGTGGCTAGGACTGACGGCGTGCGAAGAGGACCGCACCTGGAACACTCTCGTCGGGGTCGATCAGCATTTGAGCCTCGACGGTGAATCCGGCATCGCGTAGCCAGGCCGCCACTTGGTCAGGCTGGCGGCGGTGAACGTGGACGTTCATCGAGTGGCCGCCGTAGCCCTGCGTCTTCAGCCTCGCCCCGTCGCCGACGTGAAAGCCGAGCAGCAGTGGTCCGCCGGGACGCAACACGCGCCGGAAGTGGCCGAAGGCCGTGGGCACTGCTTCGTCGGGGACGTGAATCAACGACCAGAAGGCGAGCAGGCCGACGAGCGAAGCGTCGGCGAGGTGGAGGTCCGTCATCGAGCCGACTTCGAACCGCAGGCCGGGGTGGTCGCGCCGAGCGACGTCGATCATCACGGGTGAGAGATCGATGCCGAACGCGTCCACGCCCAGCCCGTGCAGGTGAGTGGTGACGTGTCCCGGTCCGCAGCCCACGTCTGCCACCGGCCCGCCGCCGGCAGCGTGCACCAAGTCGGCGAACAACGTCAGAGCCGCTCGAAGATACGGTTTCCCAGCCAGAACCTCGCGCAGTTGGTCGGCATAGCTGACCGCGACCGTGTCGTAGGAGGTCCGGGTGTCTGCCAACCAGCGGTCCGCGTTCATGGCTCGACAGAGTAGTGCAGCGATCAGGATGGCGAACCAGATCAACTGAGATCAACGACGCATCAGGCCAGGTCACTTGAGATGGATCCCAGCGTTGTCGGTGGGCTCTGCCAGGGTGTCCGTCGTGGATGAATTGGTGGAGCGTGTCGACGGTCAAGATCGCGTAGTGGGGGTGGTCACCCGTAGGGAGGCCATCCGGGAGGGTTGGCTGCATCGGGTCGCCGTGACGGTGTGTCGTGATGATCGTGGCCGGATCCTCGTCCACCGGCGGGCGGAGCAGGTATCGCGCTCCCCCGGGTTCTATGAGGTCGAGGTCGGTGGCGCCGCAAATGTAGGCGAGTCCTATGAACAGGCCGCCGCGCGGGAGCTGGCCGAAGAGCTGGGCATTCGTGCGTTGCCGCGCCTGCTGTTCACGTTCGTCAACCGCAGCGGTCTGAGCCCTCACTGGCTCGGCGTGCACGAAGCCGTGGTGCCGGACGCCGTGGTCCCTGATCCTGATGAGGTCGCCTGGCATGGCTGGCTGACCGAGCCGGAGCTGCGGTCGGCCCTGCTGGAGTGGCGCTTCACCCCCGACAGCCACGAAGCCTTCAGCCGGTATCTCGCGTTCCGGAGCGCGCAGTCCTGACCTCTCTCGCCTCTGGGGCTGGGATGCCTGCTTGCGGCCAACGCGCCCTGTGAGAGGGGATGTTCGTGATAGGGAGTACGGATGCTTGGTCGACTCCCTCTCGTTGAGCAGCTCGATGGCTTTCGGTCCGTGCTCTCCCGGAACGAGGTCCTGACCGACGTGCTGGCCAGGGCAGCGAGGCTGGAGCTGCCCGGCTGGTATGTGACGGCGGGCTGCCTGTTCCAGACGGTGTGGAACGTGGTCACCGACAGGCCCCCGACCAGCGGAATCAAGGACTACGACATCTTCTACTTCGACGGCGCCGACCTGTCCTGGGAGGCGGAGGATGCCGTGATCAAGGCGGGTCGGGAGGTGTTCGCCGGGCTGCCGGCCGAGGTGGAAATCCGCAACGAGGCCCGTGTGCATCTCTGGTACGAGCAGAAATTCGGCGTGCCCTGCCCGCCGCACGAGTCCACCGAGGCCGCGATCGACTCGTTCGCCGCGACGACGTGCTGTCTGGGGGTGCGCCTGGACCCCGACGGCGGGTGGCGCGTCTATGCGCCCCACGGGCTGTCCGACATGTTCAACCTCGTGATCCGGCCCAACCCGGTGCTTGCCCCTCGGGAGGTCTATGAGGCCAAGGCGGAGCGCTGGAGAGACGAGTGGCCGGAGCTCACCGTGCTGCCGTGGCCGGGCTGACGCTCGGATGCGAGTGGTCATGCGGCGAGTTCCTCTCCGGCTGGCCAGTTGTCCTTGACGGCAGCCCGCAAGGGCTGCGAGATCCATGCGGGGCGTCGCAGGTAGGTGCTGAGAGCCCGGTCGGCGTCGCGTAGTCGCTGGACGAGCGGGGTCAGACGCTTGCGCGCTTCGTGCGGGTCGGCAGCTTGGAGAAGCTGCGAGGCGATGTCCAGGACGGCCCCGGCGGCCAGTGAGTTCGCGGGCGGTGCGGTGTAAGGCTTGGAGGTCTTCTTCTTGCCGGGGGTGTTGAGCGGGGGCTCGGCCTGCGCGATGCGGGAGGTGTGCTCCGTGTCGAGGGCGGCGGCCAGGGACGGTGTGCTGGCGTACTCGCGGGCGACGGGCCAGGTTCGGAAGACCATGGCGACCGTGGCGCGCAGGTCGGCGAAGTAGTGGGCGGCGGGGACCGGTGCACCCGCGCTCATGGCCGTTTCGGGGCCGCTCGTCGTGAGCAGGTCCACGAGCTGTTGTTGGAGTTGCAGGAGCACGGTCATGGTGACCGTGTCGGGTTCGGTGGAAGGCGGATCAAGGCGAGTCAGGTCGGTTGCGCAGGCTGCTTCGGGCTGGTGCTGTGGCGTCGGCCGAGCCAGCGCGGGCCACCGGCCAGTACGTCTCCGTCAGGGCCAACTCCCGGGGCCGCCAAACTCACCCGGCCGTCGACATGACGCTCAACTCCACGCCCTCTCGACCGTTGGGATGCGCATCCGCTAATCGACGTCGTTGATCAACTCGTCCAGCGCATGGCGCGCCGCCGGAACGAAACGTTGCCGGCATCCCTCCACGAGGGCATTCGCCTCGGAAGCAGTTGAGCGGTATCGCTCCCGCTGATCCTCGCTCAGCGGCCCCTTGCTCAGCTGCATCAGAGCCTCGATCGGCGGCTCGATGTTCCGATCCATGGCGTTGGCATATTCCGCGGCGAACTGGGCCACGTCAGCCGGTCCTTCCAGCTGAACCGCGTCGGCTGCGCGGCGCGTCGCGCGCACTGCGTCGATGGCCGCGCCCCGCCTGATGTCATAGCGGTGTTGGTCGAACGGTTCCAGCGTCAGCCGCCCCAGCTGCCAGATGGCCCCCTCAGCCTCATGGGCGGCATCCAGCAAGCCCTGATAGGCAGCTTGCCTGCGATCCCTGCGCCATTTCCGGTGTTCGACACGCAGTTCGCGATGTTGAATGCGATCACGCACAGCCTCTTCCCGTATTTGCTGCCGCTCCTGGGCTTCGCTCCGGCGCCGCTCGGTCCGAGCGGCCGCGAACGCCGTCAGACCACTGCCGAGCAGGGTGCCGCAAATTGCGATGACTGTCGTGATCAAGCTACTCGCCATGGAAGAACAGTCTGACGGGTCGGCGTCGACTCCGGCGACGAGAAGACGGCTCGGTCGAGTGAGACGGGGCACCACAACTCACCCACAACCCACCCATATGTGCGGCCAGTTGTCGTCAGCAGTGCCCGGCCTGGGTCCTCGACGACGGATGCCGTACTCAGGGCCTCGGGAGAGGCGCTTGGATGGGTGCCATGACCGTTCACGATGTTGCCGAGGCGCTTCCGGATATTCCGACGTTGCGGGACCGGTGTCGGTCGATAGCCATGCTGGAGGCCGTGCTGAACCCCGACGGCGAGCGCTGCTACTCGTTCGGCGGGGCTTGGTCCGAGACCGAGGAGATCGCCTCCATGCGCAACGGCTCGGGGGACGAGTTCGACGTCGTCTTCTCTCCGGCGGGCGCGTATGTCCGAGGCTTCGACCACGAGTCGGCGATGAGCCCGTATGTCGACGACGAGCCCTGGCCGGGCGTCGTGGACTCGGTCCCCGAGGTGTTCCGCGGTTGCGTCGAAGAGCCGGCCTTCACGGACGACGGGATGCCCCGGGTGACGGCCTGCATGTGGCGTGAGGCGGGAAGCGGGCACTGGCAGGCCGGAGAGATCGACTTCCCCGAGGAAAGCTCCGACCCGGACGGCTCGGGTTGGCTGTTCCACTTGCTGGTCGACCCGTCGCCCGAGGCATTCCAGAAGTTCGCCGAGGACTACTACGAGGTCCCGGTCGACCTCGACGCGGTGCGCCATGTGTATGCCCTGCGCCCACTGACCCGGGATGTGGTCATGGCGTTGAACGCCAAGGCGACCCTGGCGGGCATCGCCGACGCGGCCACCGCGATCGGCTATGCCGTCGCGGCCGGCCCGGCTTTCTGACCGGGGGCGGGCAAGGACTGACAGAGGGCGGCGCGGGGAGTGTCGCGCCGCCCTCCGGTCAGTTGCCCTCCGTCTGCCGGCGGGGTGGTGGTCAGGCTGCGGTGGGGCCGTCCAGTTCGGTGTCGGGGACCCAGGAGCCGTGGATTCCGGCGGTCACCCGGCGGGGGAGGTGGACGGTGGCCACCTGGTCGAGGCCGGACGCGTCGAGGACCAGGAGCTGGGAGGCGTCCTGCTTGAGGTCGGAGACGACGGTCAGGAGGTAGCCGTCGTCCTCGTGGGTGGCTCCGGCGGCGGGGACGAAGACTGCCTCGCTGGGCAGACGGGCGTCGCCGACCTGGTGGATGCGGCGGGCGCCGGTGGTGCGGTCGTACTTGACGACGCCGTAGCCGCCGAAGCCGCGCTCGTCGGGGAAGGAGATGGCGTACTGGTAGCGGTTCTCGACGCCCAGGTAGTCCTCGTTGAGGGTGGGGAACTCCACCGCGAGGTCGTCGATGATGTGCTCGTCGACGGCACCGGCGGTCAGGTCGATGACCCAGCGGCGGGTGTAGGAGCGCGCGTTGGGCTCGGAGCCGCGACCGGGGGCGCCGACCCACCAGTTCCAGGAGAGGTGGAAGCCCTCGCGGTCCACGGTGGGGCCCTCCAGGACGATGCGGCCCTGGCCGTCCTCGTAGGCGTTGGAGACGTGCAGCATGTTGCCCGGCTCGATGGAGAACCAGCGGATGTTCCGGGCACCGTCCGCGCCGCGCGGCATGACCCCGATACGGGACGGGTGCTGGTCGCTCCAGCCGTACGGGATGCCCGAGTGCTCGGTCGGGTCGAAGGTGACGTTGCCCTCGATGAAGACCACGTGGTGGCGGGTGATGGCGAAGTCGTGCTTGAGGGAGGCGGTCGCGTCCGGGATCTCGGCGCTGTGGACGATCTCGCCCTTGGCGTCGGAGACGTAGTACGTCAGGAACGGCGGGACGGGCGACGACGCGAAGAAGTGGAGTTCGCCCGTGACCGGGTCCTCCTTGGGGTGCGCGGTCATCGCGGTGCGCAGCTTGCCGTTGAAGTCGAAGGCGCCGACCGTCTCCAGCTCAGGGGTGAGCTCGAAGGGGAGGTTCGCCTCGCACAGGGCGAGCAGTCGTCCGGCGTGCTCGATGATGTGGGTGCCGGCGGGGCTGGCGGTCAGGTCCGGGCCGCGCTCGGTCATGTAGGGGGCGCCTTCGAGGGCGGGGGTGTGCACCCAGCGGTTGCGGTACCACTCGGCGCGTCCCTCGCGCAGCCGGATGCCGTGGACCATGCCGCTGCCCTTGAACCAGTGCGTCGGGGTGACGCCGGGCTTGGGGTTGTGGCCGTTGCGGAGCAGTCGTCCGGTCAGCTCGGGGGGCAGGTTGCCCTCGACGGTGAGCTCGGTGGCGGTGATCTCGTCGGCGACGGGGGTGTAGTGACCGGTCAGGTAGGGCTTCTTCTCAGCCGGCATGACAGGAATCTCTTCTCTGGTGAGTGGATGTGACGGGGCGGCGAAAGGTCTGTTCGGTGTGGGCATCAGCGGGCCGTCGGGCTCTGCCCGTTCGAGGTCCGGGTCCCGGGCGGGCCGGGTCGTGATGTCGCGTGCGGCGGGGGCAGGGACGAGGACGGGAGGGGGGAGGACGGGCGGTCAGGGGCCGGGGCCTCGGCGATGGCGGGGGCGGTGGCGGTCCGTCGGCTTCCGGCAGCGCGGGTGAGGAGCAGCGCGAGGATCGCGGTGGCCGCGAGGATCGCGGCGGAGGCGCCGAAGGCGGCGCGGTATCCGGCGGCGACGGCTTCCAGGTGAGGTGTGTCTCCGGCGGCGTGGGCGGTGACGGAGCCCGCCAGGGTGGTCAGGACCGCGAGTCCGATCACGCCACCGACCTGGCGGGTGGTGTTGACCAGTCCTCCGGCCAGCCCGGCGTCCTGTGTGGGGACGCCCTCGACGGACAGGGCGGTCATCTGGACGAAGGCGATGCTCAGGCCCAGGCCGATCAGAGTGGTGGGGCCGAGGACGTCGGTGAGGTAGCTGCCGTGGGCGCTGATCCGGGACAGCCACAGCATTCCGCCGGCCTCGGTGAGCAGGGCCGCGATCACGGTCGCCCCGGCGCCGATCCGCCGGGAGATGCGCGGTGCCAGCGTGGCGCCGAGCATGTTGGCCGTGGCGAAGGGAAGTTGGCCCAGGCCCGTGGCCAGCGGGTCCATTCCCAGGACCTGTTGCTGGTAGAGCGACAGGAAGACGAACAGGGCGATCCATACGGAGCCCATCAGCGCCATCAGCAGGTTGCCCGCGGCGACCCGGCCGGTGGTGAACAGGCGCGGCGGTATGAGCGCGTCCGGGCGGCGGCGCTCGATCACGACGAAGACCGCGAGCAGTACGGCGGAGGCGAACAGGGCGCCCAGCACACCGGTGTCCGTCCAGCCGGCGCCGCGTGCGGTGGTCAGCCCCCAGACCAGGCAGGTCAGGGCAAGACTGACCGTGGCGGTGCCCAGCAGGTCGAACCGCCCGGACTCCCGGCCCGCCGCCCGTGGGACGAGGGCCGCCACCGCGGCCAGCACCAGCACGGCCCCGAGGGCGACGCAGTAGAAGATCCAGGGCCAGCCCCCCGCCTGGGTGAGGACACCGCCCAGCAGGACGCCGCACGCACCTCCCGCGCCGGAGACCGCGCCCCACACGCCCAGTGCCCTGCCCCGCCCGGGACCGGAGGGGAACAGTTCCATGGTCAGGGCGAGCGCCGCCGGGGCGATGGCGGCCGCGCCCACGCCCTGGACGGCCCGGACGGCGATCAGCACACCGGAGGAAGCGGCCAGTCCGGCCGCCAGCGAGGAGCCCGCGAACAGCGCGAGACCGGCGATCAGCACCCGGCGGCGGCCCAGGAGGTCGGCGGCACGTCCGCCCGCCAGCAGCAGAGCCCCGAACGCCAGACTGTAGGCGTTGACCACCCAGGTGGTCCCGCTGTCCGACAGGCCCACCCCGGAGCGGATGTGCGGCAGCGCCACGTTCACGATCGACGTGGCGACCATGATGATGAACTGGGCCGCGGCGAGCGCCGCGAGCACGGCGCCCGGTCGGGGAGCGCGCGGCGCCGGGCCTGTCTGTGTGCGTTCGAGGGGCATGCCGCACACGCTCGTGCGGACCGCTGTCCACTTTCCAGACCGTCAGGAGCCCGGCACTGTCCACTCCTGTCCGATACTGACCGCCTGCGCCTCGGCCCCGTAAAGGGCGTGCGGCTGCAAAAAGGGCGTGCGGCGGCGAGTGCGACGTAGTACTCCTGGTGTCATCTGACGTCATCTCTCGCCAGGAGTATTCGGTGGCCGTTCGTCGTGTTGTCCCCAACGTGCAGTCCGAGGCCCTGCCGGACGTGGCGCTGCACGAGGGTGAGATCCCGGTCGACGAGACGCTGGTCCGGTCGCTGCTGAGGGCGCAGCGTCCCGAGTGGGGAAGGCTGCCGTTGGCCGCCGCGGGTGCGGGTACGGACAACGTCATGTACCGGGTGGGCGGCGAGTTGCTCGCGCGGCTACCGCGCACCGCCGCGAACGGAGAGGCCGTACGGAAGGAACAGGAGTGGCTTCCGAGGCTGGCGCCCTTCCTTTCGTGGCCGGTTCCCGAGCCGGTGCACGCCGGGACGCCCACCGACGCCTACCCGGTGGTGTGGTCGGTGCAGCGCTGGATCGACGGCGCCGAGGCCGGTCCGGACACCGTCCGGGACTGGTCCGCGTTCGGGGCCGACCTGGCGGCCTTCGTCAAGGAACTGCACGGTGTCGACCTCATGGGCGCGACCCGCGCGGACGGCCTCGGCTGGTACCGCGGCGGCAGCCTGGCGCCGTGCGACGAGTGGGTCGGCGAGTCCTTCGACGCGTGCCGGACCACCGTGGGTGCCGAGCTCGACATCGACACGCTGGAGCGGATGTGGCGGACCGCGCTCGCACTGCCCGACCCCAGCGGACCTCACGTATGGCTGCACGGCGACCTCAAACCGAGCAACCTCCTGGTCCGGGACGGCAAACTGCACGCGGTCATCGACTTCGGGGGACTCTCGGTCGGCTTTCCCGACGCCGAGCACGCCACGGTCTGGGACCTGCCGCGACCGGCACGGCGGGCCTACTGGGACGCCCTGGATCTCGACGAGCCGACCTGGATCCGCGCTCGCGCCTGGGCCATCGCGGTGGGCGTCAGCGGAATCTCCTACTACTGGCACACCTTTCCCGCCTTCGTCGCCGAATGCCGCGCACGCCTCCAGGCGATCCTCGCCGCCTGAGCCGCCCGAGTCCCCTGAGCCCCCTGAGCGCCTGCGCTCTTCGCCGGTCGACCGGACGGAACTGGTGGACTGGCTCCTCACCGACGTGCGCGACCGGGTCACCGACGCCCGTCCGGAGGACCCGGAACTCCTTGGGCACCCCCGGACGCTTGTTCCCGGTTCCGCGCCCGCACCCACGCCTCCACCGTCGTGAGGTCCGCGTCCCTGATGCCGTACTGGTGCTCGACGCGATGCAGCAGGGCGGGGCCGTGGTGGTGTGCGGCGACCCAGGCGCGGTCGGCCTCGGTGATCTCGTCGTCCAGCCAGACGAAGGGGCGGCCGGCCGCCCAGACCGTCAGTGACCTGGTCTTCCAGTGCATCAGGGCAGGCGGCTCGTCCTCGTCGGGCCATTCGACGACCGGGAGCGGGGGCAGGCCGAGCCAGGGTGAGATGACGGCGTTCGCGTCGTCCATCCACGTGGTGGCCCACACCAGCTCGCAGCCCAGCGCGCGCAGCCGCGGGCCCAGCGAGGGGTCGATCCGGGACAGCAGCGGGTGCTCCCCGGCGGCCTCCGGGGGAACGCCGGGCGACTCGTACACGGGAAACAGGCGGTCCGCCCCGAACGGGATCAGTGGGCCGTCGACATCGAGGAAGAGGATCATCGCAGGACAGGATCCGTCACCGGGTCGGCTCCCGGCCACAGGCCAGGCCGTCTGCGCCGGGGCCGGCTCCGGGGAGGAGCTGCCCTACGCCGGCCCCCACGCGCGGTACGGGTTCGCTCCGCGTCGTACCGGCAGGCCGAGGGAGGCCGTGGCGGCGGCCAGGGTCATCGCGTACGAGTCCACCGCCCGGCGTACGTTCGGGGCGTCCAGGCCCGCCCCCGTGACAAGCCGGTCGAGGTCGACGTAGGCCGAGCGGACCAGCTCGATCCAGCGGTACACGTGCGAGTCCCGCCGCCAGTTCCCGGTGTACTCCGCGGGCAGCGTCCGCTCCCAGCGGCGGAACATCCGGTCGCGGATGTCCGGCTTGGTGGGAGTCAGATGCATGTGCCGGACCAGGTCGTAGAGCGGGTCGCCGACCAGCGCCATCTCCCAGTCGATGAGGGTGAGCGCCAGCCGGTCGTCCCGGCGTACCAGGTTCCACGGGTTGAGGTCGCCGTGCAGCAGGGCCGGTGTCCGGCGGGAGACCCGCTGCCGGGCGAGGATCTCGCGGAGCCGGGGGGCGTCGGGCAGACCGAGGAAGCGGGCCAGTTGCTGGGACTCCCTGGGCAGGCCCGCGACGAGTGTCACGAGCTGCTCGCACAGCCCGCCGTGGAAGTCGGTCTTCTCCGCGACCGGGTCGAGTGGTCGGTGGTCCACCGCCGTCAGGGCGCCGAGCTGGTCGACCAGGCCGTCCGCCTCGTGCGGGCGCAGACCGTCCACCGGGTGCTCCGGCCTGCGCGCGGGGTCGCGCGGGCCCTCGTAGGTGTGGACAGCGAAGCCGTCCTTCGGGTGGCTCTCGCCGAGCGCCAGCACCCGTGGCGCGGCCACCGCCACACCCGATTTCTCGATCGCCGCGAGTACGGCGTGCTCGCTCAGAAAGCTGCGTTCGCGCCGGTTCGGGTTCGCGACCTCGCGGCGGATGACCACGGGAAAGTCCGTGCCGGGCACCCGGACCACCGTGTTGAGATGCGCGGTGCCCTTGAAGACCCGGTCGGCCGGGGCGGCGCCCTCCAGGTACAGCGCGTCGCCCACGGCGGACCGCCCGAAGTCGGCTCGCTCCGGGACCCGTTCGTCCGGCACCCAGTCGATCGCCACAGCGGCCGGCACGGAGAACGGGCCGGAGAGCGTCCCGGACAGCGACCCGAGCCGCCGGGCTTCGACCGATCGCGCGGACGCCCGCCAGCGGAACAGGATCCGCTCGATCTCCGGCTCCCCCGGCACCTGACGCAGTCCCAGCGGCCCGGCCGCCGACTCCAGCGCGCGGCGCACGGTCGCCGTCGCCTCGGCGAGGCTGCTCCCCTGCCCGAACGATTCCTCCGGCGAGCCCGGCGACCCCTGCGACCCCGTTGAGCCCGCAGACCCCGGGCACTCCAGCGACCGCGCCGCCCTGACGATGTCGGGGTAGACGGACTGCGCCCGCTCGAAGGCGAGGTAGTGGCGCAGGTCCCTGGTCACCCCGTGCACCGCGGCGGGACGGACCGGGCGCATGGCGTCGGCCCACGCCTCCACGACCTCGTCGTACTGGTCGGCCGGGTAGCCGGTCCGCACCAGGTGCACGGCGAGGTCATGCAGGGGGTCGCCGTAGGTGGCCAGTTCCCAGTCCAGGCAGACCAGCGGCGAGGTGCCGTCGCGTGAGGTGAGGACGTTGCCCCGGTGCAGGTCGCCGTGGAGCAGGCCGTACGGCCGCCGCGCCATCGCCGGTACCCGGTCGGCCAGCCGGAGCATGGCGTCGTCCGGAATGCCGAGCGCCGCGAACAGCCCGCCGAACCGCGGCAGGTTGGGCCGGCGGATCTGTGTCTCCGCCAGATGGGCCAGCGTGCGCAGGAAGCCCTGGCTGTCGGTGTGGTTGCGGGGCCAGAAGGGGGGCAGGGGCGGCAGCGCGGCCCGGCGTACCCGGGTGGGGCGGGCGAGCAGCCCGGCCAGGTCCCTCAGCAGCGGGCCCTCGACCGGCTTGCCGTCCGGGCAGACCGCGGCGAGCGGGACTCCGTCCACATGGCTGTGGATGGCGTAGCCGTCGCCCTGGGCCAGGCACTGGGGGACGTCGGTCAGCACGCTGCCGACGGCCCGCAGGATCCACGGCTCGTCCTGCCAGGTGCGGATCACCACGGGCGGGGCGTCGGTACGGCGGACCCGCACGACCACGGGGGTGCCCGGCCGACGGCCGACCAGCCGGGCAACCGCGTCGGTCAGCGGCAGCAGGTAGTTCCGGTTGTGGAAGCCGTCGCTCAGCCGCCCCCGTTCAGCGGCATGTCCCAGGAACGCCTGGTACACGGCGTCGGGGGCAGGCGCTGCGCCCACTGTCCCTCCGGGGGATCACTCGCGGGAAATGCCGTACGGGAAGGGCTTGTTCATGAGTCATCAACAGGTCTTCGACAGGCTGGCGGGCGCGGCTGGAGTCACGGCCGAGCCGTCGCCGCGACGGTTGCGGAATGCTAACCCGCTGGGGAGGGCCGCGGATCCGAATCGGCGACTATTCGTGTGGCGCACGTCTGTGCTAGGACCCGGCGACCCAACGCCCTAACGGCCCAACCGCCCAACGACCTGACGACCTGACGACCTGACGACCTAACGCCCCAGCATCCGCAGCAGCGGCTCCAGGGAGGTGACGACGTGGTCGGCGCCGGACTCGTGGAGGAGCGCTCGCTTCTCCTCGTCGCGCGCGTACCCGAGGAACTCGACCCCGGCGGTGTGCGCGGCGGTGAGGTCCATGAGGGAGTCGCCGATCATCAGGGCGACGGCGGGCGCGGCGCCCATGGCGTCGAGGGCGCGGTTGAGGCAGTGCGGGTCGGGCTTGAGGCGCCGGACGTCGCCGGTGCGGCCGTAGATGTGGGGGGCGAAGCAGCCGGTGAGGCCGCGGCCGTCGAGATAGGCGCGGACGACCTGGGGTGAGTTGTTGCTGGTGATGGCGAGCCGGGAGCCGGTCGCCGTCCAGGTGCGGATCAGCCGGTCGGCGTACTCGGTGGGCGCCGCGGTGGCCGAGGCCCGCAGCTCCTCCTCGGTGAGACGTTCCTCCAGCTCCGCGACCAGCTCGCTGCCGGGCCGCCTGCGGTCCACGGCACGCAGGACGTCCTGCGGGTCCTCCGTCAGGCGTTCCCGCTCGTCGAGCAGTCCGGCCGGGCCCCGGTCGGCCAGCCAGTCCACCAGGTGGCGGGCTATCGACTCGGGTTTGTGACCCGCGAACAGCCGGCAGACCGGCCCGTCGAAGTCCCACAGAATCACCCGGGCCCGTGTGACCGCTTCCCTCAGCCTCTCGTGCTCCTGCGCGGTCGTTTCCGTCACCGGTTCGGTCTGTTTCGTATCAGAAGTCACTAGGAGAGTGTCAGGTCCGTGGTGATGGTTTCCCAGAGGGCGTCGAACCACATCTGTGACTGCTCCACGAACGCCTCGTCCCGCCGGCCCCGCCGCTTCTCGAACGAGAAGAGCAGGGACTTGGAGCCCAGGGCGTCGTACATGTCCAGCATGCCGTTGTCGGTGGACTCCTTGCGGCGGGTCACCGTGTAGTACGCGAAGAGCACCTCCGTCCCGCCCAGCAGGTACAGCTTGACCGGCGGGGTGAACGGCAGCGCGCGGAAGGTGACCCGGACGTCGATGTCATGGGTGGCGCGCAGGGCGTTCAGGTTGTACTGGAGGACCTGACCCTGGGCGTTGCGCATGGCGAGCCAGCGCTCGTGGACGGGGTCGTCGTCACCGCGTCCCTTGACCGGAACCGGGAAGGCCAGGTCGATGTCCCGGGACGGCAGCAGGATGCGGACGTCGATGGACTGGGGGTGGAGGCGGCCCGCGTGGATCTCGCGCAGGGGCTCGCTCATCGCGAGCATGAGGGTCTCGGCTGTGAGGCAGACCGCGTCTATCCGCACCTGGGGCGCCGCGAAGGCCTCGGCGAGCCGGGGACCGAGGCCGACCATCGTGGGCTGGGGGTGGTCGGGGCCGGGCTCCGGCTGGGCGATCCGCGGCGGGCTGCCCTTGCTGACGTTGCTGAGGAGGCCGTCGGCCTGGAGGGACCGCAGGGCCTGGCGTACGGCGCCACGCTCCACGCCGAACTCCTCGGCGAGTTCGGCCTGGGTGGGCAGGCGGTCCCCCGCCTTGAGCTCGCCGACGCGGATGCGTTCCCGCAGGGTGTCGGCGATCTCCTGGGACGTGAGCCTTCTGCCGCCGTTCACTGCCACGTTCTCCTGGGTCACGACCAAACGCTACAACTTTGATCCATCTAAAGGGAGTTGCCCGGAAGTTGTTTATGCGTTGCTGCCAAGTGGGGACAACATAGTCAGAGTTGGTTACCAACTTGGCCGAGTTGGTGGAAGTTTTGCCTCCCGGCGCCACCGCCCGGTCCGCCCGAAGGGGGAATCAACGTGCCTGCTCTCGCCCTCCTCTCCGCGCTGTTCGTCGTCGGCTTCGAGCAGCTCGTCCAGTGGAAGTACGGCGCCACCGGCATCGTCGGCCTGCTGCTGTTCACCGTCGGCATCAAGGCCAAGAGCCCCGCCGTCAGCTCCGCCGGGGCCGTACTGCTCGCCGTCCTGATCGCCGGGGCGGTCTAGGGCCCAATCACCCGAAGGCCCACAGCCCCAGGGACCCGCAGCCCTAGGTCAGCACCAGATCCGAACTGATCGTCTCCCACAGCGCGTCGAACCAACCGCGGGACTGCTCCACGAACGCGGCGTCCCGCGGCCCGACGCTCCGCTCGAAGGCGAACAGCATGGACCGGGTGCCCTCCGCGTCGTACATCTCCAGGTGCTCCTGGCCGATCATCCGCTCCCGCCTGGAGAGCGTGTAGTAGGCGAAGAGCGCCTCCTCGCCGTTGAGCAGGTACAGCTTCACCGGCGGGGTGAACGGCAGCGCGCGGAAGGAGACCCGCACGTCGATGCCGTGTGTGGCGCGCAGGGCCAGCAGGTTGTGCCGCAGCACCTGGCCCTGCGCGTTGCGGTGGGCGAGCCAGCGCTGGTGCAGCAGACCGGTGGCGGAGGCGTCGTCCACCGGCGCCGGGAAGGCCAGGTCGATGTCCCGGCTCGGCAGCAGGATCCGCACGTCGACCTTGGCCGGTTTCAGCCGTCCGGCGTGGATCTGGCGCAGCGGTTCACCGATCGCCAGGGTGAGCGAGACGGCGGTGAGGCACAGCGCGTCGATCTCTACGTGCGGAGCGGCGAAGGCCGCGGCCGTGCGCGGGGCGAGGGCGGCCATGGTGGGCTGCGGAGCGGCTCCCGGGCCTGCCGGGAGCGGATACCGGGCCGGGTGCGGGGCGACTGTGGCGGGGCTGCCCTTCGAGACTCCGGTGAGCAGGTGCTCCGCGTGCAGGATGTTCAGCGCCTGCCGTACGGCCCCGCGCTCCACGCCGAACTCGTCGGCGAGCCTGGCCTGGGTGGGCATGCGGTCCCCCGCCCTGAGCTCGCCGGAGGCGATCCGGGCGCGCAGCTCGTCGGCCACCTCACGGTGTGACTTCTGTGGCCGCTGTGACCTTTTCCGCCCATTGGCGGAGGCGTGTTCCGGGTCCACACGATGACACTACAACTTCCCGCCATCTTCGGGCAGTTCACGGAAAGGTGGTTATACGCCGGTTCCAGGCGGAGATAACACCATTGAGTTGGCAGCCAACTCGAACAACATGGCCGGACTTTCCGGCGGTTGGCCGCACGGGCTTCCTTCCGGAGGGGAGCCGGGAGCCCGGCGGCCGACCGGCCGGCGACGAACCACAACGGCACCACAGGCACAGTCACAACTGAACACACCAGCACAGTCACAACTGAACGCGCAGCCACAACCGAACAGCTCGCTACGGATCAACGACCGAAGACAGGAATCAGAGACAGAACAGCGGACAGAACCGCAGACAGGAAGCCGGACGGGCAGCCGGGAAGGCAGGCAGCAGCCGGCGAGAAGGGAGCCGTCAGAATATGTCCGGGCACCAAGGCCGCCTGGGCGTGTGCAGCAGGGCGTCGGCCACTCGGGCGGCGCCCGCTCGTACTTCCCGGACCCGGCCCAGCGCCACCAGCCGTGCCGCCGTCTCGTCACCGAGCCACAGCATGGACAACTCGGCGACCCCGAGGACCAGTTCCGGATCCGCGCCGGTCGGGGTGCAGGACGATCCCTCGAGGGACGCCTCCAGCCGGTAGCGGCCGCCGGTGAGCCCCTGCTCGTCGGTGACCTCCAGCACCAGCGCGCCCGTCCCGCCGTACGTCCGCGCCTCCAGGGCCCGTACGACGTCCAGGATCCGCACCCACAGCCAGTCGGTCTGTGTGGTGATCCTGGCCGCCCGCGGGTCGGGCAGATAGAGCGGGAGCAGGTCGTCGGGCGCCCGCCAGCCGCTCTTGACCTCGGTGATCCAGTCCATGGTGCACACGAAGTGCCACAGGTCGCGCTCCGCCGCCGGGGTCGACGCGATCAGCCAGTGGACGTTCGCCGTGTTGTGCGGCTGCTTGCCGTGCCAGGTGTCGTCCGGCACGTACTTCATCATGCCCTCGACCTCGCCAGAGGCGGAGCGGTGGACGGCGTAGAAGGGCTCGGTCCAGTCGTCGAAGAAGCGCAGGGCTCCCGTGGCCGTCTTCCACCACACCTCGTCCCGGCTGACGGCACCGGGCTGCGCGCGGCGCACCCGCTCGTGCAGCTCAGGGCCGAGCCGGCGCACGTCCTCGGCGTCCACCAGGTCGATGCGGGCGCCGCCCTCGGGACCGGACCAGCGGGGGTCCAGACCGGCGCGGGTCACGTCGACGGTCCACTCGGCGAAGTGGGTGGCGGGGCCGAAGCCGTAGCGGCCGTAGATCGGGTACTCGGCGGCGATCAGCGTGGCCAGGACGTCCTCGCGCTCCTTCGCGGCGGCGATGTCCAGGCTCATCATGCGACTGAGGAGGCCGCGGCGGCGGTGGGTGGCGGTGACCGTGACGTTGGAGATCGCGTCGGCCTGGACGGACGCCCCGCCCACCGCCGTGACCTGCTGGTCGAAGGAACGGAAGGTCGCGACACACCGCCCGCCGTCGAACGCGCCGAGCAGCCGGCCGGGCACGAACTGGCTTCTGCGCGCCTCCACCTGCTCCTGCGTCGAGACCGGCTGCCGCAGGAACCCGGTGTTCAGGGCACGGTTCCAGTCGGCGAACTCGGCTTCGGTGATGGGGCGTACGTCGATCTCGGAGGTCCCTGAGACCGCCGAGGTCGCTGTGGTCGCTGAGGTCTCTGAGGCGGAGCGGCTCATAGAGGTCACGGTAGGTCCACGAGGCAACGGTGTCGCAGGATTTTCCCGGGGCTCACGTCAGCAGGTCGTCCACCTGCGCCTCGCCGTCCCGGTACCGCCGGGCGATCTCGGCGCCGCAGCCGTCGGCCGTGCGCTGGAGGTGCTGGCGGCTGCGGGAGACCTGCTGCTCGTAGCGGACCAGACGGCCCATCGCGGTGCCCAGTTCCAGGTCGGTGCGCGCCTGGAGGTCGGACAGCTCGACCTCGGCGAGCATCTCGGTGGCCAGGCGCCGGTACTCCTCGCTGTGCGGCGTACCGACCGTCACATGGCGGGCCGAGGAGCGGTACCGGGCCGGGGCGTCGGTGAGGATCTCCGACAGCCGGGCGACCACCGGCACCGGAGCGTGCGCGGGAGTCACCAGGACCGCCGGGCCGCGCCGGGACAGCTCCGCGCGCAGGATGTCGATACGGCCCTGCAACAGGCGCCGCACATAACTGAGGTCCGCCTCGTCGCGCTGGGCGTCCCGGCGCAGCGCGCGCAGCTCCGGCAGGCTCAGCAGGACCAGCTCGGGTTCGGCCGGATCCTCGGGCAGCGGCGCGCTGTCGACGCGCTGCGCGGGCGGGCGGTGCGGGTCGGAGCCGGCCTCGCGGATGTCCGCGACCGCCCCGGTCGGCTGCCCGGTGCTCGGTGTGCTCATGTGCCTCAACCGTCCCCTCGACCGGCGTACGGAAGCATCGTGCCACCCCAAGTGGCCAGTATGTGACCGAGAGCCCCCGAACGGCCCCAGATGGGGGCTTAAGGATCAAAAATAGGCCCTCCGTGAACGCGGGTGCGGCACCCGGGCATCATGGTCCGCATGCGTGCAGTGGTGCAGAGGGTGGACGGCGCGAGCGTCGTCGTGGACGGCGAGACGGTGGGCGAGATCACCGGCGAGGGACTGTGCGTCCTGGTCGGGGTGACGCACGAGGACACCAAGGAGAAGGCGGCCCAGCTCGCCCGCAAACTCTGGTCCGTGCGCATGCTGCACGAGGAGCGGTCGTGCAGCGACATCGACGCACCGCTGCTGGTCATCAGCCAGTTCACGCTCTACGGCGACGCGCGCAAGGGCCGCCGCCCGACCTGGAACGCGGCCGCCCCCGGCGATGTCGCCGAGCCGCTGGTGGACGAGGTGGTCGCCCAGCTGCGCGCGCTGGGCGCGACGGTGGCGACGGGCCGGTTCGGCGCGCACATGCGCGTGTCGCTGACGAACGACGGCCCGTTCACGGTCCTGATCGAGGTGTGAACCCCTCGCCGCCCAGGGCTCGACGCCTTGCCGCCTAGGGTTCGACGACGGTCTCCTGCGCCGCGGCCGTGTTCCCCACCAGCAGCGGCGCGTCCACGGGCACGTTGCGCTTGACCAGGGCCAGCGCGATCGGGCCCAGCTCGTGGTGGCGCACGGAAGTGGTGACGAAGCCGATCTTGCGGCCGTCGGGGCCGTCGTCCGCCAGGCGGATCTCGGCGCCGTGCGCGGGGAGGTGGACGTCGCTGCCGTCGAGGTGGAGGAAGACCAGGCGGCGCGGGGGCTTGCCCAGGTTCTGGACCCGGGCGACGGTCTCCTGGCCGCGGTAGCAGCCCTTCTGGAGGTGCACCGCCGTGCCGATCCAGCCCAGCTCGTGCGGGATGGTGCGGTGGTCGGTCTCGAAGCCGACGCGGGGCCGGTGCCGCTCGACGCGCAGCGCCTCGTAGGCGAGGAGCCCGGCGGCGGGGCCGGTCCGCTCGGCGTACGACTCCAGGTCGGCGCGGGGCAGGAAGAGGTCACGGCCGTACGCCGTCTCGCGTACGACGACACCCTCCGGGGCCTCCGCGATGGAACCGGCCGGCAGATGCACGACGGCGAAGTCGGCGGTCCGGTCGGCGGTCTCGACCCGGTAGAAGAACTTCATCGACTCCAGGTACGAGAGCAGCTCGCCCTGGGTGCCCGGCTCCACATGGGCCCAGACCGTCGTGCCGTCGTCCACCAGGTACAGCGCGTGCTCGATGTGGCCGTTCGCGGACAGGATCAGCGCCTCGGTCGCCTCGCCCACCGGAAGCTCGCTGACATGCTGGGTGAGCAGCAGGTGCAGCCAGCTCAGCCGGTCCGCGCCGGTGACGGTGAGGACCCCCCGGTGGGAGAGGTCGACGAATCCGGTGCCGTCGGCGAGTGCGCGCTGCTCGCGGAACAGGTCGCCGTAGTGGGCGGCGACACCTTCGTCCACGCCCTCGGCGGGGACGGCGCCGGGCAGGGACAGCAGAGGGCTCTTCATATACGTAAGCCTACGACTCGGTAATTGAACTCTTGAGCGTGCAGTCCTCGCACCGGCCGAAGATCGCAAAGTGCTTCATGTCCGTGTCGAACCCGAACGTCTCGCGCAGCTTGGCCGTGAACTCGGACGCCACCTCGGTGTCCGCCTCGATCACGTTCTGGCAGTCCCGGCACACCAGGTGGATGTGGTGGTGCCGGTCGGCCAGGTGATAGGTCGGCGCCCCGTGCCCGAGGTGCGCGTGCGAGACGAGCCCGAGCTCCTCCAGCAGCTCCAGCGTCCGGTACACGGTGGAGATGTTGACCCCCGACGCCGTCTTCCGCACTTCCACGAGGATGTCGTCGGGCGTCGCGTGCTCAAGGGTGTCCACGGCTTCGAGCACGAGTTGCCGCTGCGGCGTCAGCCGGTAGCCGCGCTGCCTGAGGTCGCTCTTCCAGTCGGTGCTCACCACATGGACAAGTCTAGGCATGGGATGGGCGGGGCAGGGGGTGGCCGACGGTTACGGCCTCACGGACCCACGGACTCGGGGCGGCCGGCCCCCGAGGGACCCGCTTCCGCCCCGCCGCCCGGGCAGGTGCATCCCTACTTGAAGAACGCGATGCCGTCGTCAGGCATGTCGTCCGGGAGGGCCTTGGCCCAGCGTTCGACGTCTTCGGGGGTGACGACCTTCTTCAGGTGGGCCGACATGTAGGGGCGGAGCTCCACCTCGGGGGTCTGCTTCTCGCCGACCCACATCAGGTCGCTCTTCACATAGCCGTACAGACGCTTGCCGCCGGTGTACGGCTGCGAGGCCGCCGTACGCGCCACCGCGTCGGTGACCAGGTCGATCTGCGGCTTCTTGTCGGCCAGCTCGCCGTACCAGATCTCGATCACGCCGTCGTCGCGGGTCATCGTGACCTCGACCTTGCGGTTCGCGTCGATCCGCCAGAAGCCGGACTCCGACTCCAGCGGGCGGACCTTGTTCCCGTCGTTGTCCAGCACCCACGTGTGCGAGTGGTACTCCAGGAAGTCCCGCCCGTCGTGGCTGAACGAGACCTCCTGCCCGAAGTTGCACTTCTCGGAGCCCGGGAAGTCGTGCACGCCAGCGCCGGCCCAGTTGCCGAGCAGGAAGACGAGCGGGACGAGGTCCTTGTGGAGGTCGGACGGGATCTCGATCATGAGTGGCGGTTCCTAGCCGATTTCCTTGACGTGGTCAGCGCTGGCCCTGGTACAGCTTCTTCACGGTCAGACCGGCGAAGGCGAGCACGCCGACGCAGACCAGGACCAGCAGGGTTTCGAAGAAGATCTCCACAGGGTGCTCCTCGGCGAGGGTGGGTACACAGAGCCGCGTCCCAGCTTACGCGGCGCACACCCCCGCCTCACCGCGAGGTACGCCGCTCGGGTCTGCGCCCCGGTCGGCCCCGGAGCCCGCCGCCACCGACCGCCGCCAACGGTGCTCCGAAGCGGGCTGCGGAGCACCGCTTCGGAGATGATCGTGCGGAACTGCGGGGCACCGTCCGACAGAAGCAGCTCCCGCGCCTCAACCTGCTTCTCCCACCCTGCTCTACGACACCGCCACCGACCAGGTCGGGGAGTACCGTGCGTGACGCCCGGCGGGCGCGGTGCCGTTCCGGGACTGGAGGGTTGTTCGGACTACCATTCGGGCATGGCGAAGAAGCTCGTGATCAAGGTGACGGCCGGGGCGGACGCCCCCGAGCGCTGTTCGCAGGCGTTCACCGTGGCGGCGGTGGCCGTGGCCAGCGGTGTGGATGTGTCGCTGTGGCTGACCGGGGAGTCGGCCTGGTTCGCGCTTCCGGGACGGGCCGCCGAGTTCGAGCTGCCCCACGCGGCCCCGCTGCCCGGACTGCTCGACGCGGTGCTCGCGGGCGGCCGGATCACCCTGTGCACCCAGTGCGCGGCGCGCCGGGACATCACGGAGAAGGACGTCATCGAGGGCGTACGGATCGCCGGTGCGCAGGTCTTCGTGCAGGAGGCACTCGGCGACGGCACCCAGGCGCTGGTCTACTGATGACCCGATGGGCCGTCATGCGGGCTTCCGGGGAGGCCGAGGCCTTCCGGTACACCGTGCACCGCGAGCTCGACGGGACGCGGGCCGAAGCCCTGGCCGCGCTGCTGCACGCGGTCGACACCTTCGCCGAGGCGACCACCGAGGCAGGGCGGCGGCGTCAGAGAAGAGAGGTCTTCCGCGTCTCCGAGCACCGCTACTTCGTGCGCGTCACCAACCGGTTCACCAGCGAGGAGGCCCACTTCAGCCTCGCCGAGCTGCTGGCCGACACCCACGACGACGGCCTTCCCGACACCGTGGGCGTCCGACAGGCCTGAGGCAGCCCCGACCAGGCCTGAGGCAGCCCCGACGCCTTTTCCTCGGGCAGCCCCAAGGCCTCTCCTTCGTCCCCCTACGGCCTTTCCTTCGGATCCTGCCGGGGGCGCTTCTTGCCGTCCAGCTCGTCCCACCACTCGTCGGACTTCGGGTCCCCGGACGGGTCGTCCCACCAGCGGTCGTCGGGGCCCCGCCGGTTCGCGACGATCGCGGCCAGCGGCGGGATGACCATGGCCACGACGCACATGCCCACCGCCGCCGGAACCGACCACAGGCGCACGACCGCCCAGGCCAGGACGAACAGGCCGACGCAGGTGCCCATCATGGCGAAGTAGATGTGACGCCGCCGCGCGTACATGACTCCAGAGTAGGTCCGTGTCCCGGACACGGCGAAGGGCCGCACCCCAGGTGTCCAACCCGGTGGGTGCGGCCCCTGCCCGTGGGGGGAACTCGTCAGACCGCGATCGCCACCTCGGCCAGTCCGCCCTGCTGGGCGACGACCGTGCGGTCGGCGGTGCCGCCGGGCACCAGCGCGCGCACGGTCCAGGTGCCCTCGGCCGCGTAGAAGCGGAACTGTCCGGTGGCGGAGGTCGGGACCTCCGCGGTGAACTCGCCGGTCGAGTCGAGCAGACGCACGTAACCGGTCACCGGCTCGCCGTCGCGGGTCACGTGGCCCTGGATCGTGGTCTCACCGGGCTTGATCGTCGAGGCGTCGGGGCCGCCGGCCTTCGCTCCACACATGGTTTTCCTTCCGTACAGGCCGTAGAGGAGTTACTTCGCCGCGCCGAGCTCGATCGGCACGCCCACCAGGGAGCCGTACTCGGTCCAGGAGCCGTCGTAGTTCTTGACGTTCTGGACGCCGAGCAGCTCGTGCAGCACGAACCAGGTCAGCGCGGAGCGCTCACCGATGCGGCAGTAGGCGATGGTGTCCTTGGCCAGGTCGACGTCCTCCTGGGCGTACAGCTCCTTCAGCTCGTCGTCCGACTTGAAGGTGCCGTCGTCGTTGGCGTTCTTCGACCACGGGATGTTGCGGGCGCTCGGGACGTGACCGGGGCGCTGCGACTGCTCCTGCGGCAGGTGGGCCGGGGCGAGCAGCTTGCCGGAGAACTCGTCGGGCGAGCGTACGTCGACCAGGTTCTGGGCGCCGATGGCCGCCACGACGTCGTCGCGGAAGGCACGGATCGAGGTGTCCTGCGCCTTGGCCTTGTAGTCGGTCGTCGCGCGCTCGGGCAGGTCGCCGCCGTCGGCCAGCTCGCGGGCGTCCAGCTCCCACTTCTTGCGGCCGCCGTCGAGGAGCTTGACGTTCTCGTGGCCGTACAGCTTGAAGTACCAGTAGGCGTAGGACGCGAACCAGTTGTTGTTGCCGCCGTAGAGGATCACCAGGGTGTCGTTGGCGATGCCCTTCTTCGACAGGAGCTTCTCGAAGCCTTCCTGGTCGATGAAGTCACGGCGGACCGGGTCCTGAAGGTCCTTGGTCCAGTCGATCCGGATGGCGCCCCGGATGTGGTTCTTCTCGTAGGCGGACGTGTCCTCGTCCACCTCGACGATGGCGATGGTCGGGTCGTCCAGGTGATCCTGGAGCCAGTCGGCGTCGACCAGGACGTCGCTGCGGCTCATGCTCTTTCTCCTCCGGGGCAGGTGCGGCGGGGCGTGCGAAGTGTGAGGGGTGCGCGCGACTTCCGGAACTTCCGTCCGGGAGCGGTGCACGAGTGCCCTGAGCTGGGCGGCTGGGGATACGGAGCGCCGAGAAGGGCGCTTCCGCTTCAGAAGGGGCGACAGAGCATGGCGGCAACGCGGCACAGGTCCACTGCCCGCCGCTTTGTGAGATCCGCCTGTCGCTTCATGCGCTCGATCGTAAGGACCGACTACCCGGCGTGTCACCGGTGTGTCGCATGCTGAGATGCGATCGTCCGCGATGTGGGACCGGATACGGGCCGGTGCCGTGCCGGACGGCTCCCGGGCTGCTCCGATCGCCACCGCATCTACGGTACGGACGTGAACGTCTCGCTCAGCGGACGGGGCCCGGAACCGGCGCTCATCCCGCCAGCTTGACGTTCGTCCCCTTCACCGTGATCTCCACGCCGTCCGGCGCCGCCTGCACCTTGTCCAGCTTGATGTCACCGGGCAGCTGGTCGATGACCTGCCGGAAGTCGGTGACCGACCGGATGCGGTCCTCGGCGATGTCGACGCCGCCGATGCTGGGCAGGTTGTCGGCGTTCACCTTGACGTGGTCGCCCTGGACGCTGACCGAGCTGAGCACGGAGACCGGCTGCGGCACCTTGGCGCCGAGGACCGTAGCCTCCAGCGCGACCTTGATCTTGCCGTTGCCGCCGTCGGACAGGCCGACGATGCGGGCGCTGACGCCGGGGGCGATCCGGGTGGGAGCCGACTTGGTGGTCTTCAGGAGCTCGTCGTACGCGATGGTCGCGGTGCCGGTGGCGGTGTCCGCGGTGGCGGAGCTGTAGTCGCCGGAGAACTCGACGCCCTTCATATGAGCCGTCAGGTTGTCGATACGGATCTTCTCCGTGCCGTTCCCGGTGGCCGCCTCGTAGTCCTTGATGCCGACCTCGACGTCGTCCAGCGAGCCGCCAGCGACCTGTGTGAGGAACGGGAACCCGTGAATCGACACGTCCGGCGTCCCGGCGAGGTTCTGCGTCGCCTTCAGCTTGTCGGCGGCCTCGCCCTCGGCGAAGTAGACGGCGACACGGTCGGCGAGCACGAACAGACCGCCCAGGACCGCGACGATGATCAGGCATATTCGCAGGGCGCGCATGTGTGGTTTCCCCCGGTTCGACGGCTCCAGCCGAGAGTTCTTCCCAGCTGCTGCTCAGCGTTGGCTCCGCTGTTCTCAGCGATTCCCACAACGCTAACCCCGTGGGGTACGGCCGCCCGAAAATTGTCGATCACCTGTGACGTGAGCCGGGAGCACCTCACCGCGTGCCCGGGTCAGCCCAGGGCGCGCCCCAGCATCCACACCGCCGGAGCCGCCGCCGCGAGCGGCAGGGCCACACCGGCCGTGAAGTGCACGAAGCGGGACGGGAAGTCGTAGCTCGCGACCCGGTGGCCGATGAGCGCGCAGACCGCCGCGGCGGCGCCGAGCAGCGCGCCGCGCGAGCCGATGTCCGTCACGTTGCCGACGGCGATGCCCGCACCCGCCGCCGCGAGCACCGCCACGGTCACCGAGGCCGGCGTCGGGAGGGGCAGCGCCCGGGCGAGGACCGCGACCGCCACCGCGGCGGCGCCGACCGACACCGCGTGCGGCTCGGCACCCAGGAATCCGGTCGCGATGATCGCCAGCGCCGACGCGGCGGCCGTCGCCATCAGGCCGTACATGCGCTCGTCGGGGTCCGCCTGCGAGCGGAGCTGGAGGACCAGACAGAGCAGCACCCACACTCCGAGGGTGCCGAGGATCGCCGCGGGTGCGTTCTCGCGTCCCGCCGCGAGCAGGGCGACGTCCGAGACGAGCGCGCCCAGGAAGGCCAGCGCGATGCCCTGCCGGGCGGGCCACATGCCGTTCAGCCGGAACCAGCCAGCCGCCGTGACGGCCTGGAGCAGCACCAGCGGGACGGCCAGGGCGTACGAGCCGACCGGCGCGGTCACGGCGAGCAGCAGCCCGAGCAGCGCGGTGAGCGCCGCCGGCTGCATCCCGGGCTCGATGACCGGGGAGCGGCCCTCGATGCGGGCGCGCTGTGCGTCGGTGACGCGGGAGTTGCCGCCCAGGGTGGCGGGGCCGTAGGTGGGCTCTTCCTCCAGCAGGGCCTGCTCGGGCCGCGCCGTCCGCACGGGAGCGGGCTGCGGCTGCGGTGACTGCGGCTGCGGATAGCCGTGCGCCGGTGACACCTGCGCCGCGTGGTTCTGCGTCTCCCACGTCTGGCCCTGCCACTGCTGCGTGTACTGCTGCTGCTCGGCACCGGGCCAGGGCTGCTGCGCCTGCTGGTGCTGCTGCGCCTGCTGCTGGTACTGGTACTGCTGCTGGTAGGGGTCCTGGTGATACCCCTGATAGCCGTCGTACGGCTGCTGCGGCTGCTGTTGTGGCTGGTACGGCTCGTCGGTCATCAGTCACCCTCCTGCGAACGGCGGGAGCACCTCGACCGTGCCGCCCTCGGTCAGCCGTACCGTCTCATGACCGCGCGTTCCCACGGGGTCACCGTCGACGAGGAACGAGCATCGGAGCAGCACGCGCGCCAGCTCACCGGGGTGCCGCTCGCGGACCTCGGCCAGCGCATCGGCGAGGGTCACCGCGTCGTACGGCTCCTCGGCGACCCCGGCCGCGGCCTTCGCGGCCGCCCAGTAGCGCACCGTGACCTTTGCCATCTCGTCCCTCTGTTCGTCCTTCAACACGGTCAGGCTAGCCCGCGCGGGCCGCCGCCCAGTCACCGATCCGGGCCAGCAGGGCGTCGTCCGCCGCGTTCTCGGCGTGGCCCATCCCGGGCTCCAGCCAGAGTTCGCCGTGGTCACCGGCCGCGTCGGCCAGCATCCGGGGGTGGTCGAGCGGGAAGTAGGCGTCCCGGTCGCCGTGTACGACCAGCAGGGGGGCCGGGGCTATGCGCGGGACCGCTTCGACGGGGGACAGCGGGACCGGGTCCCAGTCCCGGTGGTGGATGCGGGTGCGCAGGCCGTAGCGGCCGATCAGCCGGCCCTCCGGGCGGGTCACCAGCCAGTGCAGCCGCCGCATGGGCGCCGTGCCCCGGTAGTACCAGCGGGCCGGGGCGCTCACCGAGACCACGGCGTCGACTCCCCGGTGCAGCGCCGCGTGCCGCAGCACCACCGAGCCGCCCATGGAGAAGCCGACGGTCACCACGCGCGGGTGCCCGAGTTCCCGCGCCCACGCCACCGCCGCCGCGAGGTCGAGCACCTCCCGGTCGCCGACCGTGGAACGGCCGCCGGAGGCACCGTGGCCCCGGAAGGAGAAGGTCACGACGGCACCGTGGCGGGCGAGCGCGGCGGCGGCGCGGCGGACGTGCGGCCGGTCGACGTCGCCGGTGAAGCCGTGGGCGACCACGAAGGCGGGGCCCGGGCTCGCGTCGTATACGGCCGTCCCCGGGTCGTATACGGAATCGATGGCGACCCCGTCGGCCGTGTACAGAAACGTCCGCATAGGTGTACGTGCATCCGTCTCGGGATTCGGACGAACGGTGGAACGTGCGGTTTGACCCGCCGGACCGTTACTCATGTCGGCTATTCTGCTGGGCAGAGGACTCGGGCAGCGCAGCCCCCGGGTCCTTTTGTGCTTTCGGAAGATCGCAGAGCCAGGGTCGAAGTACCGCAAACGTCCTCGCGGGGACCGAGGAGGAACCAGACGTATGAGTTCTCTGCTGCTCCTGACCAACGCCCTCCAGCCGTCGACGGAGGTGCTGCCGGCCCTCGGGCTGCTCCTGCACAACGTACGGGTGGCTCCGGCGGAGGGGCCCGCGCTGGTCGACACGCCGGGCGCCGACGTGATCCTGATCGACGGGCGCCGCGACCTGCCTCAGGTCCGCAGCCTGTGCCAGCTCCTGCGGTCCACCGGGCCCGGCTGCCCGCTGATCCTGGTCGTGACCGAGGGCGGTCTCGCCGCCGTCACCGCCGACTGGGGCATCGACGACGTACTGCTCGACACCGCAGGACCGGCCGAGGTGGAGGCGCGGCTGCGGCTGGCCATGGGACGGCAGCAGATCGTCAACGACGACTCCCCCATGGAGATCCGCAACGGCGACCTGTCGGTGGACGAGGCGACCTACTCCGCCAAGCTGAAGGGCCGGGTCCTGGACCTCACCTTCAAGGAGTTCGAACTCCTGAAGTACCTCGCCCAGCACCCCGGCCGCGTCTTCACGCGCGCGCAGCTCCTCCAGGAGGTCTGGGGATACGACTACTTCGGCGGCACCCGGACCGTGGACGTCCACGTACGACGGCTGCGCGCCAAGCTGGGCCCCGAGCACGAGTCCCTGATCGGCACCGTCCGCAACGTCGGCTACCGCTTCGTCACCCCCGAGAAGGGCGACCGCACCACGGACGAGGCGAAGGCCAAGGCCAAGGCCGCGGCCGGTACCGGTGCCGGAACCGGCCAGCCGAAGCCGGAGAACGCCGGCGCATCGGACACGGCGGCCGCCCACGACCCGGCGGAGATCCACGCGGACGCGTGACGCGGGCCCGCGCAATGGGTCGCCGCCGCATCGCGACCCATTGCGTCCGCACAGACAAACCACGGAACGCCCTGCCCAGAGCGGGTCAATCCGCGTAGACTCCGCGCGTGCCCAAGGTGACTCGGGATGATGTGGCGCGGCTCGCGGGAACCTCCACCGCCGTGGTCAGTTATGTCATCAACAACGGACCCCGGCCGGTTGCCCCGGCCACGCGCGAGCGTGTCCTCGCCGCGATCAAGGAGCTGGGGTACCGGCCGGACCGGGTCGCCCAGGCCATGGCGTCGCGGCGCACCGACCTGATAGGTCTGATCATCCCGGACGCCCGCCAGCCCTTCTTCGGGGAGATGGCCCACGCCGTCGAGCAGGCGGCGTCCGAGCGCGGCAAGATGGTTCTCGTCGGCAACACCGACTACGTCAGCGAACGCGAGGTCCACTATCTGCGCGCCTTCCTCGGCATGCGCGTGGCGGGCCTGATCCTGGTCAGCCACGCACTCAACGACCTCGCCGCCGCGGAGATCGACGCCTGGGACGCCCGGGTGGTACTGCTGCACGAGCGCCCCGAGGCCATCGACGACGTCGCCGTGGTCACGGACGACCTGGGCGGCGCCCAGGTCGCCGTGCGCCATCTGCTGGAGCACGGCTACGAGTACGTGGCCTGTCTGGGCGGCACCGCCGAGACCCCCGCCGTCGGCGACCCGGTCTCCGACCACGTCGAGGGCTGGCGCCGGGCGATGGAGGAGGCCCGGATCCCGACCGAGGGCCGGCTGTTCGAGGCGCCGTACAACCGCTACGACGCGTACCGGGTCGCCCTGGAGCTACTCTCCGGCCCGGACCGGCCGCCCGCGGTCTTCTGCTCCACCGACGACCAGGCGATCGGCCTGCTGCGCGCGGCGCGCGAGCTGCGCATCGACGTGCCCGGGGAACTGGCGGTGGCCGCGTTCGACGACATCAAGGAGGCGGCGCTGGCCGACCCGCCGCTGACGACGATCGCATCGGACCGTTCGGCGATGGCGCGGGAGGCCGTGGACCTCGTACTCGACGACGGTCTGCGGGTACCCGGGTCCCGGCGGGAGCGGCTGAAGACCTTCCCGTCGCAGCTGGTGGTCCGCAGGTCCTGCGGCTGTGAGTAACCGGCCGTAGATGAGAAATCACTGAGAGGCGAGGTTCTGCCGGGGTTCTCAGGGAGGGCTCAGGAAGCTCTCATGGTTGCGGGAAATGCTCTATGGCATGACCGAGACCTTCCGCCGCAGCGGCGAGTACGACGAGAACCCCCGGGGCGCTCCGGTGAACCCCGAGTGGCCGCCCCCTCCGTCGCACTCGCCGTCGTACGAACATACGTACGGGCGGACGCATGAGCAGGCGTCGTACGCACAGGAGACGTACGAGCAGCCGTACACGACCTCCGTACCCTCACCCGACGCACCGGCGCCCACCCGGCGGGTCAAGCGCCCCCGAGGCCCGATATCCCTGCTCGCCGCGGTGGCGATCGTCGCGGCGGCCGTGGGCGGCGGCACGGCGTACGCCTTCCAGGAACTGACCAGGGCGGACACCGTCACCGCCAGCAGCACCAGCACGAACGTGGTGCCGTCCAGCAAGAAGGGCGACGTCGCCGCCATCGCCTCCGCGGTCAGCCCGAGCGTGGTCGAGATCAGCGCGACACTGCCGAGCGGCTCGTCGACCGGCTCCGGTGTGATCATCAGCAGCGGCGGCGAGGTCGTCACCAACAACCACGTCGTCTCCGGCTCCTCCTCGATCAAGGTGAGGACCAGCAATGGCAAGACCTACACCGCCGACGTCGTCGGCACCGACAGCTCCAAGGACCTCGCGCTCATCAAGCTGCGGAACGCCTCCGGGCTGAAGGCCGCGACGCTCGGCGACTCCGACTCGGTCCAGGTCGGCGACTCGGTCGTGGCGATCGGCTCGCCCGAGGGCCTGACCGGAACCGTCACCAGCGGCATCGTCTCGGCGCTCAGCCGTGACGTGACCGTCTCGACGGACGAGAGCCAGAGCCAGAGCCAGAACCAGGGCCAGGGACCCGGCGGCGGTGACGGCCGGTGGCCGTTCGAGTTCGGCGGCCGCCAGTTCAACGGCGACACCGGATCCTCCACCACGACCTACAAGGCGATCCAGACCGACGCGTCCCTCAACCCCGGCAACTCGGGCGGCGCCCTGATCGACGCCGCGGGACGCATCGTCGGCATCAACTCCGCGATGTACTCGGCCGCCGCCGACTCCTCCGGGTCCTCCTCGGACGCGGGCAGCGTCGGCCTCGGCTTCGCGATCCCGATCAACACCGTCAAGTCCGACCTGGCGAAGCTGCGGGCGGGCGGCACCGGTACCACCAGCTGACACGGCCGCTGACACGCCTCGGGCGTGCGGACAGTAGGGAGTACGTCATGATCAAGCAGATCGAGCAGGTCACGCAGATCAAGCGGGTTTCCCACCGGGCGACGGGCAACCGCCCCGGCGACTTCGCCCTCGCCCTCCAGGTCGCCGGCGAGCTCCACACCCCGCCCGCGCCGGTACGGCTCCCCGAGATCACGGCCCCCCAGATGATGGGCCTGCGGATGCCCGCGGCCCGCCCGCACCGCCACAAGGTTCCGCTGAAGCGGCTGACGGCGGTACGCGGCTGCTGACCGCTCGCACCCCACGGCCCGGAAACGTGCGACGCTGAGAAAGCCCCGAACCCGACCGCACCCCGAGGAATCGCGAGCGATGAGCCACGCCGATGGCGACCGTGAAACCCAGCGCATCCTGATCGTCGACGACGAGCCCGCAGTACGCGAAGCGCTCCAGCGCAGCCTCGCCTTCGAGGGGTACGACACCGAGGTCGCCGTCGACGGCGCGGACGCGCTGGAGAAGACCACCGCCTACCGGCCCGACCTGGTCGTCCTGGACGTGCAGATGCCCCGGATGGACGGCCTGACCGCCGCCCGCCGCATCCGCGGCACCGGCGAGACGACCCCGATCCTGATGCTGACGGCCCGCGACACCGTCGGCGACCGCGTCACCGGCCTCGACGCCGGCGCGGACGACTACCTGGTCAAACCGTTCGAGCTGGACGAGCTGTTCGCCCGTATCCGCGCACTGCTGCGGCGCAGCTCCTACCCGTCGGCCGAGGCGGGCGGCCAGGACGAGATCCTCGCCTTCGGCGACCTGCGCATGGACGTCACGACACGTGAGGTCACGCGCGGCGGGCGCGAGGTGGAACTGACCCGCACCGAGTTCACCCTCCTGGAGATGTTCCTGGCGCACCCGCGCCAGGTCCTCACCCGGGAACAGATCCTCAAGGCTGTCTGGGGCTTCGACTTCGAGCCGTCCTCCAACTCCCTGGACGTGTACGTCATGTACCTGCGCCGCAAGACCGAGGCGGGCGGCGAGCCGCGGCTCGTGCACACCGTGCGGGGTGTGGGGTACGTACTGAGGCAGGGCGGCGCGGAGTGAGACGGCTGGCCCGCCGGTACCGGACCCTGCCGATCCGCGCCCGACTCTCGGCACTGGTCGCGGCAGCCGTGGCGTTCGCGGTGGCGGCGGTGGCGGTGACCTGCTGGTTCATCGTGCAGGGGAAGCTGTACGAGCAGCTGAACAGCGACCTGCGCAAGTTGCCGTTCGTCCGGGGAGCCCCCCTGAGCCAGCAGTTCGACCTGCTCAAGGAGACACTGGCCGACTGCACCCAGACCCCACGGAACACCCCCAGTTACACGAGCACGTACTCCCAGGCGATCGACGAGGACGGCACCACCTGCCTCTTCCCGACCTCGGTGGGCCGGATCAACGTCACCCAGGCCGACAAGGACGTGCTCCGCAGCGGTGACGAGGCCCTGTTCCGCAACGGCACCGACCAGGACGGCAACCGGGTGCGCGTGATGACCAGACCGTGGATCTCCCACGATCCGGTCACCGGCGGCGTCACCAGTTACGGCACGATGACGGCCATCCCGCTGAAGAGCACCGAGTCCACGCTCAAGGACCTCGCGCTGGTCCTGCTCGCGGTCTCCGGCATCGGGGTCGTCGGCGCCGGAGCGGCAGGCCTCGCCGTCGCCCGCGCGGGACTGCGCCCGGTCGACCGGCTCACCGAGGCCGTCGAGCACGTGGCGAGGACGGAGGACCTGGGCATCCGGATCCCCGTGGACGAGGAGAGCGACGACGAGATCGCCCGGCTGTCCCGCTCCTTCAACTCGATGACCAAGTCCCTCGCCGGATCCCGCGAGTTGCAGCAGCAGCTCATCGCGGACGCCGGGCACGAACTCCGCACCCCGCTGACCTCGCTGCGCACCAACATCGAACTGCTCACCCGCAGCGAGGAGACCGGCCGGCCGCTGCCCACCGCGGACCGCCTGGCCCTGCTCGCCTCGGTGAAGGCACAGATGACGGAGCTGGCGTCGCTGATCGGCGACCTCCAGGAGCTGTCCCGCTCCGAGGGCCAGCGCGGCGAACGCGTCCAGGTGGTCGCCTTCCACGACAGCGTGGAGGCCGCCCTGCGCCGGGCCCGGCTGCGCGGCCCCGAACTGAAGATCACGGCGGACGTCCGGCCCTGGTACGTACGGGCGGAGCCCTCCGCACTGGAGCGTGCCGTGGTCAACATCCTCGACAACGCGGTGAAGTTCAGCCCCTCCGGCGGGACCATCGACGTGTCCCTCGACCAGGGCGTCCTGCGCGTCCGCGACCACGGCCCCGGCATCGCCGAGGACGAACTCCCCCACGTCTTCGACCGCTTCTGGCGCTCCCCCGGCGCCCGTGCCCTCCCGGGCTCCGGCCTCGGCCTCTCCATCGTCGCGCGCACGGTCCAGCAGGGGGGCGGCGAGGTCACCCTGACCCGCGCCGAGGGCGGCGGCACACTGGCGACGGTACGGCTGCCGGGGGCGCCCACGCCCCCGCCGAACACGGAAACCCCGTAACGGCGGACAGCAGACAGGAAGGCCCGGCGCACATGCGCCGGGCCTTCGTTCGTCACGGGGTCGGTTACTGCACGACCGTGATCCGGTTCGCCGCCGGCGGCGTGAGGGGCTTCGCGGCGGAGGAGTTGGCCGTCAGGTACTTCGCCAGGGCGGCGAGGTCGTCCGAACCGACCAGGTCACCCGTGCCCTGACCGAGGGTCGGGAAGCCGTCGCCGCCGCCCGCGAGGAAGCTGTTGGTCGCGACACGGTAGGTGGCGGCGAGGTCGACGGCCGCGCCGTTCAGCCGGATCGAGTCGGTGACCACACGGTCCGCGCCGGACTTGGTCATGTCCAGGGTGTACGTGAGGTTGGCGGACGGCTGGAGGATCTTCGGAGCGGCCGCGTTGGCGCCGCTCACCTGCTCCTTGAGCACCTGCACCAGCTGGGCCCCGGTGAAGCTCTGGAGGTTCACCGTGTTGGAGAACGGCTGCACCGTGAAGCCCTCGGCGTACGTCACCACGCCGTCGCCCTCGGCACCCTTGGCGGCGTAGGTCAGACCGGCCCGGACACCGCCCGGGTTCATCAGGGCGAGGTCGGTCTCGGGGTCCAGCTCCTTGCCGTGGGCGAGCTGCGCGTCCGCGATCAGGTCACCCATCGGGGACTCGGTACCGGTGTTGTTGACGTCGCCGGAGATGTAGCCGATGGGACGGTTGCCGATCGGGGCGGCCAGGGCGTTCCACTTGCTGATCAGGCTGGTCATGTCGGCCGCCTTGGGGACGTCCCGGGTGACCACGCGGTTCACCGACTTCGCCGACAGCGCGGACTTCGGCGACGTCACGGCCGTACGGACGATGTCGCCCGTGCAGCGGTCGTACGTCAGCGTGGTGTCGGTGTAGAGGCGACCGAAGGACGCGGCCGAGGTGACCATGCGGGGCTTGCCCGACGGGTCCTTGATGTTGCACACGTACGCCGTGTGGGTGTGGCCGGTCACCAGCGCGTCCACGGCGGGCGTGACGTTCTTGGCGATGTCCACGATCGGGCCGGAGATGCCGGCACCGGCGCCGCCCGCGTCACAGTCGTAGTTGTAGTTCGTGGACGCCGGCAGGCCGCCCTCGTGGATGAGCGCCACGATCGACTGGACGCCCTGGCGCTGGAGCACCTTGGCGTACCTGTTGATCGTCTCGACCTCGTCCTTGAACTTCAGGCCCTTGACGCCCTCGGCGGACACGACGTCCGGCGTGCCCTCCAGGGTGACGCCGATGAAGCCGATCCGGACGCCGTTCTTCCGCCAGACGCCGTACGGCTGGAGGATCGGCCGGCCGGTCTTCTCGTCCAGCACGTTCGCCGCCAGGTACGGGAAGTCCGCGCCCTTGAACTTCTTGTCCGTGTAGCAGCCGTCGGTCTTGTGACAGCCGCCGTTCTGCAGTCGGCCGAGTTCCTTGGCGCCCTCGTCGAACTCGTGGTTGCCGACCGACGTGACATCCAGGTCCAGCTTGTTGAGCGCCTCGATGGTGGGCTCGTCGTGGAACAGACCGGAGAGCAGCGGGGACGCGCCGACCATGTCGCCCGCGGCCGCCGTGATCGAGTACGCGTGGTTCTTGCGGGCCTCGCGCAGGTGCGTGGCCAGGTACTCGACACCGCCCGCGTCGATGGTCTTCGTCGTGCCGTCCGCCTGGAGTTCGGTGACCCGGCCGGAGGAACCCGACGGCGGTTCGAGGTTGCCGTGCAGGTCGTTGAACGACAGGAGCTGGACATCCTGGTAACGGCTCGGCGCGTGGTGCCTGCCGCCGTGGTTATCGTGCGCGGCAGCGGGCAGCGCGGAGGCGAGTGCGGCGGCGGTGGCGAGCGACGCGGTGGCCGCGAGCAGCGCGTAGGTACGGCGTCTCGCGGGCCGGGGCGGATGGGACGTGGCCGGCATGGAACCCCCCAGTGGGTCGACTGTGCTGAGCGGACCGGTCGGCGACAGTGGACCGGTCGGGCGCAGCCTAGAGTCAACGCGCGTAGCGCGACAGAGGGTTCATGGTCACATCCTGATCTCCCTTTTTGCTTTCCTTTGCTGTTTCCCTCACGTTTCCCCTTGCCGCCACTTCGCGCCGCACGCGCCGTACCCTCATACGCATGAGCAGCGACGACATCGCACGGCCCGGCTTCTCCCGTGCCATCGAGACCTACGCCGAACTCATCCCGGACCAGGCCGAGGCCGTGCTCGCACTGCTCGCCGAGGCCGCCCGGGTCGACGGGCAGCAGCCGGTGTCCGAGCAGGGCCGCCTGCGACTGCGTGGCCGACCGCGCGAGGGCATCTCGCATCTGCTGCTCACGGTCGACGGCGAACTCGTCGGCTACGCACAGCTCGAGGACACCGACCCGGTGGAGGCGCCGGCCGCCGAGCTCGTCGTACACCCCTCCTACCGGGGGCACGGGCACGGGCGGGCACTCGGCTCGGCCCTGCTGGCCGCGTCCGGCAAGCGGCTGCGGGTGTGGGCGCACGGCGGGCACTCGGCCGCCCGGCATCTCGCCCAGGTCCTGGGGCTGACCCTGTTCCGGGAACTCCGCCAGATGCGGCGCCCGCTGACGGACCTTGAGCTGCCCGAGCCCAAGCTCCCCGACGGCGTGCGCGTGCGGACGTTCGTGCCGGGGCAGGACGACACGGCCTGGCTGGCCGTCAACTCCGCCGCGTTCGCCCACCACCCCGAACAGGGCTCCCTCACCCAGCGCGACCTGGACGACCGCAAGGCCGAGCCCTGGTTCGACCCGGCGGGTTTCTTCCTCGCCGAGCGCGAGGGCGAGGCGGACGGCACGGGCGAGGGAGAGGACCGCACGGGCGAGGGCGGCACGGGCAGGCTGGTCGGCTTCCACTGGACCAAGGTCCACGCGGACGACGGCCTCGGCGAGGTGTACGTCCTCGGGGTGTCCCCGGCCGCCCAGGGCGGCGGTCTCGGCAAGTCCCTGACCACCATCGGCCTGCGGCACCTGGCCGCGCAGGGCCTGCCCACGGCGATGCTCTACGTCGACGCGGACAACAAGTCCGCCGTGTCGGTGTACGAGCGCCTGGGCTTCCTCACCCACGAGACCGATCTGATGTACCGCACCGAGACCTGACACGCACAGTGACCAAGGGGCTACGGCTCAACCGGGGGCCGGCCGGCATGGACGCCCGGGAGCCGTCCCCGCATAGCCCGCACGTCATGTCGCCGTAACCATCGATTCAGACGACCTTGCGACGCTCAGCCAATGCAGCCCGCCGTGCCAGAGCCTTCGCCGCCACCCGAGAGGGACGCGGCAACCGGGACGCCATCGCTCCCACCCGCACGTTCCGACGCGCCCGTAACCCCTCTGGCGCGGAAGAATGGGGTCATGAGCCAGCCAAACGCCCAGGCACAGGTCCAGCACGCGCAGCCCTCCGTGGGCTCCATAGCCGCCCACCGGTCGCACACCGTGGCCGCCGCGGTCTCCGACCTGGAACCCGACCTCGACGCGGACCTCGACCCGTACGAGGAGTCACCGGTCGATGGGCCCCAGCTGCCGCAGGGCCGTTTCCTGGACCGGGAACGCAGCTGGCTCGCGTTCAACGAACGGGTCCTCGAACTCGCCGAGGACCCGAACACACCCCTCCTCGAACGGGCCAACTTCCTGGCGATCTTCGCCAGCAACCTGGACGAGTTCTTCATGGTCCGGGTGGCCGGCCTGAAGCGCCGTATCGCCACCGGTGTCGCCACCCGCTCGGCCTCCGGCCTGCAGCCCCGCGAGGTGCTGGAGATGATCTGGGCCCGCTCCCGCGAGCTCATGGCCCGGCACGCCGCCTGCTACCACGAGGACGTCGCCCCCGCACTCGCGGAGGAGGGCATCCACCTGGTCCGCTGGAACGAGCTGACCGAGAAGGAGCAGGCACGGCTCTTCACCCTCTTCCGGCACCAGATCTTCCCGGTCCTCACCCCCCTCGCGGTCGACCCGGCGCACCCCTTCCCGTACATCTCGGGCCTGTCCCTGAACCTGGCCGTCGTCGTCCGCAACCCGGTCAGCGGCCACAAGCACTTCGCCCGGGTCAAGGTGCCGCCGCTGCTGTCCCGCTTCCTGGAGGCCGCCCCGGGCCGCTACGTCCCGCTGGAGGACGTCATCGCGGCCCACCTGGAAGAGCTGTTCCCGGGCATGGAGGTACTGGAGCACCACGCGTTCCGGCTCACCCGCAACGAGGACCTGGAGGTCGAGGAGGACGACGCCGAGAACCTCCTCCAGGCGCTGGAGAAGGAGCTCATGCGGCGCCGCTTCGGCCCGCCGGTGCGCCTGGAGGTCGAGGAGTCCATCGACCGCGAGGTGCTCGACCTGCTGGTGCGCGAGCTGAAGATCGGCGAGGCCGAGGTCTACCCGCTGCCCGGCCCGCTCGACCTCACCGGCCTCTTCCGCATCCACCGCCTCGACCGCCCCGAGCTGAAGTACCAGAAGTTCATCGCGGGCACCCACCGTGACCTCGCCGAGGTCGAGTCCGCCTCCGCGCCCGACATCTTCGCGGCCCTGCGCGCCCGGGACGTGCTGCTGCACCACCCCTACGACTCGTTCTCCACCTCCGTGCAGGCGTTCCTGGAGCAGGCGGCCGCCGACCCGGACGTCCTCGCCATCAAGCAGACCCTGTACCGGACCTCCGGCGACTCCCCCATCGTGGACGCGCTGATCGACGCCGCCGAGTCCGGCAAGCAGGTCCTCGTCCTGGTCGAGATCAAGGCCCGCTTCGACGAGCACGCCAACATCAAGTGGGCGCGCAAACTGGAGGAGGCCGGCTGCCACGTCGTATACGGCCTCGTCGGCCTCAAGACCCACTGCAAGCTGTCCCTGGTGGTCCGTCAGGAGGGCGACACACTCCGGCGTTACAGCCACGTCGGCACCGGCAACTACCACCCGAAGACGGCCCGGCTGTACGAGGACCTGGGCCTGCTGACGGCCGACCCGCAGGTCGGCGCCGACCTGTCCGACCTGTTCAACCGGCTCTCCGGCTACTCCCGCCGGGAGACCTACCGCCGGCTGCTCGTCGCGCCCAAGTCCCTGCGCGACGGCCTCATCTCGCGGATCAACAAGGAGGCCCAGCACCACCGCGCGGGCCGCCCGGCGTTCATCCGCTTCAAGGTCAACTCGATCGTCGACGAGGCGGTCATCGACGCGCTCTACCGCGCCTCCCAGGCCGGCGTGCCGGTCGACGTGTGGGTACGCGGCATCTGCGCGGTACGGCCCGGCGTCCCCGGCCTGTCCGAGAACATGCGGGTGCGGTCCATCCTCGGCCGCTTCCTCGAACACTCCCGGGTGTTCGCCTTCGGCAACGGCGGCGAGCCCGAGGTGTGGATAGGCAGCGCCGACATGATGCACCGCAACCTCGACCGCCGGATTGAGGCCCTGGTCCGGGTCACCGACCCGGCCCACCGGGCCACGCTCATCCGGCTCCTCGAAACCGGCATGTCCGACACCACCTCCTCCTGGCACCTGGGCCCGGACGGCGAGTGGACCCGGCACGCGACCGATGCCGACGGACAGCCCCTGCGCAACATCCAGGAGATGCTCATAGACGCCCGGAGGCGCCGGCGTGGCACAGCAGCACCTTGACCCGACGGACCCGCCGGCCACCGCGGTCATGGCCGTGACGGGAGAAGCCCTCGGCGCCTATCTGAGCGCCCGGGCCACGGAGTTCCTCCGCGCACTGCGGCTGCACCGGGAGACCGGTGCGGCCGCCGGTGCGCACGAGTCCGCCGACGCGGCGCGCGCCCTGCGCCGCGCGGCCCGCCGTATCAGCGGCAGTCTGCACACCTTCCGGCCGTTCCTCGACACCGACTGGTCCGAGGAGATGCGCCCCGAGCTGGCCTGGCTCTCCGGGACACTGGCCATGGAACACGCGTACGAGGCCCGTCTGGAGCGGCTGCTGCTCGCGCTGCACCGGCTGTCGGGCTCCTCGCCGTTCCCCGGCCAGAGCGGCGAGCGGACAGGCCCGGCGACCGGCACCCCGGAGCGCGGCAACCTCACCGTGGGCGCGGCGAAGGCCGGCGCCCTGCTGGAGCGCCAGCTCACCCTCGCCCGGACCCGCGCCCACTCCACCGCGCTCCAGGCGCTCGGCTCCTCCCGCTTCCACGCGGTCGCCGACAAGGTCGCGCTGCTCGCCAGCGAGGTCCCGCTCGCCCCCGCGGCCGCCGCCACCGATCCGCGCCCGCAGGCCGCCGCCGCCGAGGAGCGGCTCCTGGCCGCGATCGCCGCCCTGCCACTGGTCACCGCGGGCCTGCCGTACAACGCGGAGGCCCTGATCCACGGCCTGTCCCCGGATCCGTCCCCGCACCCCCAGGACGGCCCCTGGCACCAGGTACGGCTGCTGCTGCGCCTGCACCGCTACGCCCGCGAGGTGCTGGACGGGCCGGGCGCCCCCGTCGACGTACCCCTGCTCACGGCCGGGCAGGCCCTGAACCGGCACCGGGACGCCTCGGAGGCGGCCGCGGCCGCCGCGCAGGCGGCGCGCACCCCGCGCATCGCCCCGGCGACGGCGTACGCCCTCGGTGTGCTGCACGCCGACCAGCGGCACGAGGTGGAGGCGGCGCGGTACACGTTCCAGCAGTCGTGGCAGCAAGAGGCGGTCGGCGCGCCGTGAAGGAGACGACCGTCGTCAGGGCCGGGGGCTGTGTGCTGTGGCGCCGCTCGTCATCGGGCGGTGTCGAACTGGCCCTGGTCTTCAGGCCGAAGTGGTCCGACTGGTCCTGGCCCAAGGGGAAGCTGAAGAAGGGCGAGACGGCCCACGCGGCCGCCCTGCGCGAGGTCGAGGAGGAGACCGGGCACACCTGCCGGCTCGGACCGGCCCTGCCGACCGCCCGCTACGTCGACCACACGGGCCGGAACAAGGAAGTCAGTTACTGGGCCGCGGAGTCGACCGGCGGAGCCTTCGCACCCAACAACGAGGTCAGCGAACTGCTCTGGTTGTCGCCGGACGAAGCGCGCGAGCGCCTGAGCCACCCGCGGGACAGGGAACTGATCGCTCCGGCACTGGCGGCCGTCGCCTCCGACCGGCACGGGGACGACTGACCCGGCCCTTGCCGCGCCGGCCAACGCTCTCATACGCTTCCGGGATCCGGTGACGGATGTCCTCGCGCGCCGTCCCGGCCATGGGCGCGAGCACTGCGAACACGACGCCGGCAAGGATCGTGCGAGCCGGTCATGACCGATGTGCTGGGTGGGGACGACTGCAGGGAGGCCCTCGCGGCCACGCCCGTACCGCGGGACAGCGGCGCGGCGCATGACGCCCGATCCCGGTGGGCCGGACTCCCGCACCGGGTGCTGCCAGGGGCACTGACGGCCTTCTTCGCCGTCCTGTACTGCGTGGTCTCGGTCCGCCGTCACGAGCGGCTGATCAGCATGGGTTACGACCTGGGCATCTTCGAACAGGTCGTCAGGGCCTACGCGCACCTGGACGCACCCGTGGTCGCGTTGAAGGGGCCGGGCTACAACGTGCTCGGTGACCACTTCAGCCCCGTGCTGGTGCTGTTGGGGCCCGTCTACCGGATCCTTCCCACGCCGCTCACCCTGCTGGTGGCCCAGGCCGTGCTGATGGCCCTGGCCGTATACCCGCTCACCCGCTGGGCGCGGGACCAGCACGGCGTGAAGGTCGCGGCACTGGTGGGATGCGCGGTCGGCAGCTCCTGGGGCATCGTGAAGGCGGTCTCCTTCGACTTCCACGAGATCGCGTTCGCCGTCCCGCTGCTGGCGTTCGCCGTGGAGGCGCTGGGACGCAGGCGGTGGCACGCGGCCGTGCTGTGGAGCGTGCCGCTGGTGCTGGTGAAGGAGGATCTGGGCCTGACGGTCGCCGCCGTCGGCGGCTACATCGCCTGGTACGGGCGCCGCCCCCGCGTCGGAGTGCCGCTCGCGCTGTTCGGGCTGCTGGCCACCGCGACAGAAGTCCTGGTGCTCATACCGTCGTTCAACCCGCACGGGGCCTTCGACTACCTGCCGCAGGTCTCCTCCACCGGCGGACCGCCGCACACCGTGACGCATCTGCTGTGGCCGCCGCTGAAATGGCTCACGCTGCTGATGCTGCTAGCGCCCGCCGGATTCCTGTGCCTGCGCGCCCCCCTGCTCTGGCTGTGCCTGCCGACCCTGCTGTGGCGCTTCGCCTCCGACAATCCCCACTACTGGGGCGTCAGTTACCACTACAGCGCGGTGCTCATGCCGGTCGTCTTCGCCGCCATGCTCCAGCGCATGCCCCGGGTCGCTCCACGCCTGCGGCGGGCGGGGCTGCGCGGCGTCGCCGCGTTCGCCTGCCTGATGATCCCGGTCTATCCGCTCCACGAAGCCGTGATGCCCGAGGTCTGGCAGACCCCGGCTCATGTACGGACCGTACGGCAGGTGCTCGCCCTCGTCCCCGACGGCGCGACCGTCGCCGCCTCCGACCACGTCGCCGCCCAGCTGGTCAGCCGCACCACCGTCAGCCTGTACTGCGCCGACCCCACACCCGAAGGCCCGCAGTGGGTCGTCGTCGACCGCACCGACCCCACCGTCAAGACACCCTGCCCCGTGGACCGGCTGCGGAGCCGGCTCGACACCTACCGGCGAAACGGCTATCTGGTCCGCGTCGACCGGGACGACGTGGTCCTTCTCGAACGCCGGTGACACCCGCCCGGCGGAAGGCCGTCGGCCCACGGCCGCGACGTCGGGTCCCTCAGAGGGCGACCGCCGTGTGCCCCTCCGCGTCCGTGCGGGCCTGACTTCTGGCCCGGCGGGCCGGGCCGCGCCAGCCGCAGGTGCAGCGGGCCACACAGAAGCGGCCCTGCTCGCACGTCGACACCTGGTGTTCCGGTCCCTGCCCGGCCGAATCCGGGCCGCCCTGCTGCGTCACGACGACAACGTTACCCAGATCGGGTGCATGACTCGAACGCGTACGCCCTTGACGGCGCGTGACGGCGCGCCCCCGACCGTCGTTAGCCGAAGCGACGGGGGGCCCGTGACGGACGTACCGGCTGGGGGTAGGCAGACGATGGATCGGCGGCAGCGCACACGCCCGGGTGAGACGGCCGCCGCGGTGGCGGCCGTGGTCGGCCTCGGCATGGGGTGCGTCGCGGGATGTTCCTACAGCGGGGCCGCCGCGGAGGACGCGCGCGGCTGGTCGGACCCGGTCGGGACGCTGCGCCGGGCCGCCGACCTGCTGCGCGCGACGGGCAGCTCGAAGGCCGGCACCTCGATGGAGATGGCCACCGGCGGCACCCGGGTCACCATCCGCGGCGAGGGCGTCTACGACTACCGCAGACAGCTCGGCCGGCTCACCGTACGGCTGCCGCAGGACCCCGCGGGAGCGGCCGAGCACCGCCCGATCACCGAGTTGCTCGCGCCCGGCGCCCTGTACATGAAGAACCGGGGGGCGGGCGTGCCCGCCGACAAGTGGGTCCGGGTCGAGACCGCCACCCTCGCCGACGGCAACCTCGTGACGGGCGGCGCGACCGACCCGTACGCGGCCGCCGAACTGCTGCGCGGGACGCGCACCGCGGACTTCGTCGGGCGGGCCGAGGTGGGCGGCACGGCGGTGCGGCACTTCCGGGGCGTCGCCGACCTCGCCGCGGCCGCCCGGTTCGCCTCGGCGGGCAACCGGGAGGCCCTGGCCGCCGCGGCGAAAGGGTTCGCCACCGCCCGGGTCCCGTTCGACGCCTATCTGGACGACCAGGGCCGCGTCCGCAAGCTCCAGCAGCACTTCAGCTTCGTCAACGGCGAGCGGAAGGCCACCGTGGCGGTCGCCTCCACCACACTGCTGTACGGCTTCGGGACCCCGGTGGACGTACGGCTGCCGCACGAGAAGGACATCTACGCGGGCCGGATCGCCGAAAACCAGCCAGACCAGCCGGACCGGTCGGAGAAACCGCCCGGGAACCGACTGGAGAACTAGCCGGTAACCATCCCGCGAACTAGCCCTTCCGTGCCATGCGCGTCGCGTGTGCCGATGCCTACTCTAGGAGTTCGGTGACGGCAGAGAAGAGGTGATGCACGTGGCTCCGGTCGGCGGTACGACGGTTCAGGACCACGTGGCCCTCGCCGAGATCGAGCTGTGCGGAGACCTGATCATCGCGGCCTCCGCCGCCCACGAGGACCGGCTCAGTCTGGAGAGCATCGACGAGGTGCTGAAAGTGGCCCGGGAACGGGACGCCTCCGGCCAGTAGACCGCAGGTCAGACGTCAGGTGCGGAGCAGCCGTCCGATCGCCTTGGTGGCCTCCTCCACCTTGGCGTCGATCTCGCTTCCGCCCTTGACCGCCGCGTCGGCGACACAGTGCCGCAGGTGTTCCTCCAGGAGTTGCAGCGCGAAAGACTGCAGGGCCTTGGTGGAGGCGGACACCTGCGTGAGTATGTCGATGCAGTAGACGTCCTCGTCGACCATCCGCTGGAGCCCGCGGATCTGCCCCTCGATGCGGCGCAGCCGCTTGAGGTGCTCGTCCTTCTGATGGTGATAACCGTGCGTGGCGCCCCCGTGCACGCCGTGTGCGTCCTCGGAGGGCGCCGCGGCGCCGGCCTCGGTGGTCGTCATCGCGTCCTCCACTGATATACCCCTGGTGGGTATATGGTAACGAATTTTGCTGGGTATAGGGCCCTTGGTGCGCCCGCATGAAGATCACTTCGTCAGATGGGCGACACTGGAGATCGGCCCGATAGCCGTGGCTGGATGTTGCGCCTAGCATCAGCCTGACCAAAACCGCAGCACCCACCCGAAGCACCAACCCGAAGCACCCCGAGGACCCCACGTGCGCTTTCGTCTGACCCCCAGGGAGACGAGCTTCTACGACATGTTCGCCGCATCCGCGGACAACATCGTCACGGGCTCGAAACTCCTGATGGAACTGCTCGGGGCGGACGCCTCCGCCCGAGTCGAGATCGCGGAGCGTATGCGGGCGGCCGAACACGCGGGTGACGACGCCACTCACGCGATCTTCCACCAGCTGAACTCCTCGTTCATCACGCCGTTCGACCGGGAGGACATCTACTCCCTCGCGTCCTGCCTCGACGACATCATGGACTTCATGGAGGAGGCCGTCGACCTGGTCGTCCTCTACAACGTCGAGGAGCTGCCCAAGGGCGTCGAGCAGCAGATCGAGGTACTGGCACGGGCGGCCGAGCTGACCGCCGAGGCCATGCCCCACCTGCGCACGCTGGACAACCTCACCGAGTACTGGATCGAGGTCAACCGGCTGGAGAACCAGGCCGACCAGATCCACCGGAAGCTGCTCGCCCACCTCTTCAACGGCAAGTACGACGCGATCGAGGTCCTCAAGCTCAAGCAGATCGTGGACGTCCTGGAAGAGGCAGCGGACGCCTTCGAGCACGTGGCGAACACGGTGGAGACCATCGCCGTCAAGGAGTCCTGAGGCGTCGATGGACACCCTCGCTCTGGTCGTGACCATCGCGGTCGCGCTCTTCTTCACCTATACGAACGGCTTCCACGACTCGGCGAACGCGATCGCGACGTCGGTGTCGACGCGGGCGCTGACACCCCGAGCCGCACTGGCCATGGCCGCGGTCATGAACCTCGCCGGCGCCTTCCTCGGCTCCGGGGTCGCCAAGACGGTCAGCGAGGGCCTGATCGAGACGCCCCAGGGCGGCCGGGGGATGGGAATCCTCTTCGCCGGGCTGCTCGGCGCGATCACCTGGAACCTGATCACCTGGTACTTCGGCCTTCCCTCGTCCTCGTCGCACGCCCTGTTCGGCGGCCTGGTGGGCGCGGCGCTCGCGGGCGGCACGACGGTGCTGTGGGACGGGGTGGTCGACAAGATCGTCATCCCGATGTTCCTGTCCCCGGTGGTGGGGCTCGTCGTCGGCTATCTGGTCATGACGGCGATCATGTGGATCTTCCGACGGGCCAACCCGCACAAGGCCAAGCGGGGCTTCCGTATCGCGCAGACGGTGTCCGCGGCCGGCATGGCGCTGGGCCACGGTCTCCAGGACGCGCAGAAGACCATGGGTGTCGTGGTGATGGCACTGGTCATCTCCGGCCACGGGACCTACAACGACCCGATCCCGGTGTGGGTGAAGCTCGTCTGCGCGATCATGCTGTCGCTCGGCACGTACGCGGGCGGCTGGCGCATCATGCGCACCCTCGGCCGCAAGATCATCGAGCTGGATCCGCCCCAGGGGTTCGCGGCGGAGACCACGGGCGCGTCGATCATGTTCGCCTCGGCCTACCTCTTCAAGGCGCCGATCTCCACGACCCACGTCATCACGTCCGCGATCATGGGCGTGGGCGCGACGAAGCGGGTGAACGCCGTGCGCTGGGGCGTCGCCAAGAACATCGTCCTCGGCTGGTTCATCACGATGCCGGCCGCGGCACTGGTGGCCGCCGCCGCCTTCGGGCTCGTGAGGCTGACGGTCCTGTAGTCGTCGCACCGCCCGACCCCGTGCACAGGAACGGGCCCGCCCCCGGGAAGCCGGGGGCGGGCCCTTTCTGCGTCCTCGCGGTGGCACCGCCATGCAGCACCGCGAGGGGTCCTTCGGCCTCGGCTCAGCCGAAGCGGCCGGAGATGTAGTCCTCCGTGGCCTGGACCGACGGGTTGGAGAAGATCCGCTCCGTGTCGTCGATCTCGATGAGCCGGCCGGGCTGGCCGACGGCCGCCAGGTTGAAGAACGCCGTACGGTCGGAGACGCGCGCCGCCTGCTGCATGTTGTGCGTCACGATGACGATCGTGAAGCGCTCCTTCAGCTCACCGATCAGGTCCTCGATGGCGAGGGTGGAGATCGGGTCGAGCGCCGAGCAGGGCTCGTCCATGAGCAGCACCTTCGGCTCCACGGCGATCGCCCGCGCGATGCACAGCCGCTGCTGCTGACCACCGGACAGTCCGGAGCCGGGCTTGTTCAGCCGGTCCTTGACCTCGTTCCAGAGGTTCGCGCCCTTGAGCGACCGCTCGACGATGTCGTTGAGCTCGCTCTTCTTGTAGTTGCCGTTCAGCCGCAGCCCCGCCGCCACGTTGTCGAAGATCGACATCGTCGGGAAGGGGTTCGGGCGCTGGAACACCATGCCCACCTCGCGGCGGACCGACACCGGGTCGATCCCGGCGCCGTACAGATCCTCGTCGTCCAGCAGCACCTTGCCCTCGACCCGCCCACCGGGGGTGACCTCGTGCATACGGTTCAGCGTGCGCAGGAACGTCGACTTGCCGCAGCCGGAGGGACCGATGAAAGCGGTCACCGAACGCGGCTCGACCGTCATCGATATGTCTTCGATCGCCTTGTGGGAGCCGTAGTAGGCGGTGAGTCCGCTTACGTCGATTCGCTTGGCCATGTCTACTTCACTTCCGAACTTCCGTTAAGTCTGATCAGTCGCTGTATGGCCGCGTCAGCGACCGGTCTTCGGGGACTTCCAGCGGGCGATGCCCCGGGCCACCATGTTGAGGATCATCACGAAGGCGATCAGCGTGAGCGAGGCCGCCCACGCGCGGTCGTACGCCGCGTTGGCACCCGCGCTCTGCGAGTACTGCTGGTAGATGTACAGCGGAAGCGACGCCTGCGCACCCTCGAAGGGGTTGTTGTTGATGAACGGGTTGCCGAACACCAGCAGCAGCACCGGAGCTGTCTCACCCGCGATACGGGCGATGGCCAGCATGACACCGGTGGTGATGCCGCCGATGGAGGTCGGCAGGACCACCTTCAGGATGGTGCGCCACTTCGGCACGCCCAGCGCCAGGGACGCCTCGCGCAGCTCGTTCGGGACGAGCTTGAGCATCTCCTCGGTGGAGCGGACCACCACGGGCATCATCAGGATGGCCAGGGCCAGCGACCCGGCGAAGCCGAACGGCTGCATCTCGAAGATCAGCATCAGGCTGAGGATGAACAGACCCGCGACGATCGACGGGACACCGGTCATCACGTCCACGAAGAAGGTGACCGACTTGGCGAGCTTGCCGCGCCCGTACTCGACCAGGTAGATCGCGGTGAGGATGCCGATCGGGGCGCCGATCAGGGTGGCGAGGCCGACCTGCTCCAGGCTGCCGATGATGGCGGCGTAGATGCCGCCGCCCGGCTCGGAGTCGGCGACGACACCCATGGAGTGGGTCAGGAAGTAGACGTCGAGGACCTTCACGCCGCGTGCCACCGTCACCCAGATCAGGGAGACCAGCGGGATGAGGGCGATCAGGAAGGCGACCCAGACGAGCGAGGTCGCGATGCGGTCCTTGGCCTGGCGCCGGCCCTCGACCTTGGCGGCGATGCCGTAGGTGCCGAGGAGGAACAGGACCGCGGCGATCAGACCCCACTCGGCCTTGCTGCTCAGTCCGGCCCCGAGGCCGATGCCGACCGCGACGGCGACGGAGCCGCCGGCGATGGCCCAGGGGGACCACTTGGGGAGGGTCGCGCCGCGCAGCGTGCTGACGCTCTTGTGGCCGGCTGCCGCTGTGCTCATGCGTTGGCCCCCGAGTACTCCTTGCGGCGGGCGATGATCGCCCGGGCCGCGCCGTTGACCAGCAGGGTGATGACGAAGAGCACCAGACCGGAGGCGATCAGCGCGTCCCGGCCCTGCTCGGTGGCCTCACCGAACTTGCTTGCGATGTTCTGGGCGAAGGTGCCGCCGCCCGGGTCGAGCAGGCTGGCCTGGATGTCGTAGCTCGGGGAGAGCACGGTGGCCACGGCCATCGTCTCGCCGAGGGCGCGACCGAGGCCGAGCATCGAGGCGGAGATGACACCGGAGCGGCCGAAGGGCAGGACCGCCATGCGGATGACCTCCCAGCGCGTGGCGCCGAGGGCCAGGGCCGCCTCCTCGTGCGTCTGCGGGACCTGGCGGAAGACCTCGCGGCTCACGTTGGTGATGATCGGCAGGATCATGATCGCGAGCAGGATGCCCACGGTGAGCATCGCGCGGGGGGCGCCGCCCTCCCAGGAGAAGATTCCGGTCCAACCGAGGTAGTCGTTCAGCCAGCCGTAGAGGCCCTGCATGTGCGGGACCAGGATCAGGGCGCCCCACAGGCCGTACACGATGGACGGCACGGCGGCGAGCAGGTCGACCACGTAGGCGATGGGACCGCTCAGCTTGCGCGGGGCGTAGTGCGTGAGGAACAGCGCGATCGCCACGGCGACCGGGACCGCGAGGGCCATGGCGATGATCGAGGAGACGACCGTGCCGAAGGCCAGTACCGCGATGCCGAAGGTCGGCGGCGTGAGGTTGGTGTTCCACTCGAAGGTGGTGAGGAAGTTCCCGTGGTCCTTGCTGATCGCGAGGGAGGCGCGGTAGGTGAGGAAGGCTGCGATCGCGGCCATGATCACCAGCAGCAGGATGCCCGACCCGCGGGACAGGCCGAGGAAGATGCGGTCACCGGGTCGGGTGGCGCCGCGGGCGGCGCGCCTGCGTTCCGCCGTGGCCGGCTGTGGTGAGGGCGGAGGGGTGTCTGTGGTCTTGGTAGTCGATATGTCCATCGGGTTCTCCGGTCTGCGGAGCCACCGGGTGGGCGGCTCGGTGGAGCCGGTACACCCATGAGGTCGACCATCACAGGTGAAAGGCTCCGGGCGGCGGTGCACCGGACGGTGCGGCCCGGCCCTGGGAGGGACCGGACCGCACACACGGATCAGGTCAGCTCAGGCCCTCGATGGTGGTGCGGACCTTGGAGATGATGTCGGCGGGGATCGGCGCGTAGTCGTTCTGCGAGAGAACCTTCTGGCCGTCCTCGCTGGCGATGTAGCGCAGGAACGCCTTGGTGGCGGCCAGCGTGTCGGACTTGTTGCCCTTGTCGCAGATGATCTCGTACGTGACCAGGGTGATCGGGTAGGCGTTGTCGGCCTTGGTCGCGTAGTCGAGCTTCAGCGCCAGGTCCTTGCCGGTGCCGACGACCTTGGCCGCGGCGATGTCGGCCGTGGCGGACTCGACCGACGGCTTGACCGGGGTGCTGGCGCCGGTGGCGATCGAGACGGTGCTCATGTCCTTGGCGTAGGACAGTTCGAAGTAGCCGATGGCACCGGAGTTCTGCTTGACGCCCTGGGCCACACCGGCGGAGCCGGAGGCAGCCTGACCGCCCTTGGCCTGCCACGCCTTGCCACCGGAGTACTTCCAGTTGTCCGGGGTGGTGGCGAGCAGGTACTTGGTGAAGTTGTCCGTGGTACCGGAGTCCTCGGAGCGGTGGAACGCCTGGATCTTGAGGTCTGGAAGCTTCGCGCCCGGGTTCAGCTTCTTGATCGCCGGGTCGTTCCAGTTCTTGATCTTGCTGTCGAAGATCTGCGCGATCGTCGGCGCGTCCAGAACCAGGTTGTCGACACCCGGGACGTTGTAACCGAGGGCGATCGGGCCGCCGACCATCGGGAGGTCGATGCCCTGGCCGCCGGAGCAGACGCTCTTGGAGGCGGTGACCTCTTCGGGCTTGAGCGCCGAGTCGGAACCGGCGAAGGCGACCTGGCCCTGGGTGAACGCGGTCACACCCGCGCCCGAGCCGCCACCCTTGTAGTTGATCTGCACGCCACAGGCCTGGGAGAACTCCTTGACCCAGGCGTCGATCGCGTTCTTCTGCGCGGAGGAGCCGTCGGCGAGCAGCTGGCCCTTGGCGTCGTCGCACTTGACGGAGCCGGCGCTGGTCGCCGCCTTCGAACCGCCCTCGGACTTCTTGCCGGTGTCGTCCGAACCGCACGCCGTCAGCGCCAGGGCGCCGGAGACGGCGACCGCACCGAGGGAAAGGGCGCGCAGCCGGTTCTTGCGCTGAAGCTTCACTTTCGGGTGTTCCTTCCAGGAGCCGCCACCGACGGGCGGCGTGCGAGGTCGTTGTGGCACGGGAGCGCTTTTTCCGCGCACTCCGCACCGGGTAGGGCCGAAATTAGGCAGATCAGGTGAAGCGACCGATGGCCATAAATGAACGGCGGGTGAACCCCTGCCGTCGGCCTGGTTAGGTCACGGAATGCTTACGGCGAGGGCACGCCCCGGTTCCGAAAGCACCGGTTACGCGCGGGGGTACGGAGGCCCACGCGCCCACTGCGGGGGATACGGCCGAAGCGGCGCACACCTGTGTCCGAACCCACGGGAACCCGCGGTCCCGCGAGGTCGTCTCGTTCCACGAAAGCCGACGAAAGGCACGGGCATGGAACGGCGTACGTTCATCTCAGGCAGCGCGGCCGCGATGGCGACTGCGGCGATCGCGGGGTGCAGTGGCGGTTCGACCGACGGCTCGTCGGCCGACACGGCCAATGTATCCGATTCACCACTTTCCTCCACATCCGCCGGATCCTCTTCACGTACGTCGCTGAAGACCACCAGTGCGGCCGCCGCCGCCAACTGGACGGCCCTCGCCCGTGACCTCGACGGCACCCTGGTCCGCCCCGGGGACGCCTCCTGGACCACGGCCCACCAGCTCTACAACACCCGGTTCGACGGCCTGAAGCCCGCCGCCGTCGCCTATGCCGCCCACCCGGACGACATACGCACCACGCTGGCCTACGCCAAGGCCCACCGCATACCCGTGGCGATACGCAACGGAGGCCACTCCTACGCCGGCTACTCCTCCGGCGACGGCCGCCTGATCGTCGACGTCTCCAAGCTGAACCGGATCCGGGTCAGCGGCGGCCAGGCGGTGGTCGGCGCCGGGTCCAAGCTGATCGACGTCTACCGCGCGCTCGCCGCGAAGGGCGTGACCATCCCGGCCGGCTCCTGTCCCACCGTCGGCGTCTCCGGCCTCGTCCTCGGCGGCGGCCACGGGGTCGCCTCCCGCGCCTACGGCCTGACCTGCGACAGCCTCACCCAGGCCACCCTGATCACGGCCGACGGCAAGCAGCTCACCGCGAACGCGTCCACCAACAAGGACCTCTTCTGGGCCCTGCGCGGCGCGGGCAACGGCAACTTCGGCGTCGTCACCGAGCTGCAGTTCAGGACGCACCCCGCGCCACAGGCCGTCACCGGCTATCTGACCTGGCCGTGGGCGAAGGCGGCGGCCGTGCTCAAGGCCTGGCAGGAGTGGGGACCGAGCCAGCCCGACGAGATCTGGTCGTCCCTGCACCTGTCCGGCACCGGCGGCACCCCCTCCATCTCGGTCGCCGCGTTCTCCCTCGGCACCTACGGCGAACTCCAGAACGCGGTGGACCGCCTCGCCCACCTGGCCGGCGCGAACGCCTCCAGCGTCTCCCTGCGGCGCCACGGCTACGAGGAGGCCATGGAGATCTACGCGGGCTGCTCCTCCTTCTCCACCCAGGCCCAGTGCCACCTGCCGGGCTCCACCCCCGGCCGCTCCTCGCAGGGCAGGCTGGGCAGGGAGACGTACGCGGCCCGCTCGGACTTCTTCGACCGCTCCCTGTCCGCGGCCGGCATCCAGACGCTCCTCAACCAGCTGCGGTCGGTCCGCGGCGGCGCGGGCAGCATCGCGCTGACCGCCCTCGGCGGCGCGGTCAACCGGGTCTCCCCCACGGCGACCGCCTTCGTCCACCGCCGCTCCCGCATGCTGGCCCAGTACCTCGTCTCCTGGCGCGCGGGCACCTCGGGCAGCAGCGCCCAGTCCTGGCTGGCCTCGGCCCACACCGCGATGAAGCCGTACGCCTCCGGAGCCGCGTACCAGAACTACGCGGACCCCACACTGCGCGACTGGCGCAAGGCCTACTACGGGGACGCGGCGACCCGCCTGAAGCAGGTCAAGACGAAGTACGACCCCCAGCACCTCTTCGGCTACCCGCAGGGTCTGTAGACCCCGGCCTGTAGGCCCCGGTCCGTAGACCCCGGGTCTGTGGCCCGATCCGGACGACAGGCTCAGGCCGCCAGGTCCCGCTCCCCCGACGTCGCCGAGGTCCGGGGGGCCGGGAGCGCGGTGTTGCCCGGGTCGACGGGGGCGTCGGACAGGGGCCGGCGACGGATCAGACGGCCCGCCCGGGGGGACCGCTCGACGGCCTTCATCAGGGGGGTGAGCAGCGCCGTCGCCGGCGGTGACAGCAGCAGCACGACGGCCGTGCCGAGCGCGAAGCCGCCGACCACGTCGGTCGGGTAGTGCACCCCCATGTACACCCGGCAGAAGCCCTCGAGGAGCGCGAGCCCTATCCCGGCGATCCCGAACTTCCGGTTGGCGACGAACAGCCCCACCCCGAGGGCCATGGTGATCGTCGCGTGGTCGCTCACGAAGGAGTAGTCGGTCTTCCCGGAGACCAGGACATCGATCCCCTGGTGTTCCCGGAAGGGCCGGGGCCGCCCGACGAACCCCCGGATGGGCACGTTGACGAGGACCGCGATCGCGGCGGCGAGCGGCGCCCACACCAGCCCCGCCACGGACGAGGCGGCGTCCGGCGCGCCCCGCCGCCGCACGGACCACCAGCACCCGAGCACGAGCAGCACCATGGCGAGCAGCAGCCCGTACTCACCGACGAACCCGATGGTCCGGTCGAGCCAGTACGGGGCCTTCCTGGCCAGCCCGTTGATGTCGTAGAGCAGGTCGACGTCGGGGTTCGATCCGGATTCGGCGAGTACAGCCATGGTGCCGCGGCCCCTTCGTCGTCGTCCCGGACGCACCTCTCGTGCGCCGCTCCTTGCACCCCCGTGGGTTGTAGATCCGCTTGGTCTGCGCTGACGTTCGCTCGGCTACGTCAACAGGAACGCACGACCCTCGTTGATACGTTCCACACTCCACCGAATGATCACGCAGACGTTATCGAAGAGAGACCCATCACCCCAGCTCAGGGCACGGGTTCACGTTTAGTTCACACCTTCTTTTCACACCTTCGTGGGCAGCGCTTTCGCGCCATCCTCGGTTACCCGTGTGGCCCCGAAGTAGTCCGGCGTGTCGATGGGGTCGAACCGGATCACGGCTCCCGTCCGCGGCGCGTCGATCATGTACCCGCCGCCCACGTAGATGCCCACGTGCCGGATGGCCCGGGAGTCGGTCAGGTTGTCCGAGAAGAACACCAGATCACCGGGGAGCAACTGATCCCGGGACGGATGCGGCCCGGCGTTGTACTGGTCGTTGGCGACCCGGGGAAGCGTGACACCGACACTCTCGTACGCCGCCTTGGTGAGCCCTGAGCAGTCGAACCGCCCGCCCTGCGAGGCCGTACCCTCACCGCCCCAGAGATAGGGCGTGCCGAGCTTCTTCTGCGCGAAGTAGATGGCCCCGGCGGCCTGTCGGGAGGGGTCCACCCGGGAGGCCGGAGCGGCGAAGCTCTCCTCCAGGGTCGTGATCGTCCGCACATAGCCCTGCGTCTCCCTGTACGGCGGCACACCCCCGTACTTGATGACCGCGTAGGCCCCCGCGTTGTACGCGGCCAGCATGTTGTGCGAGAGGTCGCCGGGCACGTCCTTGACGTACTTGGCGAGTTCGCAGTCGTAGGAGGCGGCCGACGGAATCGCGTCGTTCGGGTCCCACACGTCACGGTCACCGTCACCGTCCCCGTCGACGCCGTGGGTGGCCCAGGTGCCCGGGATGAACTGCGCGATCCCCAGCGCCTTGGCCGGGCTCCTGGCGTCCGGGTTGAACCCGCTCTCCTGGTACAACTGGGCAGCGAGCAGCGCCGGGTTCAGGGCGGGGCACAGGTTGCCCCACTTCTGCACGAGCACCTGATAGGCGGCCGGTACCGCCCCCTTGGCCAGCGCGACACCACCCGCGCCGACACCACCGGCGAGGTTCCCGGCAACCATGTACACCCCGACGACGAGCAGCATCACGAAGCTCAGGCCGAGCCCGACCGCGGCCACGCCAGCCACCCAGACTTTGCGCACCCCTCAACCCTCCCCCATCCGCGCCCGGTTCAAGGCCGCATTCGGGCCACGTCGGCACTCCCGGCCAACTTACGGCCTATTGGGGATGCTCTCGCGACTTGCCCGACACGGAAACCGGCCCGGCCGAAGCCGTCGCGGCCGATGGGGCGGCCGCTCCTGAGGGCCCTCGCGGCGCTGGCCGGGGCTGCGGTGCTGACCGGGCCTTCTGCGCTGACAGGTACTCAGGAACCGTCCACGGCGTCCTGGTAGAGCCCGGCGGCCTCCTCGCCGAGGGTCACGCTGTACGAGGTGTCGTCCGTCGCCCCGCCCCGCTCGTACCCGCCCAGCACACCGACGATCCGGTGGTCCCCGTTCACCCAGGGGCTGCCGCTGGTCCCGCCGGTGAGGCCGGGGCAGTCGATCCGCTGCTGCGTACGGCTCTGGGCGGACGGCTTGTTGGTGCAGCTGAGGGGCACCTCGCTGGTGTTCGGGTACCCGGTGACCGTCACACCCGTCGCCCCCGTCGCCGTACCGAACGCGATCCGGTTGCCGCCGACGACGTCCTCGATCCGCCCGCCGTCCGGCCCGTCCACGACGGCGAAGGCGATGTCACTGTCCTCGGCCTGCCCGTCCGACCACCCGTCGGACACGAACACCCGCCCCACCCGCCACACCCCGTACGGCGCCCGCCCGTCCCGGTACCCCGGCACGAACACCAGCCCGGCGCCACCGCTGGTCACGCAGTGCGCGGCGGTCACGATGAGATCCCCCTGCGGACTGTGCACGACGGACGCGGTGCAGGAGTGGTTCCCGGCGAGGTCACCGGACCGGTCGGCCCGGAACAGCGCGCCGACCCGCGCGCTGCGCGCGGTCGCCTCCGCCGTCCTCGTGACCCCGAACGGCCCCGGCCCGGCATCCGCCGCGGCGACCGAGGCCGAGGTGAGGGCCAGCAGCACCATCACGCCGCCGAGCAACACGGGACGCGAGACAGCTGGGGCGTGCCAGGCACGTGAGTTCCGCTTCATCAGGACTCACTCTTTCCCGCGCAGCCGGGAAACGGTTCCCCATGGCGCCTGAATTTCTCGTGAAAAGGCGCCGGCCCGACGCTACCGACCGCCCCACTTCACACCCGTCAGCTCCTCCGACAGCGTCCACAGCCGCCGGGCCGCCGCCGGATCGCTGGCCGCCGCGCTGCGCCCCACCAGCGTGGGCGCGCCCCGCATCCCGCCGAGACCGTCCGGGCCGACGTAGGCGGCGCCTGGCAGGTCCTGGGTCGCGGCGAACAGGGTGGGCAGCGCACCCGCCCGGTCGTCCTGGGCCAGGAACTTTCCGCCGATCCGCATGCCCACGCGGACGATCGGGTTGGCCGCGTGGTTCTGGAGGTTCGTCGCCGCCCAGCCGGGATGCGCGGCGACGGAGCGGACCCGCGACCCCGCCTCCGCCAGCCGTCGCTGGAGCTCCAGGGTGAACAGGAGATTGGCCAGCTTGGACTGCGCGTAGGCACGCTGCGGGCCGTAGTCACCGGCCATGTTCACATCGTCGAACTCGATCCGCGCGCCGCCCCAGCGGTGGCCGGTGGAGGACACCGTCACCACCCGGTCGGTCACCTGCGGCAGCAGCAGGTTCGTGAGGGCGAAGTGGCCCAGGTGGTTGGTACCGAACTGCGTCTCGAAGCCGTCCTTCGTCCGCGACTGCGGCAGCATCATCACGCCCGCGTTGTTGAGCAGCAGGTCGATCGGCCCCTGCCACTCCTCGGCGAACCGGCGCACGGAGGCGAGGTCGGCCAGGTCCAGGCGGCGCACCTCGGTGCTGCCGGGCACCTTCGCGGCGGCGGCCCGGCCCCGCTCGGTGTCCCGCACGGCGAACACCACATGCGCCCCCGCACGGGCCAGCGCGTCCGCGGCGGCGAAACCGATACCGCTGTTGGCGCCGGTGACGACGGCCGTACGGCCGGAGAGATCAGGAAGACGGGACGCGTCCCACTTGTCGGTAGCCATGGCGCCAATGTAGGCACCGCCAACAATGATGTCAACGACAACAAAGATGACACCGCCAACAAAGCTGGCGCCGTCAACATCGAGTTACGATGGTCCGCATGCCCGCAAGCCGCCCCTACCACCACGGAGACCTGCGCGCCGCACTCCTCGACAGCGCCGAACGAACCCTGCGCGAGAAGGGCGCGGCCGCGCTCTCCCTGCGCGAACTCGCCCGCGACATCGGGGTGAGCCACGCGGCCCCGGGCCGGCACTTCAAGGACAAGCAGGCGCTGCTCGACGCCCTCGCCCTCACCGGCTACGAGCGCATGAACCAGGCCCTCCACGCCGCCGACAGCCCCGGACTGGCCCTCGAACCGCGCATCGCCGCACTCGGCCGCGCCTACCTCGGGTTCGCCATCGACAACCCCGAGCTGCTGGAGCTGATGTACTCCCGCAAGCACCACCCCGACAGCTCGACCCAGCTCACCTCCGCCGTCGAACGCTCCCTCGACACCTTCACCCTGCTCGTCACCGACGCCCAGGCGCGGGGCGAGATGGTCCAGGGCGACCCGGAACGCATCACCCACGTCGCCGCCGCGAGCCTGCACGGCCTCGCCGCGCTCATCACCAGCTGCGCCCTCGACGCCGAGTCCGCGCTCGCCGGGCTCGACGACCACGTCCACCTGCTCCTGCACGGACTCCGCCCGCGCCTGCCGTGAGAACATCGACTCGACGGCTCACCCGATCCACCGTCAAAACCCCGGCCGGGCCCTGAAGAAGACCGAAGAAGATCGAAGAAGTCTGAAGAAGACTTCAACGACGGAACCACACGACAGGTTCCGCTCAGGCCTCATTGCCCGGCGTGACCTGCCGTGATACACAGAGTGACCATAGACGCGATTCGTACGAAACCCGTCGGCCAATGGCGTCAAGTCGACATACGACAGCGACATTGTCGGCGAGAATGAGGTCTGACCTCTGCACCCCGCAGGGGACTGCGGAACTACCCACCAGGGGCGGTGACTTACATGCTCTTTGCGGCCGACAAGGGAGACATCAACACCATCATCGGCGGGATCGCTCCGGACTGGGGCCCCTTCGGCAGCCTGGGCAACGAAGCGAAGGTGATGATCGAGGTGGTGATGGCCGTCGCCATCCTGCTCTGCCTCGGCATCGCGGTCTGGGGCGCGGCCAAACAGCGCATCGGCGCGACGGCCCTCCGGGACACCTTCAGCGCCGAACAGGGCAAGGGCCTCATCATCGCCGGACTCACCGGAGTCTTCATCATCGGCTCACTGGGCACGCTGTTCACCATCGTCTACGGCATGGCCGTCTAGCCGCGTTTCCCTGATGCCGAGTCACCACACCGCGCCCGCGCGGGAACCAGCACGGCTACCGTCGTACTCCTACGCGGTCCGGCACGAGGGGGGTTGCGCGACATGAGCACCGGAGACGAGCACGACTACGGCACCGGCGAGACCCGCACCCGCCTCCCCGGCGCCGACCCCTACGGCGGCGCCCGCCGTACCGCCCGCTCCTCCTCCCGGAGCCTGGTCACGGTGGTCGGCGTCGTCGTCCTCCTCATCGCGGCGATCGCCTTCGCCAACCGCGACGACGACACCCCCTCCTCGAACAAACCCCCCACCAACACCCCCACCACCTCAACAACAGCCCCCACCGGCGAAACCCCAGTAACAACAAAGTCCACAGGCATCCCCACAGGCTTCGCCCACAACGCCCAGGGGGCACAGAGCGCGGCGGCGAACTATGCGGTGGCACTCGGCTCCGCCGAGATGTTCGACAAGGCCAAGCGTGACGAGATCCTGCGCGCCGTCATCACTCCGTCGCGAGTCCAAAGCTTCGAAGCGTCTCTCGACCAGGCGTACACACCGGACTTCAACAAGAGCGTCGGCCTCAGCGCGGACGGCACGACCCCTAAGGGCTACACGTTCGTCTCCCGCACAAGCCCGATCGGCACCAGAATCACCGGATCCTCCAGCGACACCGCGAGCGTAGAGGTCTGGTGCAGCGGACTGCTCGGACTGGCGGGCGAGAACTCCACAACCCCGGTCACCAACAGCTGGTTCACCATCACCATGAAACTCGAATGGACCGCAGGCGACTGGAAGATCGTCACGCACACGCAGAAGGAAGGCCCGGCGCCAGTTCCCGGCGACGACAGAGCCGCCAGCGCCGACGAGATGTCAAAGGCCGTCGAGGAGTACGGAGGGTTCACCTATGCCCGCTGACCACCGTGTACTCAAGCTGACCGCCGCAGTCACGGCCGTGCAGAGCGCAGCAGTCCTGCTGGCCACCCGAGCCTTCGCCGCACCCACCCCGCCACCCACACCCTCGAAGAGCAACAACCCCTGCGACCTGATCCACGGCCCCGCCAAGCAATACTGCGAGCGCGGGTCCGGTGGTAAAGGTGCGCCGTCCACCGGCAACCCCCTCACCGCCACCCTCGACCCCCTCTCCTCCCTCGCCAAGGGCTGTGCCGACGCCGCGTCATGGACGATCGGCAAGCTCAGTGACGCGGTCAAGGAGACGGCGAACGTCGACTTCACGAACAGCAGGTTCCTCCAGCAGTACGCGGTGGTCTTCGCGGCGTCGACCATCCTGACGCTCCTGCTGTGGCTGCTGGCCGTGGCCAAGCGAGCAGTCCGCGGCGTCCCCCTCACCACCGCGCTCTCCGAAGCCGTCGGCTTCCTCTGGCTGACCGTCCTGGCCTCGGCCTTCACCCCCCTGATCCTGTACACCGTCGTGTCCGCGACCGACGGCGTCACCGACGTACTCGCCAAGACCACCGGCAACCAGACGGACACGTTCTTCGGAACCTTCTCCGGCGCCCTGAGCAAGGGCCAGGACATCGGCGGCGGCCCGATCATGCTGATCGTCGTCTCCCTGGTCAGCATCCTCGCCGCCGGCATCCTCTGGCTGGAGCTGGTCATCCGCGCCGCGCTCCTCTATGTCGGCGCCCTCCTCGGCACGGTCGTCTACGCCGGCCTGGTGGACAAGAACCTCTGGGGTCACGTCCGCCGCTGGGCCGGCATCATGATCGCCGTCATCCTGGTCAAACCGGTGATCGTCATCGTCCTCGGCCTCGCCGGCGCCCTCTCCAGCGACAACGGCCCGAACGCCTTCTCCGCCGTCGTCTCCGGCCTCGCCATCATCCTCCTGGCCATCTTCGCCAGCGCGATGATCTACCGCTTCGTCCCCGGCTTCGGCGACGAGATCGCGAACAGCCGCAGCAACCGCATCATGCAGGGCGCCGAGGGCAAGGCCGCCGCGGTCATCAGCTCCCCCGCCACCCTCGTCGCACAGGGCATCAAGACCCACAGCGCCCGCGCCGACAACAACGGAGGCGGCGGCCAGTCCGCCTCCGCCCCCCGCCCGGCCAACCCGGCCCAGGGCGGAGTCGCCGCGCACAGCTCGCGCACCGCGAACAGTGGTGGCGGCGGATCTGTCCCCTCCGCCGCACCCGCACCCCGCGCGCCCAGCCAGGCGAACACCCCGCACGCCGGCAGTACCCGCAACATCAGCAACCGCACTGGAGGTGAAGGGCGTTGACGACCGAGTCCCATCTGTCCCATCCGGTCACGCCCCGCCGTACGTATCTCATCGGCCGCGCCCGGCCGAACGCGATCGTCGGCCGGAACCGCGAGTCCGGCGAGATCGCGCTCATCATCGTGGGCGCGTTCCTCGGCATGATGTGCGGCCTCCTCGTCCCGGTCCTCTCCCTGCGCATCGTGCTGCTGATGGGCTTCCCACTGCTCGCGCTGATGGCGGTCTACGTGCCGTACAAACGCCGCACGTTCTACAAGTGGTTCGAGATCAACCGCAGCTACAAGCGCTCCCTGCGCCGCGGAACGGCCTACCGCAGCGGCGTCATCGAAGCCGGCACCCGGCTCGACGGCCGCGAGGTGGAGATCGGCCCGCCCCCCGGCATCGGCCGCATCTCCTGGCTCGCCGCCCCCTTCGGCCCCGACGAGATCGCCGTACTGCTGCACGCCGACCGCCGTACCGTCACCGCCGCCATCGAGATCGAGGGCCCCGGCGTCGGCCTGCGCGACTCCGAGGACCAGGAAGCCCTCGTCGACCGCTTCGGCACCCTGCTCAAACACGTGGCGAACGGCGACGGCTTCGTCACCCGCATCCAGATGCTCGCCCGCACCCTCCCCGCCGATCCCGACGCCCACGCCAAGGACGTCACACAGCGCGGCGACGACAGGGCCCCGGGCTGGCTGCAGCAGTCGTACGACCAACTCCAGTCCATGGTCTCCACCAGCAGCGAGCAGCACCGCGCCTACCTCGTCGCCTGCATGCACTACAACCGCGAACTCTCCGCCGAGGCACAGGCCATGGCCCGCGCCGCGAGCCCCCAGCCGGGCCGCAGGATCGACCGCGACGCCGGACTCGCCGTCGTCATGGCCCGCGAGCTCACCGACATCTGCTCCCGCCTCCAGGAAGCGGACATCCGCGTGCGCCAGCCCCTCGGCCAGGGCCGGCTCGCCTCCCTCGTCCACTCCATGTACGACCCGGACCACCCCATCGACCACATCCAGGCCATGACCAAGCGCAACGCCTGGCCGGCCGAACTCGACGCCATGGAGCCCGACTACCTCCAGGCCAAGACCCGCGAGTCCGCCACCCGCGCCCCCTGGTGCCACGCCACCGCCTGGGTCAAGGAGTGGCCGATGACCCCCGTCGGCGTCAACTTCCTCGCGCCCCTCCTCGTCCACACCCCGGACGTCATCCGCACGGTCGCCGTGACCATGGACCTCGAACCCACCGAGGTCGCCATCGAACGCATGCTCACCGAGAAGACCAACGACGAGGCCGAGGCCAGCCGCGCCGCGAAGATGAACCGCACCGTCGACCCCCGCGACATCGCCGCCCACAACCGCCTCGACCAGCGCGGCGAGGACCTGGCCAGCGGCGCGGCCGGCGTCAACCTGGTCGGCTACATCACCGTCTCGTCCCGCTCCCCGGAGGCACTCAACCGCGACAAGCGGACCATAAGAGCTTCGGCCGGAAAGTCGTATCTGAAGCTGGAGTGGTGCGACCGCGAGCACCACCGGGCCTTCGTGAACACCCTCCCGTTCGCCACCGGCATCCGAAGGTAGGGACCCCACATGCGGGATCCGCTGTCCGTCCTCACCGACGCCTTCACGTCCTTCCTCTTCGGCAAGGTCGAGACCACCAGGCTGCCGGTGCGCACCTCCACGGGCCAGGCCCAGGCGGTCTATCTGCCGACCGCCGCACCCGGCCTCGGCGACTCCGGCGTCATCATCGGCCGCGAGGTGTACTCCGGCAAGGGCTACATCTACGACCCCTTCCAGCTGTACGGCCAGCAGCTCCCGGCACCGCACTGGCTGGTCCTCGGCGAGTCCGGCAACGGCAAGTCGGCCCTGGAGAAGACCTACGTCCTGCGCCAGCTGCGCTTCCGCGACCGACAGGTGGTCGTCCTGGACGCCCAGGGCGAGGACGGCGTCGGCGAATGGAACCTCATCGCGGAGGAGCTGGGGATAACTCCCATCCGGCTGGACCCGATGGCGGCCCTCGACCACGGCATCCGGCTCAACCCCCTGGACCCCTCGATCACCACGACCGGGCAGCTGGCCCTGCTGCGCACCATCATCGAGGTCGCGATGGGCCACGGCCTGGACGAACGCTCCGGCTTCGCCCTGAAGGTCGCGCACTCCTTCGTCAACGAGACGATCGTCGAGCGCCAGCCGGTCCTCTCCGACATCGTGGAGCAGCTACGGCACCCCGAGCCGGAGTCGGCGGAGGCGATGAACGTCGCCATAGACGACGTGCGGGCCTGGGGCCTGGACGTCGCCCTGGTACTGGACCGCCTGGTCGACGGTGACCTGCGCGGCATGTTCGACGGCCCGACCACGGTCGGCATCGACCTGGACGCCCCGCTGATCGTCTTCGACCTGTCCCACATCGACCGCAACTCCATCGCCATGCCGATCCTGATGGCGATCGTCGGCGTGTGGCTGGAGCACACCTGGATCCGCCCCGACCGCAAGAAGCGCATCTTCCTGGTCGAGGAAGCCTGGCACATCATCAACAGCCCCTTCGTGGCCCAGCTGTTCCAGCGGCTGCTGAAGTTCGGGCGGCGGCTCGGTCTGTCCTTCGTCGCGGTCGTCCACCACCTCTCCGACGTCGTGGACGGCGCGGCCGCGAAGGAGGCGGCGGCCATTCTGAAGATGGCCTCCACCCGGACGATCTATGCCCAGAAGGCGGACGAGGCCCGGGCCACCGGCCGGGTCCTCGGCCTGCCCCGCTGGGCCGTGGAGATCATCCCGACCCTCACCCCGGGCATCGCGGTCTGGGACGTCAACGGCAACGTCCAGGTGGTCAAGCACCTGGTGACCGAGACGGAACGCCCCCTCGTCTTCACCGACCGTGCGATGACCGAGTCCTCCCGCGACCTGGAGGACCAGCAGGAACTTGCGGACCGGGAGTCCCACGACGCGTTGCGCGCGGCCGAACTGGAGGCGGAGGAGCGCGCGGCTGCCTTCGCGGAACAGCACCTCGACGACTCCGAGTCGACGGTGGCGTAGGGAGGGAAACCCCGTGAGACCGGACGATCGCCGAGACCCCCGTCGGGAGGGCCAGGGCGGCATCCCCGACGGACTGCTGATCGGGATACTCGTGTTCCTCCTCGGCATGACGCTGCTGGTGTGGACGGCGACGGGACTGGCCGGCTGGTTCGCCGACGGCTCGTGGCCCTCCGGGGTCACCTTCACCCGGACGCCGCTCGCCATACGACACCTGATCGGCGAACCGCACGACATCACGGGCGCCTGGCCCGCCACCCCGGCGGCCGAGCTCTCCGGGTACGGGCTGTTCTGGGGACTGTTCATCGGCCAGCTGATGGTGCTGTTCGTGCTCACCGTGTTCGTGATGGGGACGCTGGCGCGGTGGCGGGCCGGGAAGCTCCGGCGGGCAGCCGAGAAGGCCGCCCCAAGCGCCGTGGCCGCCCCGAGCACGGTGGAGGCTCCGGCCACCGTGGCGGCTCCGGCGCCCCCTCAGGTGCATGAGGTGCCGGTTCCTCGTACGGAGCCCGAGGCCGAGGAGTCGCGGGACCTCTTCGCCGACAGCAGACGGGCGGCCGGCTGGGAGGCGAACCGCGCCGAACGCACGGTGCTCTACGCACCCCCCGCCACCCGCCAGACAACCGCCGGCCAGGCGATCCGGGACGCGGAGGGCCCCGCGCTCGTGGTCACCTCGAACCCCGCACTCTGGTCGGACACGAAGGACGCGAGAGCCAAACTCGGCCCCACCCTTCTCTACGACCCCACGCACCTCTGCGACACCCCGGCCCGTATCCACTGGTCACCGACGACGGGCTGCGAGGACAAGCAGACAGCGGTACAGCGGGCCACCGCCCTCCTCGCCCCGGTGAGACCGACGGCCAAGGTCGACCAAACCCTGGCCGAGACCGCCGAAACGCTCCTCCGCAGCTATCTCCACGCCGCCGCGATCGACGGCCGCACCATCCGGCACGTCCACCGCTGGGCACAGGGCACCCAGGTGCAGGACGCGGTACGAACCCTGCGCACCAACCCCAAGGCCGCCCCCGGAGCCGCCGGCGAACTGGAGGCCGCCCTCACCTCCCACCCCGAACGCCGGGACATGGCCCAGGAACTGACGAACCGTGCGCTCGCCGCCCTGTCCACGGTCAACATCCGCGAAGCCTGCACTCCGAACCGAACTGATGCGCTCGCCCTGGATTCCTTCGTCAACGAAGGGGGAACGCTTTACGTGGTGGGCCAATCCATCGAGGACCCCAGGACCGACCCCGGTGCGATGCCCCTTCTGACGGCACTTGTCGCAAGCGTGGTCGAGCACGGCCGGCGCATGGCCGAACGGTCATCCTCCGGTCGGCTCGACCCACCACTGACGCTCGTCCTGGACGACATCGCGGCCGTCGCCCCGCTCCCCCAGTTCCCCGAGCTGCTGAGCACCGGCACGGACCGCGGTCTGCCCACCCTGGCCCTGCTCCGCTCCCGGGAACAGGCCCGCACCCGCTGGCCCCACCACGAACTCCCGGTGTGACGTTTCAGCCGCGCGCGATGACCAGCTCCAGCTCCCGCTTCTCCGTGTCGCTCTCCAGCTGCACGATGACCCCGCTGGGCTCGAACCCCACCTTCTGATACGCGGCACGCGCCCGCCCGTTGTCCTCGTGCACGAGGAGTCGTGCCCGCTCCGCTCCGCGCTCCCACGCCCATGCGAGGCCGGCTGCGAACAGTGCATCGAGCAGCCCGTTCCCCCGGTGTTCCGGCCGCACGTAGACCCCGACGACGTGCGCCTGCCGCCGCTCCACCGGAAACCCGGCCCAGTCCGTGGACCCGGCCTCTTCCATCAGTACGGTCACGCTGCCGACCCACTCCCCGCCCGGCGCCACGGCGACGACCTGCCGCACCGAGGCCGCGTCCTCGGCCCCGCCGAGAGCTCGCTCCTGCCAGAACGCATCGGGCCGCGCGGCCGCGTCCTCGTAGGTCTCCAGAAAGGCGAGGTGAGCCACAGCATCCTGAAGCGCCCGAAGCCGAAGCTCCTTCACCTCGGGCCATTCGTCGGCCTGTATCGCCCGAACCACATACTCGCCGTTGACCACGCTGTTCATACGGCCACGCTAACAAACGCAAAAGAGCCCCAACCAGCGGTTTTTCAACCGAGGTTGGGGCTCTTTCGTAATATTTGTTCGGCGGCGTCCTACTCTCCCACAGGGTCCCCCCTGCAGTACCATCGGCGCTGTGAGGCTTAGCTTCCGGGTTCGGTATGTAACCG